>JAADDR010000170.1 GCA_013153865.1 Chlorobiota bacterium | reverse complement strand
CTTTTATACATTATTTCATCAAAAACTCCTCAATACCTTTTACGGCTCTGAAGCCGTCGGCAATAGCACTGATAGCATCAGCGGTTCTGTTAACCGAATCACCGCCTGCAAACAACTTAGGTAAACTTGTTTGTTTTTTATCGTTAACTATAAATCGTCCTCTCTCTGTTTTTATTTGTTCTTTCATATCTTCGGGAATAAACGAGTAATCGCCTTCCTGACCTATAGCTCCGATAACGGCAGTTACTGCCATAACTTCCTCGCTTCCCTCGATAAGTTTAGGTCGCGGTCTGCCGCCGTTCGGATCGGGAACCATTTCTGCACGTGCAAATTTCAACCCGGTTACTTTTCCGTTTTCGTCTCCTATTATTTCTATGGGAATACCTTGAGGCATAATATGAACGCCTTCGTCTTCAGCGCCTTCTATTTCTTCCCAATCTGCAGGCATGTCCTCTACTCTTCTTCTGTAAACTATTGTAACGTCGGCACCTTTTCGTCGGGCAACGCGAGCTGCGTCTATTGCAACATTACCTCCTCCTATTACCGCTACTTTGTCTCCTATTTCCATTTCTTTGCCGCTGTTTATAACGTCCAGATAAGTAACCGCCTGTAAAGAACCTTTTAATTCTTCTCCGGGAATACCGAGAGTCCACGGTTTTTCGAAACCTACACCCATAAATACGGCATCGGAATTATCATAAATTTCTTTAAAAGAAATATCTTTTCCGACTCTGGTATTAAAATTAATTTTTACACCTATACTTTGCATATAAGAAACCTGTTTTTCCAGACTGTCGGCAGGAAGACGATATTTAGGAATACCGTAAAAAGTCATACCTCCGGCTTTTGCTTTTGCTTCGTAAACGGTAACGTCAAAACCTCTTAATGAAAGATAATAAGCAACGGTCAGTCCGGACGGACCGGCTCCTATTACACTTACTTTTTTACCGTTAGGTTCTTTTATTTCAGGATTAACGATTTCTCTTATAACATCGGCTGTTTTTGCGGTTTCCGTCGCATAACGTTTCAACCATCTGATAGCGACGGCATCTCCTCTGTGAGTCATGGCACAAACATCTTCGCAACGACGTGTACAAACCTTACCGCACATCTCAGGTAAAGGATTGTTATCGTAAATAATACGTATGGCATCTTCGTCGTTACCTTTTGCTATTGCGTTAATGTATTCCGGAATATGCATATGATCGGGACATGATTCGGTACACAAACCGCAACTTATACAACGTGATGCTTCTTTGCGGGCTTCTTCCTTGTTATATCCCAAAACAGCTTCTGCAAAAGATTTAATTCTTACGTCTCCGTCAAGTTCGCGCATCGGAACTCTGGTATAATCCGAGAGTGATGTTTCCTTACTGCTGGTAAAAGATATTAATTCTTCGCCTTTATCTTTATTGCTTACACCCGGTGTCCACAAAAAATCATCTCCGCTGTCGGAAACAAATATGTAATCTTTAGTTAAATTTAACGAGCCGGTAGGACATACTTCCACACAAAGCGCACACCAACAGCAGCGCCCGTTATCAACCCGGGGACGTAACCCTGAGTCTCCTTTTTTCCCTTCTATACCTTCTATTTCTATCATATCAATTGCTTCGTTCATACAAATAGATGAACAGTTTCCGCAACCGATACAATCGTCTAATTTATTGTAATGCAATCCTCTGTATCTGTCGGAGGCATGCTCCGGTACTTCGGGAAACATTAACGTATGCGGTTTTTTACCTAATTGTTTTAACCCCGTTACGGGTGATAATAAACCTTTTAAATCAAAAAATGCCATTTTATACAGCTTATAATGTTATTAATTCTTTTTTAGAATCTTATGATTTTTAGCGTTCTATTTCCGGCGGGCATGTTCCGAGACTGTTCATAATAAATGAAACATCAGCTATATTCTCACCTACCAGTAAATTTTCCAATAAAGTAACACCGTGTACGTATGCCGGTCCTTTTACATGTACTCTGCGCGGTTTGTTACTTCCGTCGCTTACCATGTAATATGCAAATTCTCCTCTTGCAGATTCGGTTTTAACAAAAGCATCACCCGCGGGTATTGTCCATTTATGAGGATTGGGAATTTTATTGTAATACTCTCCGGATGGCATCTTATCCAATGCCTGTCTTACTAAATTTATCGACTGGCGAATCTCGAATCGTCTTATTAAAGCGCGTGTCCAAACATCGCTTCCTTCCATTGCCGGCACTTCAAAATCAAGTTTGTCGTAAACTTCGTAAGGATCGTCTTTTCTTACATCGCTTTTTATACCGCAAGCTCTTAAAGGCGGACCTACCACTCCCCATTCTGTTGCTTTTTCGGGGTCTATTATTCCTACTCCTTTGGCTCTTTTTTGAAAAATAGAATTTTCAAACATCAACTTATCGTAATCATCCAATCTTTTTTCAAGATAATCCATTGTCCTCATGGCTTTATCTTTAAATCCGTGCGGCAAATCGCGTCTCACTCCTCCGGGCCAGATATACATATGATATATACGCCCGCCTGTTAAATCTTCGAATAAATCCAAAATATAATTTCTGTCTCCCACACTCCATTGCGGCATTGTATAAAGTCCGGCAGACCCGGATTGACCGCCGTACCACAAAAGATACGTGGCAATACGTGCCAGTTCCAATGTCATCACACGGATATATTTAGCTCTTTCCGGTACTTCCCTGCCCTCAATTTCTTCTACTGCACGAGAATAATTCTCTTCGTTGGGGTCTGGTTCGGGAACACATATACGACAAACAATCGTAAAACTCTGAAGCCAATTTCTGCGTTCCATTAATTTTTCAAAACCTCTGTGTAAATAACCTACGTGAGTTTCGGCTTTAACTACCGTATCTCCCTGCACTTGTAATTTTACCATCATATTTCCGGTAATTCCGGGATGTTGAGGTCCTAAATATAAAGTTGTCGTTTTTTCTCGCATCATAAAATGTGCTTTAAATATAGTTTTATATCCTTATTTATATCAGGGCGTTTAGTCACGCGAATATTTTTTTGCAAAATCCGGTAATTCTTCGTCCGTACGTTCTTGTATCTTTTCTCTTACGTCTTTTGCGTCTTCTCTGCCCAATCTGTGGAAGAATACCTCTTTAACATATGCTTCCGTATCGAAATCTCTGCGCATAGGAGGAATATTGTTCCAATCTTCCAGTATAAACTCTTTTCTGCCTTCAAGACCTTCGAACCGCAAACCGAACATTTCCCGTATTTCTCTTTCGTAAGTATTTGCTTGTCTCCAAATAAAATCAATATTCGGCAAACTGCCGTTGTCTCTGGGAACTCTTGTTTTTACGAAAAGATTTATTTTTTCTTCGGGATGCCACAATATATAAACTACTTCAAATTCTCCGTCTTCAATCCAGTCAACGCAAGACATATGAGCAAAATGTATATATCCGCTGTTTTCTTTGGCATAAAGCAAAACCGGAATTACTTCTTTAGGTTCCACTTTTACTTCTACTCTTTTAGCCCTTATAATACGGCTTTCTTTAAGAAGAAATTTTTTCTCCAAAAGATTTAAAAGTTTTTGTTCGTTATGTAAAATGTTTTCGGACATAATGAATTTTATTTTACCGGTTAAAATCGGGCATTACCCAATTAGTTATAATTTTCTTTTGATTTGCTCTATATTCGTCCAGATTTTTTTTATATCTGTCCCAACCGTCTGCTTTACCTTCTTGTATTAATTTCTGCAACTTTACAAATCCGGCTATAACGGCTTCCGGTCTGGGCATGCATCCGTTAATGTAAACATCTACCGGTATATATTTATCGAGCATGTTTATAGTGTTATAACTGTCCCAATACATACCTCCGTTTATTGCACACGAACCGAAACCCATTACGTATTTCGGGTCTTGCATTTGTTCGTAAACTCTTATAACACGTTTCAATGTTTTAGTAGCCAGATATCCGGTTATTAACAGCACGTCAGCTTGCCTCGGCGTAGCCGCGCCTCTGATACCGAACCGTTCGGCATCGTAACGTGAAGTCATGGTAGGAGGAATTTCTATTGCTCCGCAACCGGTTCCGTATGCCAAAACAAACAAAGAATGTTTTCTTGCAAAGTTCTGAATAATGTCAACTATTTTTTGAGATTCTTTATCGTTATACATTTTTTATGTCTTCTGTAAATTACCTTAAAATTTAAAAGGCAGCATATATTAATGCCGCAAAACCGAAAAACAAAGGCCAGCCCCAAAAGTATCTAACGGCTTGTTCCGTTCTGAAACGAGGACTTACGGCTCCCCATAATACGGGATACATATATAAAGCAAATGTTTTAATTACCAATTCTATAAGATTTGACGCTCCGCCCATAAACAAATCAACATATAATGTTAATTTTACAAAAGCGAAAATAGAACCGCTTGTCATCATTGTTGATAAATATTTGCCTCCGAATTCCGATATGGGACCGGAAGCCAATTCGGCAGGAGCTCCTACAATATCAAAAGGAGCATACCTGAACATTCCGGGCATTGCCAATAATGCGGCAATAAAAGCCAGAGGAGACGAAAACATCATCCATGTACCGTTTTGGCTCTGGATATCCAATAATCCGGTTACCGAAGTAGTTTTATATTGAATCATTAATGCAACTATTGCCATAATCCAAGGTATTTCAAAACCTACCATCTGTGTTAAACCTCTGCTCACACCTATTGCAGAATTCGGGTTTCCGGTCTGACCTGCTCCCAGAGCCATACCTAAAGGTCCGAATACCATAATATACAATAAGAATATTAAATCTCCGCTGAAGTTTAAATTCGTAAAAAACAGTCCGTCTTTCAGTACGGGAATAAACATCAAAGTCGATACGGACATTGTTATAAGCCATAAAGGAGCAAGATGTTGCATTATTCCGTGATTAACGGATGTTTTTTTAGATAATAATTTTAATACATCTAAAAAATTTTGATAAACGGGCGGTCCTACTCTGTTTTGTATACGTGCTATTATTTTTCTTCTGAAACCGGCATAGAACATTCCCACCGTAAAAGCCAAAAGTGTGGTAAGAAGTGCTCCGAGTATTTTATATCCTATTCCTTCCATTTTCTTTTTTTAAGGATTTTTTTATTATTTGCAAATTTAATATCCGAATATATTTTTACTGAAAACCAATAATATAACCAAAAATACTATTACGTAAAAAGCATAAGTTTGGCCGTTACCCGTATAAATACGTCTCATAAAATCAAATAATGCTCCTATACCTTCTCCGAATTCGTCATAATATTTTTCTATTTTTCTTTTTAAAATCGGATGTAAAACACGCTCGAAAGGTTTATAAAAGTCTGTTGAATAAGTCATGTTGTCTTCAGGTTTGATTACTTCTCCGGAAGAACTTATGTCTTTAGTGGACACATAATAAGTTTTTTTGTATCCTTTCCAAGTTAAGAATATCAAAAACACGACAAAAACAACTCCTATAGAAAGGGTAACATGTTGTAAATTAACACTGTCTCCCCAAGCGTTTGTAAGAACCGACATTTGCCAGTTTACATCATGGAATCCGAGATCGGTCATTCCTTCGGCAATATATTTAAAAACTATTCCCGGAAAAGATCCCGTAATCATTAAAAATACAGATAACAAGAGCATGGGAATCGTCATTAAGGGAGATGCCTCTTTTACATTTTCAAATTCCGGTTCTTCTTGTCCTAAAAACAGACCGAATAAAAACTTATAACTGTAGAGGAATGCTGCCGTAGAAGAAAGGAATATCATTATAACCATTAAAAAATTTCCGTTGTTAATTAATGATTCGTATAACATCCATTTCCCGACAAATCCTCCTAAAGGAGGGACTCCTGCCAATGCTATTATTGCTACCAGAGATGCAAAAAACGTCAGCGGCATTTTTCTTATAAGACCTGTCACTTCAGTCATATCCGTAGAACCCGCCTGACGTTCTACGGCACCTGCCGCCATAAATAATACACCTTTAAACGCAGCATGTAAAACTGCAAGGTATAATCCCGCAAAAATACTGAGTTCAGTTCCTATTCCGATACCGGTAACAATATATCCGAGCTGTGCGATAGACGAATATGCCAGTAATTTTTTTGCATCATCTTGAAATATCGCACTGAAAGTTGCAAGTACGGCAGTTACGGCACCTAACCATGCCAATATTGTTCCTGCAAAATGTAGATTTGCATGAGCAAACAAATTAATAACGACAAAACCGAGACCGTAAACTCCCATTTTAGATAATGCACCGGAAAATACGGATGTATATGCCATAGGTGTATTTGAATATGCTCCGGGAGCCCATACATGCACCGGCATTACAGCACTTTTCAGAGCAAAACCGAACATCAGCAAAATACCTGTAAGAAATTTTGTTCCTGTTGAAAAATTTCCGAAAGCATTAAAATAATCATTAAGCATCATACTTCCGGTATTGCGATGTATTATAACAATTGCCATAAACATGGCATATGCTCCCAATGCACTGAAAACCATATAACGAATACCTGTTTTTTCAACGTCTTTTCCGAGAAATATAACTAATAAGTAAGATGACCATGTCATTATTTCCCAAAATATAAAAAGACTGATAAAATCCCGGCTCATTAAAATGCCCGTCATTCCCAATATAGAGAATAAAAAGCTGAAATAAAAAGTTCCCGTTCTTTTACTATCTTTCATATAACCTAAGGCATAAATTAAAGCCAGAGGCGAAAGAATCATTACTATTAAACTGAATAATTTACCGTACATGTTATATCCGAGTTCCATCTGAAACCCCGAAATTGTAAAAGATACGGTTTCCGAGAAATCTACTCGGGTAAACCAATAAAGCGGAATTAAAACCGCCGCCGCAAAAACGGCAATATTACCTGCGGTTTTGTTGATACTGTGTCCGAAATAACTTAACAAAGCAAAACCGGCAATAATAAGTATTAAAATTACTAAGCTGCTCATTTTTTATAGGCTTAATTTCTTGTAAATAATTTTATTTTAGTTTAATGATAAACTCGGCAAAACATGCTTTATATATCCTGCTTTATCAAAAAGTTCGTTTGTTGCTTTTGCCAAATAATCGGTTATAAAATCGGGATACAACCCTACTCCTATAATAACCAATGCCAATATCGACATAGCCAAAACCGCATTCCAAGTAGGTTTTTGTATGTTTACGTCTTCATGTCGCTCTCTGAAATACAATCTTCCTATAACTTTAAAATAATAAATTATTTCAACTACGGCTACTACCAATATAAGAGCTATTACAAGATATAAATTGCTGTCAGCTGTTGCCGTAAGCATGTTTAACTTTCCCCAAAAACCCGAAAACGGCGGTAATCCGACAATTGCAAAAGCTCCTAACCCGAACATTAATGAAGTAAAAGGCATTATTTTACCGAATCCGTCCAAATCTCTTATTTTCTTTTGCTTTGTAGAATAAGTTAAAAATCCTGATGCCAAGAACAGTAATGTTTTTATAACGGCATGATTAAACATTAAGAATAATCCGGCAAAAACTCCTGCTTTGGTATTAAAGCTGAAAGCTACCATTATCAAGCCCATTTGCCCTATGCTGGAATATGCCAGCATGCGTCTCAATCTTGTTTGTCTCATTGCCGTAAATTCGGCAAAAATAATCGTTAATAAACCTGCCGTAAGTAATAAATTAAAGATACCTTCAACATCCAATACCGTATAAAAAACTCTTATTAAAGCATAAATTCCGGATTTTGCCAATATTGAAGCAAAAGAAGCTGCAACCGGACCGGGTGCCTGAGAATATGCATCGGGAACCCAACCGTTTAGCGGAAACATTTCTGCCTCTATACCGAACCCGACAAAAAACAGTATTGCTATAATTGATTTTATTTTAGGATCTATTGCTTGAGATTTTATCGCAATTTCAGCCATATTTAAAGTTCCCGTTTGTTTATAAAGCAATAAAATTGCAAGTAGAATAAAAGTCGAAGACAATGATCCTATCAACAAAAATTTAAATGCGGCTTCGGCACTGTCCCGTCCTTTATAAAATGCCGTTAAACCGTAAGAAGATATAGCGGTAATCTCCAAAAATACGAACATATTAAAGATATCCCCGGTAAGCACCACTCCTATTGAGCCGGCAACCATAAGCATTAATAAAGTAAAATATTTTTTTGAATTATCGAAGCCTACTTTTTTAAAATTATAACTGTAAACCCATACCAAAAAAGCCAAAAAAGTTATTAAACTGACTATTAAACCGCTGAATTCTCCGAAAACAAGATTAATACCCCACGGCGGAGCCCATCCTGCCATTTGAACTATAACGGGTTTACCCGGCTCAAGATTAAAATACAAATCAAATGAAATATATGCCGTAAAGGCAAATACCAAACCCGGAATAATTCCTATTAAAGGCTTGTAAATTTTTCCGAATAACGGCAATAAGAATGCTGTTAATAACGGAATTGCTATAAAATATACGGGATCTGTCATTACCATTTTAAGTTCTTTATTTCGTCAATATTAGTAGTGTTGTGTTTTCTGTATAATCTTACAACCAATGCCAAAGCTACGGCAGTAACACCGAATCCTATCACAATAGCCGTAAGTACCAATGCTTGAGGAACAGGATCGGTCATTACGGTACCTGTTCCCGCAACTGCGGGAGAAAAAATAGGTGCCGTTCCTCCGTTAATATATCCTACTGCCACAAAAAGCAAATGAAGACCGGAATCCGCTACAGATAAACCTATAACTATTTTTATCAAATTTTTCTTCATTAAAACGGCATATAACCCCAGCAACATAAGAAAAAGTGCCGTGCCGTAAATACTGTATGTCAAAAATGCCTGCATATTTTTTATTATCTTTAATTTAACAGATATTAATTTTCTTCGGGATCCAAACCTGCTTCTTTTATAGTAAGTAAAGTATCTAAAATACCGGTTATTTCGGCACCTACTTTAAATCCTACTGCAATATATATTATGCCTATTATTCCGCCGCTTAACAAGTCATTTAATTCTCCGGCAGGCAGAAAGTTTTCCAAAAAATTATGATTATCTGCATATACCAAGCCCGCCAAACCGATAACAACGAAAGAGGTTCCGGCTAATGCTTCAATCCATGTTAAAACATTATGTTCCACGAAAAATTTTCTGTAAGAAATAAGCATAAGCAAAAAACCCGTTGCTATAATTGCTCCGCCTTGAAATCCTCCTCCCGGTGTTAAATGTCCGTGTATAAAAACATAAGCTCCCAGCAATACGGTAAAAGGAAATATAACTTTAGCTCCGGCTTGCACCAAGGTACTTGCCTGGGGTGCCGTTCTTTGCGGGTTTAAAGCAGTATGACTGCTTCTCCTGCGATATAAGATACTGCCTAAAGCCGTCGAAGCTAAAAATAAAACCGTTACTTCACCTAATGTATCAAAACCTCTGAAGTTAACAACTATAGAAGTTACTACGTTAGCAACTTTTAAATCTTCCGGAGACTTGTTAAGATAAAAATCTTTTACTCCGTTAATAAAATCTTCTCCGAAAGGAATCGAAACAAAAGCGCTCAGCAAATAATATGCTGTAACACCCAGTAAACTTATAATAATAACATTTTTCATAAATTCTTTATTTATCTTCGAAACGTTTTGTATTTCTTATGGTTATGATAAAGATAATTGTACTCAGGGCTATACCTATGGCAGCTTCAGTTAAAGCTACGTCGGGTGCCTGCAACAAATAAAACATTAAGGACAAAACCAAACTGATTACGGATGTTGCCACTACGGCATGTATTAAGTCTTTTTTAAAAACAGCATAAAATCCGGCAACAATTAATACAATCAGCGAAATAATCGTAAGTATAATTTCAATATTAGTCATTACTTATCCTCCTCTTTATTTTTTTCTGAGTTTTCCGTTTCACTTTCATAAGCATCGCCGATTTTTTCGTCTTTCAAATACGGTAATTGGCGGGCTTTATGGCTTCCTCTGGCAAGTGCATGTGAACTTAAAGGGTTGGCTATTGCTATAAAAACAATTATTATTATTATTTTAAGAAGCCATTCCGGTTGCAGCAAACCTACCCCGAGTATGGTGCTCATAGCTCCCAAAGTACTCGCTTTTGTTCCTGCCTGCAAACGCGTATATAAATCGGGCATACGTAAAATTCCCAGTCCGCCGAGAAAAAGAAACACGGCTCCTACACTTATAAAAAAATACCCTGTATAATTTAATATCTGCATATCAAAAATTTTGATAAATTATTTAAACTTCTAAATTCCTCCTTCCAAATATCTGGCAATTGTTATTACGCCTATAAATCCCAATACGGCATAAATTAAAGACACATCAATATAAATATATCTTTTCATCAAAAAGCCCAAAACTACCAAAACGGCAATAAGCATAACCGACAAAGTATCCAACGCCATAACTCTGTCGGAGGCGGTAGGTCCTTTTATAAAACGAATAAACGCAAATATTGCTCCCAAAGAGATAACGGAAATTATGATTAAAAAAAACAAGTTCATATTTATTTAATTATATATTTTTACTAAAATATCTTCAAACTGTTTTGCAATTTCTTTGTAAACTGTTTCCTGATCTGTTCCGGTAACATACAACCAGTGTATAAAAAATTTATTATCAATAATATCAACGGTTAAAGTTCCGGGAGTAAGAGTTATGCTGTTAGCCAAAATCATTCGTGCAAAAGACGAGGTAAGTTTGCTTTCAAACTCGACTATGCCGGGATTAATAGGAAGTTTCGGGTTTATAACAATCTTTGCAACATCCAAATTTGCTTTTACCAGCGCTCTTACAAACACGAAAAAATATTTAACCATCAAAACCAGTCTTTGCGGGCTTAATGATTTTAATCCGGCTTGAGTAAAACTTTTATAAGAAAAAACCGCAATGGTAAAACTTAAAAAAACTCCGGTAATAATTTCCGAAGGCACAAATGAAGTCGTAAAACCTAACCATACGACAAACAACATGAGCCACGTATAAAAAAACTTGTTGAATTTCGAAACGCCTGTTTCCATTTTCTGAATTTTGTTTTGATTTTTATCTCGAGACAAAAGTAAATTAATATGCAAACGTAAATACAGATATGTAGATATTATAAAACATAAATAAATGTAAGGAAGTTCTCATTTTAAGATGTTTTGTATGCAATATACTGTATATCAAACCAATACAACACACAACAACAAAACCCGGTTTCATATGTTATAAAAAACCTTTTAATTTTAAGCAACTCTTGCTCTGTTTTAAGTTCAAATTAATCCGCAAATAAAATAAGCGGAAAACATCCTTGTATAAAAAGGACATTCCGCTTATAAGATCAATCATGAATTATTTAACTGCCGAAAAAATTCACTCGTCTTTTTCAGTCTTTAGAATATCGTCTTTAAATTCTTTTAACAGATGTAAAGCATTATTTTCTTTTAATTTTTCATTAATAATTTTACGCTTATTAAAAAGAGCTTTAGACAACTCTTTCGCAAAAGTTATTTCATTCATGTTTTCCAATTCTTCATCACTGAATCTCTCGTGAAAATCTTCGGAAACAGGTTGCACTATACAAACACACTTCAAAGAATCTTTAATATCGGAAAGATCTTCGCAGTATCTTTCTTCAAGTCCCGCAACAGTATGAATACCGGTTAAATAAATATAAGAAAAAAGTCCTGCCGCAAACAGAACTATAAGAGCCAATAAGATTTTAAACGCTTTTTTTGTTATATAGCGAACTACAGTTAAAACAACTATTAAAGCTACGGCACCGATAATAATGGTTTCTTTATCCATAAAACAAGATTTTATATTTAAGTTTGCAAAATAATCGTAAAATTATAAAAAAAATATTCCGTTCCCGAATTTTAATTATCAGATATCAGATATGAAAAAAAACAATACCCGTAAAAATAAAAATACAGCAAACCGACCGAGACCACAAAAAACATCATTCTCCGAAAAAACAACCGAAAAAACATTACGTCTTAACAAATATCTTGCTAATGCCGGAATTTGCTCCCGACGCGAAGCCGACGAACTCATAAAAAACGGACTCATAACAGTAAACGGTAAAACAATTACGGAACTCGGAACAAAAGTTACAAAAAAAGATACGGTAAAATACAAAAACAAAATAATAGGTTTTGAAAAAAACGTTTATATACTTCTTAACAAACCTAAAGGAGTTCTCACTACAGTTTCAGACGACAGAGGAAGAAAAACGGTAATAGACATAATAGGCAACAAAATACCCGAAAGAATATATCCGGTCGGACGGCTGGATAAAGACTCCACAGGTATTCTTTTACTTACAAACGACGGAAATCTCACTAAAAAACTCACACATCCGAAATACAACAAAAAGAAAATTTATCACGTATTTCTCGACAAAAACCTGAAAAAATCAGATGCCGAAAAACTTGCAAAAGGAATAGAACTCGAAGACGGATTTATGAAGTTCGACGCTGTCGCATACCCCGACCCCGAAAACAAAAAAGACGTGGGAGTGGAAATACATTCGGGAAGAAACAGAATAATAAGACGGATGTTTGCCGCATTAGGATACGAAGTATTAAAATTAGACAGAGTTTATTTTGCAGGTCTCACAAAAAAAAATCTTAAAAGAGGAAAATGGAGATTCCTTACGGAAAAAGAAATTTCAATGCTTAAAAGAGGTAATTCGGAATAAAGTTTGGGATAATATTTGCATTAACAATTTAAAACAACATAAAAACAAATCTAAAATGAAAAAAATCATAATATTATTTATCGTTATCATACCCTCTTTTTCATACGCTCAACTGTATTATTACCCTTTTACGGATGCCGACATAAACAAAAAACACAAATTCTTTTTTGTTGACAATCACGAAATACTCTGGGAACTTAAAATAAAAAAAGACGTTAAACCCCTTATCAAAGACCTGCCTTACAATACGGTTAAATACTATCAATACGTAAGCCCGAAAGAATACCTTATAACCGATAATTACATATTTTTCCCGAACGACAAAAGTCTGTTGGTAATAGACCGTAAAGGCAAACTCGTCATGAATATGATTGCCCCCCGTAAGCAACTTTTCGACAGCACCGAATACAGCAAATTTACAATATCCACACCCGGAGGAAAATGCGAAGGCAATGCAAAAAAAGGATATTTTATGGCATTTTGCGGAGACTACCTGTTTTACGTTACCGGCAATAAAATGATTTGCATGAATCGAAACAACTTCGACATTATTGAAGAATACGACTTTAAAGACTTTAAAAACAGAGCAAAAGCACCGTTTCACAAATACATATTCGAAGCGGTGGAATTCAGAATGGAAATAGAAGGAAAAGACAACGTAAACTAACCTTTTATTTTCTTTTCGGAATCAACAACTTTCAGACAATAATCGGTAAACGCAGCCATCATTCGAGCACCCGCCCTTATAATTCTCGACTCGGCAATAAGCCATACACAATCTATACGCTTGCTTAACTCTTTTATAGTATGTTGCCAAACCGACCGGGCTTTTATGTCAAAGCCGCTCATATCGGCGGCATCCCACACTACGGTTATCTTTCCGCCGTATGACTCTCTAAAATATTCTTTCCATTCTTCAGATGCAACAACAGCATCAGACTCGCTGAAATGCCCTCTGAACTTAAACCTTAAACACTCTACGTTATTTATTACTGCCAACTCTATCTCAGGATTCATACCGATTCTGTTATTATAATTTCAAATTTCAAAGAAGCCGCAAATATAAACCAAGACCTCGTCACAAAACAAATATTTTTATTTTATTTTACGACTATTGCAACCCTTAAGTTTCCGTAAAAGATATGTTATACATCATAATAAAAAAAACGCATACCCCCTATGTCTGCAATAATATCAAGCTCTGTTAAAAGATTTTTATAAAAAGCCTGACATCGTTTAACGCATTTTTTATAAATTAGCATTTTATTTTGAAAAATTAAAAAATGAAAAAAAGAAAAAACATCTCTACAGGAAATTTTATTACGGTCGTAACCGTATTATTACTGCTTACATCAGCGGCATTTACCGAAGATTACGATTTCGGAAACCTGAAAAACAAACCCTATTACAATAAACTTTTCAACCAATCCCAAAAAATTAAACTGGCAGAAGCAGATAATCTTTACGCAGAAGGAAAAACACGCATGCTCGAAGCAGACAAATATTTCAGAAAAGCCGACGGATTTAAAAAAGTTGCCGAAAACTACGGAGGAAAAACACTCAAAAAAGCAAAACGATACGAAAAAAAAGGAATTAAAACTTCTCTTAAAGCATATAACGATTTATTTAAAGCAACTAACATAAAATTTCATGTATATGCCGACAAGCTGAAAAACATGAATACCGACAACTCAAAAAAACACCTTAAAGCGGAAGAAATTGCAATAAATGCGCGTTCAATATTTATTGAAGGCACCGAAATGAAAGAAAAAGCCGAAAAACTAAACGGCAAAGCCGAAACGGACGCATTAAAACTCGCTTTCGAAAAACACCTCGAAGCCATTCACAATCAAGAAATTGCTTTCGCCGTTTACATGAACGACCCGGATATCAACTACAATACAAATAATAACGTTACGGTAAATACCGATAATAATAAAACAGCACCCGAAAACAACAAAACATACGAAAACAACAACGAATATTCACCCGAAAACGACCCCAACATATACGAATCAAAAGAAAAATTCATAACTGAACATCTCAACATAAGTCGCGAAGACCTTTCGGCTTTGGCTGATGCCGAAGACAAAAAAGCATATGCGGATAAAATAATGGAAGATGTAAACAACGATTACTCGAAAATAGATAAAATAAGAACCGAAGCCGAAACCGCCGACGACGAATACGAAAAAGAAATGAAACATAAAATGACTGCCGGACTTGAAGAAATACTAACGGATAAAATGCTGAAAGCCGCAGATTTATACTTCAATGCCGACAAAACAAAATACGAAATATACGAAAAATATCTGCCGCAGGCACGAACATCCGACAAAATAAACCAAGCCCGCAAATACGAAGAAAAAGCTCAAAAACTGCATGCCGAAGCTCTGAGAAAATATCGAAAAGCAAACTTTTATTCGGGACATAAATCAAACAAATACATACAAATAATGGATGCGGTGCAAACAGAACTTTCCGCATTACAAGAACAGGAAAATGCTTTTGCCGTATATTTCGAAAAACCCGTTACAAAAACAAACACAAACGAAAATAAAGGTAAAACAAACGATAACTCTCCGGCAAAACTAACTTACAATTATGCCGGTTCATACCAATATTCGAAATACAACCCTACTCCCGTGCCCCTGAAACCGAAAAAAGGAATTGTATTTAAAGTTCAGGCAGGTTTATTTAAAAACCTGTTACCTCTGAAAACTTACGGAAAATATTCCCCGATAAGCTACGACACTTTTAAAAACAACCCTTACAAAAGATTCTTTCTCGGAGAATACAGAAGCTACAAAGCTGCCGAATACGTCCTTAACAAAATAAAAAGAAAAGGATTATCCGACCCCTTCATAGTATCTTTTGAAGACGGAGTAAAAAAATCCGCAACATACGGAATATCAAAAATAATAAGAGACGAAGAATTTGAAAAAACAGAAGCAAAAGAAATGTCTTTGCTTACGGGCAAAGCATACGAAAACAATGCCGGTAACGAAACATACTACGGCTATGCCGGCGACAATTCCGGCATAAAAGAAATATCAGAATTTGACGGTCTTATATACGCAGTTCAATTAGGAAGTTTTTCCGTTCCGAAACAAAAATCGGACTTTCCCGGAATAAAAAACCTTATACACGAAAACAACAAAGCGGCACATAAATATTTAGTCGGACCGTTTTCGTCATACGAAGAAGCAAAAGAAGAAAGCAAAAAACTTAACGCCTCCGGATACGAAGGAACTTTTGTCGTTGCATATAATTACGGCGAAAAAATTGACTTACAAAAAGCTGCAAGCATTTCTAAAAACACGTCTTTAAAAACCGATAAACAAGACGACATATACTTTGCTGTACAAATAGCAGCATACTCGCATAAACTCAACGATGCCGAAATGCAACAATTTAACGATATAAGAAAAAAATATCCGATAAACGTTACGCGTATCGACGGAGGTTTATTTCTTTATACCGTAGGCAAATACGCAACATACAAAGAAGCGGCATCCGTAAAAAAAGACATCAGAAGCATGCATTACGACGGTTTTGTAATAGCATTCAAAAACGGAATAAAAATAAGCGCCGCCGAAGCATCGGAAATTCTGAAAAACAAATAAACTCGAAACACTTAAGATTTTTTTACGTAAAAAACATAAAAACAGAAACATTTTACACGATTCGTAATTTTTTATATTTTTGTAAAATAAATCGTAAAAGCAATGAGTGAACAAAAAAAAACACGTCATTCCGAACACGAAGACCTTAAAACACTAAACTCGGAAGACAAAATTTTAATGCTTTACAACGACGACTATCATACATTCGATTATGTTATAGATGCCCTTATAGACATCTGCAAACACGAAGAAGAACAAGCTGTTCAGTGCACATATCTTGTGCATTACAAAGGAAAAGCCGATGTAAAAAAAGGATCGTACGAATTTCTTAAACCCATGATGACCCGGCTCAGAAAAAAAGACTTGAAAGCAACAATCGAATAAAAAAAGCCGACGGAATAAATCAACCATTATAAAAAAAGACGCACGAATTTCTCAAAAAATCATGCGTCTTTTTAATTTGCAGCTCGTCTTTTTTAAAACTGCAAAATAATTATCAAAATATTATTTAAGCAATCTTCTGAACCACATCTCTATGGCATAAACCTTTCTCGGAGTCCAACTGTTAAGCGGCAAAGTTATACCGGTTTTTATAAAAAAAGCACTTCCCGGCTGACCGGCATAAGGAGTAACCTCGGCTCCGTCATCCATTATCTCGGTATAATCCTCACTCAAAAAACCTCCGAATACATAATTAAGTTCAACATTAAAAAACATATAGTTAAAACCCGCTATTCCGGAAACATTTGCCGATTTAAGAGCATCTTTGGTTACGTCGATATTTTTTGACGATTCCGTATAACTGACTTCTTCGGTTTTATAAACCGAAATATTATAATTAAAAGATACTCCGCCGTAAATATATTTTTGTTTTTCGTAAAATCGCTTACCGTAACGTATATAAACCGGAACTGCTATTTGAGAAACCTTATAAGTTTCTTTATAAGTATATTCGGGTATCGAATTAGTATAATAATCGGCGGCGGTGCCGTACATTCTGTAATCTACTCCGAGCGAAACACCCGCATTATTATTCTTTAAATCATGATTATAAATAAACGAAGCATAATAGCCCGGAACATAATTCAGATTAAAATCGGTTTCGGGAAACAACTGATACTGGTCATAACCGTTTTTGGCAACAAGCATTTTATTAAGCAATGTATCCGGTTGCGACGTAAACATTGTATTGGTTGCTCCGAACTTCAACGAAAAATAATCGTACTCGCTGTCCCACTGTGCAAAACTTACCGTCGAAGATAAGATAATCAGTGATATAATTAAAATTGACTTTTTCATGTCTTTTATGTTTGTTTTACTGTTTTTTAAACTTTTTTAACTTTTAAACTTTCAACTTTTCCCTTTCAACTTTTCCCTTTATTCTCTACGGTCTGTAATGCCAAAAATCATTAAAATAATCTGTTCCGTTCCATCCGGTTCCTATAAATCCTCTGTAATCATTATCATTAATTTTTATTCCCGCACCTACCGCTTGATATCTCGGCTCGCCGCCGTAAAAAGCACGCTGATCCCATTTATTCAAGAACGGATTATAGCGCCAAAAATCCGAACGCACGGAATCGACATCCAATCCGGTTCCGATATATCCGTTTTCTCCTATCGCAAAACCTACGGCATCTATCCTCGGAGTTCCCGGAAAAGCCGCACGCTGAACCCATGTTAAACTATTGTCGTCTGCTTGCGAGCACATCCATAAATCATTTTTATAATTTCCGTTATCATCCTCTCCGCAACCTACATAAACATTATCGCCTATTTTAAAACAAACGGCTTTTGTTCGCGGTCCTCCCGGAAAATCTGCAATCTGAGTCCAAGTACCTTGCGAATGACCTGCACTTCTGTCCGAAGGATCATACTTATAAAATCTCGGAACAACAGCATCGGCATATCCGGTAGTTCCCAAACCTACATACCCTATACCGTTTATCGAAAAAGCAACGGCATCTTCAACACCTATACCCGGAAACGGTTGTGCATCATACGCAGTTGTTATATTTAACCACGGATTACCGGTATTATCGTCAAAATCATATCTGTAAAACTCAACATTCGCCTCATCTTCATTATTAGTTATACCCAATCCTATATACACGCAATCATGTTCTCTGTTATTATCCAGCTTAGCTTTTTCAATAACAAAAGATACAGCATTTGTAAAATTTGCGTCCTGTGCAATAGGATAAGTGGCAAAAGGCGGATTATCCCAAGTATTGGTAATCGGGTCGTACCTGTCAATTATAATAGATGTTCCCATGGGTCCCTCGTCATGACCTTGAGCAACAAATAAATATCCGTCATAAGTAAAAGCAGTTCCTCCTCTGTATTCATTATCCGGAAAATCTGCCGGAGCTTCCAACATATCTCCTCCTACCCATAAATCAACCGGGCTTTTGGTAGTAAATTGTAATTCTCTTTGATTATAAGCAATATCCTTATACTCCGGTTTGCCGCCGACAAACTTGCCGGTAACCACAAACGAACGAACATAATACTCGGTTTCGTAATGCAAACCGAATCCGCTGCGAAAAGTTAAACCTGCATCCAAATCATCGGATGTTATAAAATCAGAAGGTTCGGATGTTCCGTTAATCCAATAATTAGAATTTTGATTTAATCTTTCTATTAAATCAATTTTACTTACAGAGTCATACCCGCACACAACCGGATTAGGAGTTCTTGAGTACACATGACCGTATATTAAAATACTGTCCGCCAACATCCCCGTTTCGGTCTTTTTTACATAACTTATATTTTCTTGAATAACGGCATAATTATCCGTAACGCTTACCAAACTGTCCGGCGTTCCGCTTATGTACTTAACCTTTCCGTCGGGTGTTATGTAAGTTCCGCTGTCAAATTCTCTTATTACGGAATAAGGATTATCATCGAATTTACACGAGTAAACCGACGTTATTAATAAAATCAAATAAATTACTTTTTTCATCTTTAACCGGTTTTATATTTTTAATTTATTGTCTTATAAATACTTCAAAAATCACAATTAATATACAAAATAAACGTTTTTTTTTAAATTTTATTAATTTTTTTGATTAAGATATATTTTTATTGCTCTAAACACAACAACCTTTCTGCAAAGACTATACCGTAATTGTCACACCTCATGTCCGAATTTCTTAAAACAAGATATTTTTTAATGACATTTTGACCGTTATTTAAAACCGGCAAATATTTTGATACTTGCCTTTAGAAAATTAATCCGATAAATAAATTACTAAAGATATGGCAAAAAAAGAAGTTACAGATAACAACAATGAAAATACAAAAAACATAAAAAAAGATAAACAAACTTCCGGCAACACAAAAAAAACAAACGAAACAAAAAAACAAAATAACAAAAACACGGAAGACAAACTTAAAGAACTCGAAGAAAAATATAACGAACTTAACGATAAATATTTAAGACTCGTAGCGGAATACGACAACTATCGAAAACGCACACTCAAAGAACGCATGGAACTTATAAAAACGGCGGGAGAAGATATTCTCGTAAACTTCCTGCCTGTAATGGATAACATCGAACGGGCTAAGCAATCCGTTGACAACGCAAAAGACATAGAAGCCGTAAAAGAAGGCATAAATTTAATATACAAATCAATATCGGATTTCTTAAAAGACCGCGGTATAGAAGAAATAGAAGCCGAAGGAGAAGTATTCGATACCGATTTGCACGAAGCGGTAACCAAAATTCCCGCTCCCGACGAAAACATGAAAGGAAAAGTAGTCGATGTTATCGAAAAAGGATATAAAATGAACGATAAAATTCTGCGATTTGCAAAAGTTGTCGTAGGAGAATAAAATATTTTACAAAAAACACCGGTTCTTTACCTGAAAAACTAATTTTGCGAACAAATTTAAGTCATGAGTAAAAGAGATTATTATGAAATATTGGGTATCTCTAAGAATGCCGATAAAATAGAGATTAAAAAAGCATATCGTAAAATTGCAATAAAATATCATCCCGATAAAAATCCGGGTGACAAAGAAGCGGAAGAAAAATTTAAAGAAGCTGCCGAAGCTTACGAAGTTTTAAGCGATGACGAAAAAAGAGCAAAATACGACAGATTCGGGCATTCGGCATTCGACGGTGCCGGAGGATTCGGAAGCGGCGGCATGACTATGGAAGATATATTCTCGCATTTCGGAGATATTTTCGGCAACTTCGGATTCGGAGGATTCGGAAGCAGTTCGCATCAAGGGCGTAGAAGAGTAAACAAAGGTACAAACCTGAGGGTAAAAGTAAAACTCTCTTTAAAAGACATACTTAACGGCACAACAAAAAAAATAAAAGTAAAAAAATACGTCGCTTGCTCACACTGCAACGGCACAGGTGCCGAAAATTCCGAAGTATCGACATGCCCGACATGTAACGGGCGCGGACAAGTAATAAGAGTGCAACAAACCTTCCTCGGCCAAATGCAAACAAGTTCAACATGTCCGGAATGCCAAGGAAGCGGAACAATTATTAAAAACAAATGCTCTCATTGCCGAGGCGAAGGAATAGTAAAAGGCGAAGAAATAGTTCAGGTAAATGTTCCCGCAGGTGTTTCGGAAGGTATGCAAATGAAACTGTCGGGAAAAGGAAATGCCGCAAGAAGAGGAGGCATTAACGGAGACCTTATCGTAATATTCGAAGAAGAAGAACATCCGGAACTTATAAGAGACGAAAGCGATTTACTTTACAACCTTTATATCAGCTTCCCCGATGCGGCACTCGGAACATCGGTCGAAATACCTGCAATAGACAGTAAAGTTAAAATAAAAATAGCACCCGGAACACAAGCCGGAAAAATACTGAGACTGAGAGGAAAAGGTTTGCCGGCATACGGGCATTACGGAAAAGGCGACATACTCGTAAAAGTAAACGTTTGGACTCCGA
>JAADDR010000050.1 GCA_013153865.1 Chlorobiota bacterium | reverse complement strand
ACCCAAATTAAGGTATGTTTTTGCAACACCCTCATTATCATCTATTTCCTTATAAACCTCCAATGCTTTTTGATAACTGTTTCCCGCCTCTTTTATTTCACCTATATTTTTCTTAAGTATTCCTATATTCACGTAGCCTGCCGCAACACCTTTTTTATCTCCGAGTTCTTTATATGTTTTCAAACTTTTATCAAAATAAACAAAAGCACTGTCTAATTCTCCCTGAAAAAATTTAAGAATCCCTATCGTTTTATACACAGGTGCAACACCTTTTAAATAGTTTGTTTTTTTTGCCAAAGCCAAAGATTTTTTCGCAAACATAAGAGCTTGTTCATTATCTCTGCCTTTTAACACATTCGAAAGTTGATTATATAATTGTATTTTTACTGTATCGATATTAGTTTCGTTTACCGCTTTTTTTAAACTGTCTGTAATATCCCGTTGAGAAAAGAGTAAAGAAGGAAAAAGAAAAATTAATATTAAAATAAATTTTCTCATAAGTTTTAAAATTAATAAAATAATACCTTGCGACTTTACGAAATTATATCTTTTTTCTTAAAATTAAAATTATATTTAATAAAAAAAGGTTGATACCCCCAGCGGCATCAACCCTTTTTAACTTAAAATTAATAAATAAAGTTAATCTAAATGAATTGTAACAGTTACGCCACTGCTTGTTACAGATATAATATCATCACATTCACCGTCTCCGTAATCTATAATGGTTTCGCCTTTATCGCTTGTTACGGCAACTGTTCCTGAAACGGGATATTGGCAATCGCCTTTGGTTACAACAGAACTATATACCGCAACATAGCTTTCTCCCGCACGATTTATTCCTTCCGTTGTTCCGCTTACTTCCATTACATTTGTTAAAGGATTACCGTCATCATAACCTTCGACTATTCTAAACTTTTGAGCTGAAGACCAAGAAATAAATTTACCGTCCGGAAATGTAGCTTTCATTCCTGTCGCAACAATATTTATCTCAGGAATATCAATAGTGCCTCCAAAAACAGAAGCCATTGAGCCTTCAACTTTAACACCGTCCATGGTATAATCTTCAAAAGTTATATTAACGTTAACAGCTCTGGGAGTATCAGGATCAGGTACTGAATAAGTTACGTGAATTTTTCCGTTTCTGACAGATCCTCTGTAATCACAATTATCGAATACAAGTGTAAAAGACATGGGATTTTGAATATCTCTTTCAACAGTCATACCGTCTATAACTAAAGATTTTCCGCCGCTTCCCGCTTCCGCATCCGATACGGCAAAAGCATCAGCCATAATATAGCTTCCTCTGGCATCATCTTCTGCAGACTGAGAATCCGGTTCGGAAACATCGTCACATGCAGAAAATACAAATAATCCCAATACAAAAATAAAGGATAAAAGTTTAAATTGTTTTGTTTTCATAACAGATTTTTTTAAAGTTTAACTAATAAAGTAATTTTATAACTCGCAAAATAGAAGAAAAGTTGCATTATGTAAAAAAAATTATACGAAACTTGACTTATTTTATTTAAAATACAGTTTCCCGATTATAAAAAATTATATTTTTGTCGTTAAACATATTTTTTAAAATACTATGCCGGGAACAGAACAAAATTACAAAAAAATAATTAAAGAAATACGTCTTTACGAAAGTGCTCCGACTTTAGAAGGTATGGAAAGAATGGGTCTGAAGTATAAAAAAAATTTCGGAGTAAGTTTAATTAATTTAAAAAAAATTGCCGAAAAATATAAGCCGGACAAGTATTTAGCCGAACTGTTGCGCAATAAAGGATTCAGAGAAACAATCATTCTATCGTTTATGATTGATGATATCGACAAAATACAAGAAAAAGATATCTCAAATATTTCTAAATTATTAAGCACACAAGAACTTGCAGAACAATTTGTTATTAACATACTTGAAAAAAACAAAAAGTTTCATCCTTTTGCGGAGAAGCTTATTTTATCAGACAAAGAATTTCAAATATCTGCAGGCTTTATTTTATATGCCCGAACGGCTTTAATTGACAAAGAGAAAGATGACGCATTCTTTGAAGCTTTTTTCGATAAAGGTTTCGAGTATGCATTCAACAACAGTATATACATCCGAAAATCTGCAGCAAGAGCATTCAGACAAGTTGCAATGAGAAATAACAACCTAAAAGAGAAAGTTATAAAAATTGCCGAAAAAATAAAAAAATACGACAACCCTAATGCTAATCTCGTTTATGAGGAAACACTACCGTTAATCAAATATTAATTTTTTACAACATACAAATAAACTTAATTTAATAACAAATGAATAATAAATCCTTTAAAGAAACTGTTAAAACAGGTATTCCCGAAGAACTTCCGCCTAAAAAAGAGCGAAGAAAAAACATCAGTCATGCACCTAAAAGAAAAGATATTTTAAGTAAAGAAGAAAAAAAACTCGCATTAAAAAACGCTTTGCGATACTTCGACAAAAAACATCACAAGGAACTTGCCCCCGAATTTATCGAAGAACTCAACAAATACGGAAGAATATACATGTATCGTTTCCGTCCGGATTACAAAATGTATGCCCGGCATATAGACGAATATCCGGCAAAAAGCAAACAAGCCGCCGCAATTATGCTTATGATACAAAATAATTTGGACGATGCAACCGCGCAACATCCCGATGAACTCATAACATACGGCGGAAACGGTGCCGTTTTTCAAAATTGGGCTCAATATCTGCTTACGATGAAATATCTTTCGGAAATGACCGACGAACAAACTCTCGTAATGTATTCCGGACATCCGCTCGGATTGTTCCCTTCGCACAAAGATGCTCCGCGAGTCGTTGTTACCAACGGAATGGTTATTCCGAACTACTCAAAACCCGACGATTGGGAAAGATTTAACGCACTCGGAGTTTCTCAATACGGACAAATGACGGCAGGTTCGTATATGTATATCGGACCTCAAGGTATTGTTCACGGAACAACAATAACCGTTCTTAATGCGGGAAGAAAAATTCTTAAAAAAGGAGAAAAAAATCTTAAAGGAAAACTTTTCGTATCGTCCGGACTCGGAGGCATGAGCGGAGCTCAACCCAAAGCAGGCAATATCTCCGAAGTAATATCGGTCGTTGCCGAAATAAACAAAGATGCCGTAAACAAAAGACACAATCAAGGCTGGGTTGACGAAGTAATCGACAATCTCGACATTCTTACGGAAAGAGTAAAAAAAGCTAAAAAAAACAAAGAAGTTGTTTCGATAGCATACCTCGGAAATATCGTTGACGTCTGGGAGAAATTTGCCGAAGAAAACATTTACGTTGATTTGGGTTCCGACCAGACATCTTTACATAATCCTTGGGCGGGCGGCTATTATCCCGCAGGATTATCTTTTGAAGAAAGCAACATTATGATGGCTGAAAATCCGGAATTATTCAAAGAAAAAGTAAAAGAATCTTTACGCAGACAAGCCGCTGCAATAAAAAAACATACCGACAAAGGCACATATTTTTTCGATTACGGAAATGCTTTTTTGCTTGAAGCAAGTCGCGCCGGAGCGGACATAAAAAACGAAGACGGAACTTTTATTTATCCCTCTTACGTTCAAGACATAATGGGACCTATGTTTTTCGATTACGGTTTCGGACCTTTCAGATGGGTATGCACATCGGGCAAACCCGAAGATTTGGAAAAAACGGATAAAATTGCCGCACGAGTTATGAGGGAAATTGCCGCCGAAGCACCCGACGAAATAAAATCCCAAATGCAGGATAACATAAAATGGATAGAAGAAGCCGGAAAAAACAAACTCGTGGTAGGTTCGCAAGCACGTATTTTATATGCCGACTGCGAAGGAAGGACAAAAATAGCAAAAGCATTTAACGATGCCGTAAAATCAGGCGAAATTTCCGCACCGATAGTGCTGGGGCGCGACCACCACGATGTATCCGGAACAGATTCTCCTTTCCGCGAAACTTCAAATATTTACGACGGTTCGCGATTTACCGCCGATATGGCAATACATAACGTTATAGGCGACAGTTTCAGAGGCGCAACGTGGGTATCGATACACAACGGCGGAGGCGTAGGTTGGGGAGAAGTTATAAACGGAGGATTCGGTATGTTGCTCGACGGCAGTAATGATTCCGAAAAAAGACTGAAAATGATGTTACACTGGGACGTAAATAACGGCATTACGCGAAGAAGCTGGGCAAGAAACAAAGGAGCAATATCCGCAATAAAGAGAGCTATGCAAGAAAATCCGGATTTAAAAGTTACCTTACCTAACTTTACTGATGATGATTTAATAAATTCATTTATTTGATTTTTCCGGATACATTTTAGCTATGATGCAACCTTAACAAAATAATACCGTCTTTAATATACAAGTAAATATTTATAAATAAACATTTTAATACAATCAAATTATGGAAAGGAAATTGAAAAAAATTACGGTATTACTATTCTTTTTGTTAATACATCTCTCAGGCTACTCACAACAACTTATAAGCACCGGGTCGGTATGGAAATATCTTGACGACGGTTCCGACCAAGGAACAGCTTGGAAAGAAACAACCTTTGACGATTCCGGCTGGCAATCCGGAAATGCTCAATTAGGATTCGGAGACGATGATGAAGCCGCAGTCATTAATAATTCCGGAGGGATTACATATTATTTCAGACAAGAATTTGACGTTACAGACCCTGATGCACAAAACGGACTTAAAATAAGATTATTGCGAGATGACGGTGCGGTAATTTACATAAACGGAACGGAAGTTTTACGCTCTAACATGCCTTCCGGAACAATTACATATACAACTCCCGCAGCAAATGCAGTAGGCGGCGACGACGAGGATATTTTTTACGATTTTTTCATTACTTCGGAAGCCCTGACAACAGGAACAAACGTTATAGCAACGGAAATACACCAAATAAGCACGTCAAGTTCGGACATAAGTTTTGACATGGAAATGGAATTTGCCGATTATACGGTAGATTTATTCAGAAAAAGACCTTACATTCTATATCCCGGAACAAATACCGAGATGCTGTTATTATGGCAACTTAACGAAAACGGAACTTGTGAAATCAGTTGGGGAGAAGACAATTCCTATTCGGACGGAACACTATCCGTAAGCGAATACGGAACAGACAAACAATTTAAAATACAATTAAACAACTTAAACCCCGGAACAAAATATTATTATAAAGTGAGTTGTGAAGGTGAAGATACAGAAAGCAGTTTTGTAACCGGAAGCAACGACACCGACACCGCTTTTTCGTTTTACGCATACGGAGATACTCGTTCGCAACCTGCAGAACATGACGGTGTTGCCGAACAAATATCGGCAAAAATATCAGATGACACAGCTTCGCAAACATTTATTGTAAACTCCGGCGATTTGGTTGAAAACGGTGACGACGAACTTGATTGGGACAATCAATTCTTTTTGCCTCAATACGAAAATATTAACGAAATGTTATCAAAACTGCCTTATATTTCGGCAGTAGGAAATCACGAAGGCAACGGAACATTGTTTTCTAAATATTTTCCTTACCCTATGTATGAAGCGGGAGGTGCTTATTTCTCTTTCGACTATGCCAATGCCCATTTTATCGTCATAGACCAATATGTCGATTATTCCGACGGCAGTACACAATATGATTGGATTGTAAACGACCTCGAAAATTCGGATAAAGCATGGAAGTTTGCCATGTTCCACGAACCGGGATGGTCTGCCGGAGGACACTCAAACGAAGCCGATGTTCAAAACATTCTGCAACCTTTATTCGAACAATACGATGTTTCTCTTGTGATAAACGGACATAACCATTATTACTCTCATGCTTTGGTAAACAATATTCATCATATTACAACAGGCGGAGGCGGCGCCCCTTTATATGACCCTAACCCGAGCTATCCGAATATAATAAAAACAGACAAATCATACCATTTTCTAAAAATAGACGTAAAAAGCGACAGTCTGACAACCGTATCGGCAATAAGACAAAACGGAACAATTATAGAAACTTTCGACATAGACAAAACATCAAATGTTTCCGTAAAAAACAATCCGGACAAAAATTTTAAAATATACCGAAAGCAAAATAAAATTATAATCGAAAACGGCGAAGACCTTAATGCCGATGCTGATATTTACGACATAAGCGGTAAAATTATCCTGTCAAAAAACATAAAACACGGCAGAAATACCGTTTACCTGAAAAAACAAACCGGCATATTTATAATAAAAATAAGTCGTAACGGAAAAATATTAACCGTTAAAAAACTTTAAACAAAATACAACAAAAATAACCTGTCGAAAAAACGGCAGGTTATTTTTTTAAAAACGAATTGAGGTTTAATCTAAATTAACGGTTTCATCAATTTGATATTTATTACGTTCCTGAGAAGTTCGCGATACCAAATCGGCAAGCAGACCCGTCAAAAATAATTGAGTACCGAAAATAACCGCCAATAATCCGAGAAAAAACAAAGGTCTTTGCGTCATGGCATACCGGTTAAAAAATACCTTTGCAACCGAAAGATAAATCAATATCAAAAATCCTATAAAAAAACTGAAAGACCCTATCGTTCCGAAAAAATGCATAGGACGCTTTGCAAATCTCGTTATAAAAGTAATGGAAAGCAAATCCAGAAAACCGTTTATGAAGCGTTCCATTCCGAATTTTGATTTTCCGTATTTACGTTCTCTGTGTTTAACGACTTTTTCTCCTATATTGTTAAATCCTGCCTGTTTTACCAATATAGGAATATAACGATGCATCTCTCCGTAAACCTCAATACTTTTTACGACTTTATTTTTATATGCTTTCAATCCGCAATTAAAATCATGCAATTTTAATCCGCTTACTTTCCTTGCAGTAAAATTAAACAACTTACTGGGCAAATTTTTACTCAAAACAGGATCAAAACGTTTCTTTTTCCAACCGGATACCATATCATAACCATCTTCCATAATCATTTTATACAATTCAGGGATTTCTTCAGGATTATCCTGCAAATCGGCATCCATAGTTATAACCACATCGCCTTTTGCCGCTGCAAACCCTTCGTAAATAGCAGCCGATTTGCCGTAATTACGCCTGAAACGTATTCCCTTAACCCGCTTATCTTTATCGGATAAACTTTCAATAATCTTCCATGAATTATCACTGCTTCCGTCATCAATCATTATAATCTCAAAAGACAAATTATGCTCGTTGCATACTTTTACAATCCATTCGTACAATTCGGGCAACGATTCTTCTTCGTTCAACAATGATATAACAATCGACAAATCCATTATCAAAAATTTTAAATTTATGCATCAAAAATAAATATAAGTATCCGCTTTATAAAAAAAAAGTCGTTTTTATGTCGAAATATTAAACTAAGGTATAAAATTTGATTAGAAAGAATTAAATATTCGAAACAAAAAAGATGCCCTCTAAAATAAAAGTTATAGACAGAAACAGAATTCTCGGCGGATATACTCTGTCCGTAAGAGACGATTGGGTTTACAAAGTAAAGAAAGTGCATATCAACGAAACAGAAAAAGAAGAATATATAAAAAAATTCGGCGACGAAGAAATGATTACTTTCAATACTTTTTTTGAATGGTATAAAAAACTCAAAACAGAAAAAAAAGATACTGATTACGAGAAAAATAGAGCCGAATGACATTTATCAGCGCTTATTTTATCCGCTCTCCGAAAAAAGCCCCGAAAAATCGTTGTTTTTTATAAAAAAAATATAAATCTTTGCTTCTTTCAAATTTCTTAACACCGAAGATGAATTATACGACATCCAAGCGCATTAATCGTATTTCTGTTTCCCAAACACTTGAAATGTCTAAAAGAAGCAGAGAATTAAGAGAAAAAGGCATTGACATTATAGACATGAGCGTAGGACAACCGGACTTCCCTACCCCGCCGCATATAAAACAAGCAGCAAAAGATGCCATCGACAACAATTTTACTTTTTATACTCCCGTAGCGGGATATTCGGATTTAAGACAAGCAATCGTAGATAAACTGAAAAACGAAAACGGCTTAGATTACGAAACAAACCAAATAGTAGTAACAAACGGTGCAAAACAAGCACTGGCGGATACTATTCTGACACTTATAAACAAAGATGACGAAATACTCGTACCTACTCCGTATTGGGTAAGTTATGCCGAACTGGTCAACCTTGCCGAAGGCAAAAAAAAGTTTATTAAAACAAGTATCGATAATAATTTTAAAGTAACGGCAAAAGAAATAGAAGCCGCAATTACTCCGCGAACACGTATTTTGCTTTACAGTTCGCCCTCAAACCCGGCAGGAAGCGTTTATTCAAAAGAAGAATTAAAAGAAATTGCGGAAGTTATAGAAAGACATGAAAATATCTATGTTATATCCGACGAAATTTACGAACACATAAATTTTGTAGGAAAACACGAAAGTATTGCACAATTCGATGCAATAAAAGACCGGGTAATAATAATAAACGGTATGTCTAAAGGATATGCAATGACGGGATGGCGGCTCGGTTATATGGCTGCACCTAAATGGATTGCCGACTCATGCATAAAATTGCAGGGACAATACACATCCGGAGCAAGTTCCATATCACAAAAAGCGGCAATTGCAGCCCTGCAAGGCGACAATTTATATACTATGGGTATGAATCAGGCATTCAGAGAACGTCGTGATTTAATAGTAAAACTTATGAACGAAATACCCGGCTTTAAAACCTATGTTCCGGAAGGTGCTTTTTATATATTTCCGGACGTAAAAAGTTATTTCGGAAAAATAAATAATTACATCAACATAAAAAACGCTTCCGACTTAAGTATGTTTCTGCTTAACGAAGCACATGTGGCAACAGTACCGGGCTCGGCTTTCGGAGACGATAATTGCATCAGATTTTCTTTTGCACTCGGAAAAAGCAAAATAGAAATTGCCATGGAAAGAATAAAAGATACGCTTAAAGCGTTAACGGAATAAAAACTCTTATGCTTAAATTAAGACACCTCTTAATATTTTCGTTATTAACCGTTATGCTTGTTTCATGCGAAAACGACATGGCGGAAATAAGAGCTTTTACAAATCCTAAAAAACTGCCCGATATAACAGTAAAAAATTTAAAATCGCAATACAGCGTTAACGGGCAAATGCAAACTGTTCTTACCACACCGCTTGCAATACGATATACAAATCCGCAAAAAGATTACACTATTTTTCCTAAAGGACTTACTTTGGTCTTTTACGACAAAAACATGAATATACATTCGAGTTTAAGAGCAGATAAAGGCATTTATTACGAAAAGAAAAAATTTGCCAAAGCATCAGGCAATGTAATACTCACAAACGTTAAAGGCAGCATATTAAGAACCGAAGAATTATTTTTAGACGAAAAAGAAGAAAAAATATACTCCGTAAAACCGGTGAACATTGTAGATAAAAGCGGTTTTGAGATAACCGGAAAAGGAGGTTTCGAATCAAATATGGATTTTACGGTTTATAAATTTACCGATGTAAGCGGTAAAATAATCAAAGAAGACGACAGTGATTTTTTGGAAGGAAACGAAGACGAAGCGACACTTCGAAAAGAAAATACGGAAAATAAAAAAACAAAACCCGCAAAACACCGCCCCGAGCAGCTGAGATAATACGGCAAAAAAACGATTTTATGATTAAGATTGAAAACATCACCAAATCTTTCGGCAAAGTAGAAGTATTAAAAGGAGTATCCGCCGATATTGCACGCGGAGAGATTGTATCGGTAACAGGTCCGAGCGGTGCCGGAAAAACAACTTTTCTGCAAATTGCGGGAACTTTACTTAATGCGGACAGCGGAAAAGTTTATATCAACAACACGGATATTACAAGTTTAGGTAATAAAAAACTTGCAAAATTCAGAAACAGTAATATAGGATTTGTTTTTCAGTTTCATCATTTATTGCCTGAATTTACGGCTGCAGAAAACATATGTATGCCGGCATTTATAAAAGGAACCCCTAAAAAAGAAGCCGTTAAAAGAGCCGAAGAACTTCTCGATTTTTTAAACCTTTCCGACAGAGCAAACCATAAACCGGGCGAAATGTCGGGAGGTGAGCAACAACGCGTGGCGGTAGCGAGAGCTTTAATAAACAACCCTTCGGTTATTTTTGCCGACGAGCCCTCGGGTAATCTTGACAGTGCAAACAAAAAAACTTTGCATCAATTGTTTTTTTCTTTACGCGACAAGTTCAAACAAACATTCGTTATAGTAACTCACAATAACGAACTGGCACAAATGTCGGACAGGATTATCCGCCTCAGCGACGGCAAAATAGTATAAAAACGATATGTGCTGAGTTTGCAAATACGATTAAGCTGTTTTCAGCTTTTGAACATCGGCTTTTTCCAGCTTAGATTTTGCATACTTCAAATCTACGGTAAACTTCTTAATTTTTGCTGACGGAAGTTCAAACATGGCATCTGTCATTATAACTTCGCAAATAGAACGCAAACCTCTGGCTCCGGTTTTATATTCTATTGCTTTATCCACAATATACTCAAGTACGTCGTCTTTAATTTTAAGTTCAATACCGTCTATCTTAAAAAGTTTTACGTATTGTTTTATTATAGAATTTTTAGGTTCGGTAAGAATTGCCCTTAATGCTTTTCTGTCTAAAGGATTAAGATGCGTAAGCACCGGCATTCTGCCTATTATTTCGGGAATCAAGCCGAAAGATTTTAAGTCTTGAGGTGTTATATATTGCAAGAAGTTATCTTTATCCGTTTTTTCTCTTGATTTTTTATCAAAACCTACAACTTGCGTATTTAAGCGGCGTGCTATTTTTTTCTCTATCCCGTCGAAAGCACCTCCCGCAATAAACAAAATATTTTTTGTATTAACGGGTATCATACTTTGCTCAGGATGTTTCCTGCCTCCTTTCGGAGGAACATTTACCACCGAACCTTCCAGCAATTTAAGTAAGCCCTGCTGAACTCCTTCTCCGGAGACATCGCGCGTTATGGAAGGGTTGTCGCCTTTTCGTGCTATTTTATCTATTTCGTCGATAAATACAATGCCTTGTTCGGCTTTTTCAACATCATAATCGGCAGCTTGTAAAAGACGCGTAAGTAAACTTTCTATGTCTTCTCCTACATAACCCGCTTCGGTTAAAACAGTTGCATCAACAATGGTAAACGGAACATGCAGCATTTTTGCAATGGTTTTTGCCAAAAGTGTTTTTCCGGTTCCGGTAGCGCCTACCATTATAATGTTTGATTTGTCTATTTCAACATCGTCGTCGTCCGGCATTCCGTGTACCGATAATCGTTTGTAATGATTGTAAACCGCTACGGATAATACCTTTTTTGCATGTTCCTGACCTATAACGTATTGATCTAAGAAAGATTTTATTTCTACCGGTTTTTTAAGTTTTACCTTATTGAAATCGAACTTATTTTTTTCTTTTTGCACCGTTTCTTCTTCGGCAACAATTTCGTATGCCCTTACGGAGCATTCTTCACAAATAAATCCGTTTATTCCCGAAATTAAAAATTTAACTTCGGAACGTTTTCTGCCGCAAAAAGAACATTTATCCATCTCAGGTAGTTATTATTTTTCGTTTACAAGTACACGGTCAATCATGCCGTATTCTTTTGCTTCTTCGGAACGCATCCAGTAATCTCTGTCCGAATCTTTTTCTATCTTTTTTAAACTTTTGCCCGTATGTTCGGCTAAAATTTCGTAAAGTTCGTTTTTCAGTTTCGAGATTTCTTTAAAGGTAATTTCTATGTCCGATACCTGACCTTGCGCGCCTCCCATGGGTTGATGTATCATTACTCTCGAATGTTTTAAAGCCGCTCTTTTTCCGGATGTTCCGGCTGCCAGCAATACCGCTGCCATTGATGCGGCAATGCCCGTGCATGTAGTTGCAACGTCGGGGGTTATGTATTGCATAGTGTCGTAAATGCCTAAACCGGCATATACTCCGCCTCCGGGCGAATTTATATAAATCTGTACGTCTTTTGACGGGTCGGAAGACTCCAAAAAAAGTAACTGCGCTTGAATAATATTTGCGACATAATCATCAATCGGCAAGCCCAAAAAAATTATTCTGTCCATCATCAATCTCGAAAAAACATCCATTTGGGCAACGTTTAATTGGCGTTCTTCGATAATTGTGGGTGATATATAACTGCTGCGAACCGCTTGATAATATCTGTGTAAATTTAAACTGCTTATGCCTTTATGTTTAACCGCATATTTATTAAATTCGTCTATATTATTCATGGTACTGATTTTTTTAATTTTGTTCATATAATTTTTTAAAATCATCCGAAGATATTTCTTTTTTCTGCAATTTTACTTTTTCCTTTACGAAATCCAGAACTTTATTTTCTATAACTTTTTCGGCAAAGCGATTTCTGTCTTCTTCTCTTTCCAGATTTTTATCGATAAAACTTTGCAAATGCTCTTCGGTGAGCGAGCTCAACGGCAAGCCGTATTGCAAGAATTGAGCTTCGGTAAATTTTTTCGCTTCTTCGCGAAGTTCTTCTTCCGATACTTTAAATCCTTCTTTTCGGGCAATCATGTTTTTTATTAATTGCCATTGCGTATCTTTACTGAAACCGGGATATTCTTTTTCTAAAATATCGTCATTTATTTTGCCTTCTTTGTCGGTTGCTTTTAACCATTTTTTAAGAAATTCGTCAGGGAGTTTAATGTTTGCTTTCTCTGTCAGAATATTTTTAGCATCAACGGCAAAACGAAAATCGGATTCTTCGGCATATACTTTTTCGATTTCTTCTTTAATTTTCGCCCGGTATTCTTCTTCCGATTTTACGGCATCTTTTCCGTAAACTTTATCGAAAAGCTCCTGATTTATTTCAGCCGGTTTATATGTTGTTATTTCTTTAATCTCGAAATTAAAATACGGGTCGATATTTTCGACTTCGGATTTGTCAATTTTTAAAATTCCGGCTATTTCGGTATTGTTAGGAAATGCTTTTTTTATGTTAAAATTTACTGTATCGTTTAATTTTGCTCCAATAAATTTTGCTTTTTCTTTATCGTCTTTTATAATATCGACGGCAATAAGAGTATCTTCGGAAACTATTCCGTTTTCAAGGGGTTTGCCGTCTTTATCGGTTTGTGTTACGGTTCCTTTAAGGTAAGAATTTTCTTTTACTTCTGTTGATTTTTCCGCCGTTGCAAATTGATTTTGATGACGTTTTATTTCTTCGTCGATTATTTTATCGTCAACTTTAATCGTATAATAAGGGATTTTAATTTTATCGTTTATTTCAAAATCCACTTCAGGAGCCAAACCTATGTCGAACAAAAATTCGTATTCTTTTTCGTTAACTATGTCTATCGGTTTTTGCTCTGCGGAAGGAAGAGGCTGCCCGAGAATATCCAACTTCTCGTCTATCAAATATTTGGTAAGATTTTCGGAAACCGTTTTGTCGAGTTCCTGCATTAAAATTTGATTTCCTACCATTTTTTTAATTAAGCCCAAAGGTGCTTTTCCGGGTCTGAAACCTTTTATTTGTGCCGTTTTTCTGTAATTCTTAAGTTCTTTTTCTACTGCCGGTTCGTAATCTTCGGCCGAAATTTTTAATGAAATAACGGCATTAAGTTCATCTTTGTTTGTTTTAGTTATCTCCATTATATAATTTTATGTTAATTCTCTGTTTTCAAATCAAAAAAACCGCTTGCAAAAACAAGCGGTTTGTGCGGATGAAGGGACTCGAACCCCCACGCCTTGCGGCACAAGATCCTAAGTCTAGCGCGTCTGCCAATTTCGCCACATCCGCTTTTTTTACGGCTGCAAAATTAATCTAATTTTTATTCAAATAAAAAAAATTATAAATATTTTTTCAGTTTTGTTTTTTTATAATTTTTCGGTAATATTCCATAATTTATCAAATTCGCGACTGTAAGCTTTTACTGCATCTTTATCATCGGTAATCAGAATGTTTTCGTAATTTTTTGTTTCTGCGCTGCGTGTCCAGTTATAACTTCCGGTTATAACTTTTTCGTCGTCTATTACGGCGAATTTATGATGCATGTGAGCATGTGTTGTATCTAATTTTACGGGTATTCCCAAACGAGCGATATATTCTATGTCGCTTCCGGCATCATATCGTTTATCGTTATCCGAAATAATTTTTATGTCAACCCCGTTAAGTTGCATTTCTTTTACGGCTTCCGTAATGCGGTTGTCGCTTATCGTAAATACGCAAATACGCGCTTTTTTGCGTGCATTTCTGAGAGTATCGATAATAGCGTTCAGGCAATCGCTTCCCGGACTGAAATATACTTTTATCATAATTATAAATATTATTTTGTTCTGAAATTTTCGGTTTGCTCGAAAATATTTCTTAAAATATCTTTTTCAATATCATCTAATACTTTTCCTCGCCGTTGCATAACAAGTTCTGCTGTTTCGTAAACTTTAGCCAATTTATATGTCGAAAATCCGGCAGCTCCTCCCCACGAAAAAGAAGGAATAAAATTGCGGGGAAATCCGTCGCCGAAAATATTTGCGCTTACTCCCGTTACGGTTCCGGTATTAAACATAGTGTTTATACCGCTTTTAGAATGGTCGCCCATAATAAGTCCGCAAAATTGCAACCCTGTTTTAATAAATCCTTTTTTAGGGTAATTCCATACCTTAACTTCCGCATAATTGTTTTTAAGATTTGAATTATTGGTATCGGCACCGAGGTTACACCATTGACCTATAACCGAATTTCCCAGAAATCCGTCATGCCCTTTATTAGAATATCCCCATATAACCGAATTATTTATTTCTCCTCCTGCTTTAGAATAAGGTCCTATTGTGGTAGGTCCGTATATTTTGGAAGAAAGTTTTAAAACAGAGTTTTCGCACAAAGCCAATGAGCCCTTTACGACACTTCCGGGCATTATTTCGGCATTCTTGCCTATGTAAACATATCCGTTATCCGGAACTATAACGGCAAATTCAACCTTTGCTCCTTCCTCAAGAAAAATACGTCCGGGATTATCGGTCTGAACCGTTGCACTTAATTTTTCGGAGACTCGTCCTTCGGTCAGCAGTTTAAAATCTTTTTCTGTTTCTTCTCCGTTTAAACGAAAGATATCCCACGGAAATTTTATTTGGTTGTATTGTTTATCGAAATCAACCTTTTTAAATTTCTCAATCTTTTCGTAATCAAAATTAACGACATTGTTTTTATCCGATAAGAATGCAATAATTACGGAATCATTTATGAGAACTTCACCTTTTTTAAGTTTCTTTATTTCGTCAACAAGCAATTTGTCGGGTAATACAGACCCGTTTATAAAACAATTTGTTTGTTCGATTCTTACGGGATACTTGCTTTGCAGGTAATCTTGCGTTAAAAAAGAAATTTCTGTTTTAAAATATTTTTCCCATTTTTCTTTTACCGTTAATATTCCGGTTCGCAAATCCGCAACCGGTCTGGTAAATGTAAGAGGCAAAAGGTTATCTCTTTCTGCTCCGTCAAATAAAATTATGTTCATATTATTTTTTTTCGGCTAATTTAAATTTTAAATTTCAGCAACAAAAATAAAAAAGCCCTGCGTTTTGCAGAGCTTTATTTTTCACAATAAATATTTTTTTATTTTGCTTTCTTTTTATATCGTTGATTAAATTTATCAACACGTCCGGCAGAATCGACAAATTTCATTTTACCCGTATAAAAAGGATGCGAACTGCTTGAAATCTCCATTTTAACCAAAGGATATTCAACACCGTCAACGGTTATGGTTTCTTTTGACGGAGCAGCAGATTTGATAATTGTTATCTGATCGTTTGACATGTCTTTAAAAACAACGTCTCTGTAATTGCTCGGATGGATATCTTTTTTCATTTTTGTAATAATTTGTATTCTTACTCGTTCAAATTTCGGAGTGCAAAGATAAGCATCTTTATTAATACGCAAAAAATATTTCCTTTTTTTTAGCGAAATATCTAATTTTACACAAAAAATTTAAACATACATGATAAAAGATTATAAATCCGCAGTAGAAAATATAAGATTCGAATTATCTCAATATTTAAAAACCGGTAAGCTGAAATCTTTAGTTGCAGGAGTTTCCGGAGGTATAGACAGTGCCCTCAGTGTTGCTCTTGCTCGTCCGGTATGCGATAATCTCGGAGTAAAATTATTTTGCAGAAGTATAACAATCTCAACAAACAAACCTGAAGAAATTGCCCGTGCCGAACATGTAGGAAGAAGTTTCGGACATGATTTTAAAGAAGTAAACCTTTCGGATACCTTTGAAAAATTAATTCCGGATTTAACGGAAGATTTTTTCGAAACGGATAAAAATACGCATGCTTTTAAAATAAGACAAGGGAACATAAAAGCAAGAATGCGTATGATGTATTTGTATGATTTAGCCGCAAAAAATAAAGGCATGGTGCTCTCTACCGATAATTATACCGAACTATTATTGGGTTTTTGGACTTTACACGGTGATGTGGGCGACTACGGAATGATACAAAATTTATGGAAAACCGAAGTTTACGCAATGGCTGAATATATTGTCGAAAACACGGAAAATAAAGATAATGCGGAAGCTCTTAAATCTTGTATAGATGCGGTACCTACCGACGGTTTGGGTATTACAAACAGCGACTTAGACCAAATAGGTGCTTCTTCTTATGCCGAAGTTGACAAAATATTAATAGAACATCTAAAAAATCCGGATAATAAAGATTTACTGAACAATAAAGTCGTGCAAAGAAAATATGCATCGGAATTTAAACGCAACAATCCTTTTAACATTCCCAGAAATAAAATAACCGACGAACCGTATTTTTAAAATTTTATCTTTTATTTTGCCGAATTAAATTTGATTTAAATTATTCCGTAAAATTTTAACAGGCGGGAACATTCGAAATATGCATAACATATATCCTGAAAATTTCGAAAAGAAAACCGAGTTTTCAAAAATTCGAAAACTTATAAAATCTTACTGCACGGGTTCCGCTGCCGAAGAAAAAGTAAATTCGCTGCATTTTCTTACCGATTTCGAAACAATTAATATTTTACTTGAACAAACATCCGAATTTAAACATATACTTACATTTAAAGACAATTTTCCTCTAAACGGATATGCCGACGCAAAACCGTATTTTAAGAAAGCCGAACAAAAAGGTAATTATTTTACGGAGAAAGAACTCTCAGATATACTTAAATACCTGCAAACCGTTAAAAACACGGTTGCTTTCTTCAAAAAAGATACAAATAACAATTATCCCGCATTAAAATCTCTTACCAAAAACGTCAAAATATTCCCGTACGTAACAGATAAAATTAATTCCGTCATAAACAAACACGGAGAAATCAAAAATAACGCATCGCCGGAATTACTTAAAATAAGAAACGAACTTTCGTCAAAGCAATCAAAAATATCTCAAACGGTTCGCAAAGTAATGAAAACAATGATAAATGCCGGTATTGCGGCAAGCGATGCCGAAGTTACCGTAAGAGACAATAAACTGTTGATTCCCGTAGAATCCAAACATAAAAGAAAAGCAAACGGTATAATATACGGAGAATCGGCAAGCGGAAAAACCGCATATATAGAACCTGCTGAAGTTGTCTTTCTGAATAATGAAATTAAAGAGCTTGAATTTGCAGAATCTCGCGAAATAAAACGTATTTTAATCGAAACAACCGATTCTTTGCGTCCTTATTTCGACGATATGAAAAAAGCATTCGATTTTCTGTCGGAAATAGATTTTATTCGTGCAAAAGCACTGTTTGCCGTAAATACAGATTCGGTAAAACCTAAATTAACCGAAGAAACAGTAATGGAATTTTTATCGGCAAAACATCCGCTTCTGCTTGTGTCATACAAAAATACAAACAAAAAAGTTATACCGTCGGATATTAAATTAAACGAAAAAGAACGAATTTTAATCATATCGGGTCCTAATGCCGGAGGAAAATCCGTAACGCTTAAAACTGCCGCAATACTGCAATATATGTTACAATGCGGTCTTCTTATTCCGGTTAAAGACATTTCGTTTACCGGAATATTTAAAAAAATATTTATTGACATAGGCGACGAACAATCTATCGAAAATGACTTAAGCACATACAGTTCGCATCTGAAAAACATGAAATTTTTTACCGAGAATGCCGATGAAGAAACTTTATTTTTGATAGACGAATTCGGAACCGGAACAGAACCCGTTCTCGGAGGTGCCGTTGCCGAAGCAGTTTTGGAACATCTGTATAAAACAAAAGCAAAAGGCATTATTACCACTCATTATACCAATTTAAAACATTTTGCAACTAACAAAGACGGAGTCGCAAATGCCGCTATGTTATACGATAACGAAAAAATGCAACCCCTTTACAAAATGGAAACCGGGAAACCCGGAAGTTCTTTTGCCTTTGAAATTGCGGAAAAAACAGGATTAAGCAAAGAAATATTAAACAACGCAAAATCTAAAACGGATAAAAACCAAATAGATTTCGAAAAAGCCCTGAAACAAATACAACAAGAAAAACGCAAACTGAAAAAAAAGAAAAGATATATAAGACAAACGGAATCGCAACTTAAAGAAACTCTTTTAAAATACGAAACCGAGCTGGAAAAACTTCTTACCGAAAAAAAAGAAATACTGAAAAACGCAAAAAAGGAAGCAGACGATATTTTAAGTTCGGCTAACAAAAAAATAGAGCAAACTATTCTGAAAATAAAACAAAAAAACGCTGAAAAAGAACAAACAAAGCAACTGCGTAAGGAATTAAAAGATTATATCCTTAAAGAAAAAGAAAAACACAGAAAACAAGACGAGAAAATAAACAAAAAAATAGAAAAACTTAAACGAAGACAAAAAAACAAAAACGTAAAAACCTATAACGAAGCCGAAAAAAACGAAGCGGAAAGACCCTTGCAGCCGGGCGATTACGTTGTTATGGAAAACAGCAACATAACGGCTCAAATAATATCAATAAAAAAAGGAAAAGCAGTTATAAGCAGCAATAACATACAACTTACAACAGACATAAATAAATTAAAACGAACCGATAAAAAACCGAATAAAAAACAAAATACAAAAGTAAACATAATAAGAACAGATACTTCTAATACCGCCGAAATGTTCGGACAACTCGACATAAGAGGCAAACGAGCCGACGATGCATTATTTGCCGTTTCAAAATACATTGACGATGCAACGGTAAAAGGAATACGACACATCAAAATTTTACACGGAACAGGAAACGGAATTTTAAGAGAAGCGGTAAGAGATTACTTACGTTCACACCCTTTGGTCGAGAGTTTTAAAGACGAACGCATAGAAGCCGGAGGTGCCGGAATTACGCTTGCGGAATTAGACATCTGACAAAAAAAACGTAATTAAAAAAAATAATGTAAATTTGTAAATTATTATAAAACGGAACTTTATGGTATCAAATTTCTTAAAACTCGTAAGAGCAAAAAACCTGCTTATAATTATTTTTACGCAATATTTGATGCGTTACGCCGTTATTTTCCCTATCCTTAAATCGCGGGGATACAGTTCACAATTCAGCGATTTTAACTTTTTCCTGCTTGTATTGACTACCGTTTTGCTCGCAGCGGCGGGATATGCCATAAACGATTACTTTGATACCAAAACAGACCTTATTAACCGCCCCGAAACGGTAGTAGTAGGTAATCATATCAACAGACGGCACGTAATGACTCTGCACATAATATTAAATACCCTTGCAATAATTACGGGATTTTACGTATCATTACAAATACATATTTGGAAACTGATTTATATATACATAATAATAACCGGATTACTGTGGTTTTATTCAACATCTTACAAAAAACAATTCCTTACAGGAAACATAATAGTTGCCGTTTTAACGGCAATGGTTCCGATGATGACCGTTTTATACGAAATACCGCCGCTTAACAAAGAATATTTTGATACATTAATAGAACTGAAAGACAACTTTAACGACGTATTTTTTTGGGTAACCGGCTTTTCCGCTTTTGCTTTCCTTACAACACTTAACAGAGAAATAATAAAAGATGTCGAAGATTTTGAAGGAGATGCGGCATACGGAAGCAGAACATTGCCCGTGGTTGCCGGAATAAAAACATCCAAAACAGTTACAATATCGCTTACGGCAATTACCGTTATATTATTGTTTTGCGCTTATAAAAAATACATTATGCATCCGTATTCTGATAATTCGCATACAGATTACATATCGGCAATATACCTCGGCATATTTATAATTCTGCCCTCTTTATTTATGATATTTAAAATATTAAAAGCCGAAAACAAAAAAGACTGGCATACCGTAAGCACCATATCAAAAATAATAATGTTATTCGGTGTTTTATATGCATTTATAGTATATTATAACTTTTCGTATTAATGATTTTTCCCGAAAACAAAACTTTATTGTTGGCATCGGCTTCGCCTCGAAGAAAACAACTTCTCGAAGATGCCGGATTTAAAATTAAAATATTACCGCCGAAAAAAATAAAAGAAATAATACCGGCAGATATATCCGCAAACAATGCCGCCGTATACTTATCTGAATTAAAAGCGCATGCATACTCGGAATTTTTAAATAAAAACACAATTATAATTACGGCTGACACAACGGTATTACTCGATAATACCATACTCGGAAAACCGGCAAACGAAAACGAAGCATTCTCCATGCTTACGGAATTATCCGGAAAAGAACACAAAGTAATTACCGGAGTAACTATACAATCGAAGAATAAAAAAATTTCTTTTGCGGACATAACTTCGGTAAAATTCAAGAAATTATCCGAAGAAGAAATAAAATATTACATAAAAAATTATAAACCTTACGACAAAGCCGGATCTTACGGTATTCAGGAATGGATAGGATATATCGGTATTACCGGTATAAAAGGTTCTTATTTTAACGTAATGGGATTACCGGTTCAGAAAGTTTACGAACACCTGAAAAAATTTTAAAGCCGACAAACTATTTTTTGAAAAGAGACTTAAACCCGCCGGATTTCTTTTTCTTTCCGATTTCTTTTTCTTTCGAATACATAAAATCGGCATTTTCCTTATTTAATATCTCCCATATTTTGCTCCATCCGGGAAAACCTCCGACATTACGGTCGTCGATATAAACATCGGCATAAATTTTACGGCTTACGGTTTCTTCGTCAAATACTTCTTCCGGATAATTTTTGTTAACGGCATAAAACTCTATTCCGTTATCTTTGCAAAAAGCAACGGCTTCTTCAAGTTCTTTACCGGAGCGGTAAGTCCATAATATCAAACGGTGTCCTTGTTTCTGAAGTTCTTTAAGGGTTTCGAAAGCAAACAATAA
>JAADDR010000015.1 GCA_013153865.1 Chlorobiota bacterium | reverse complement strand
GATCTTTTTTGCTGAAAATTTTGCACCATTTCTTTAAATCGGGCAATAACTCGTAATTATCAGGCGTTTTGCCGATACTTTCATAACTAAATTTTATGCCTTTGTAAATTTCAGCCACAGTTCGATAAAAAACGCATAAATATAAACATTATTGAACGATTGTTTTTAATTTTGTCAAAAAATAAATTGAAATGTTTAAGAAAATCATTCTTGCAAATATTTTTTCATTCTTGTTTTTTATAAGTTTATCGCAAAGAGCAACTTTTGACAAACAAAAAATTACGGTCGGAGACAGGGTAAAATTGCATCTCGAAATACCGGCAAATGCAGGTAATGAAATTAAATTTCCTGATTTTGACAACAAACTCGTAAACGGATTGGAGATTATAAACATTTCGGATATAAAAAAAGACAAAACGAATAAATATCTTATGCGTGATATTATTCTTACGGCTTTTACCGACAGTCTGTTTCTTATAAAAGGTATTCCGTTTATTGTCGACGGGGACACTTTACTTACAAATCCTTTACGTTTAAAAGTATCATATTTTAAACCGGATTCGGCATTCATGAGTAATATTGACACAACTCAAATGTTGAAAACAGCAGACATAAAACCGCCCGTAAGAACTCCTCTTACCGTCAAAGAATTTATGCAACGTTTCGGAACTTATATAATAATCGTGTTAATTATTTTACTTCTTACATATATTATAATATTAAGGTATATTAAAAACAAAAAGAATAAAAATACATCTTCTCCTGAGAAACAAATCCCCGAAATACCGCCTCACATTAAAGCAATCAGACGTATTAACGATTTAAGAAACAAAGGTCTTCATAAACAAGATAACCCTAAACCGTTTTATACCGAGTTAAGCAATATTATAAGAAAATATATTGAAGAACGTTTTAATATTCCGGCTCTTGAATCAACTACATCGGAAATTATCGATAGCTTTAATAAAACGGAATATTCTGCCGAAGCATCAAAAAATAAACTGGCGGAACTTTTATCGCTTGCAGATACGGTAAAATTTGCCAAAAACAAACCCGGCGAACACGAAAACGAAATAATGACTGAATACGCACTGTCTTTTATTAACAGCACAAAAGAAAAAGAAGAAAATAATAAAACACAAAAGAATACAGAATCATGATTTTTGCAAACCCTTCATATTTTTGGCTGTTTTTATTGCTTATACCGATGATAATTTGGTATATACTTAAAAAATCCGAATCTCATGCAAGCATTGAGTATTCGTCAACGGAAACTTTTAAAAAAATTCCCAAACCGCCGAGATATTACTTAAGACACTTATTATTTATACTCAGAACAGCAACAATATCATTACTTATAATAATACTTGCGCGTCCGCAAAGCGAAGTTGCCGAAGAGCAGACAACCGAAGGCATAGATATAGTAATAGCATTGGATATTTCCGGAAGTATGTCGGCACGCGACTTTAAACCCGATCGCCTCGAAGCATCAAAAAAAATAGCGATAGAATTTATAAACAAACAAGAAAACGACCGTATAGGATTAGTTGTTTTTGCCGGAGAAGCATTTACTCAATGCCCGGTAACCATAGACCATAAAGTTCTTATAAATATGTTTTCGGCAGTTAAACAAGGACTGATAGAAGACGGAACAGCCATTGGACACGGTTTGGCAACCGCTGTAAACGCACTTAAAGACAGCAAAGCCAAAAGTAAGATTATAATATTACTGACCGACGGAGAAAATAATGCCGGAAACATAGATCCCATGACGGCAGCCGATTTGGCGGCAAAATTTAACATTAAAGTTTATACCGTGGGAGTGGGAAAAAACGGATATGCGGAAATGCCTGTGCAAACGGTATTCGGAACACAAATGCAAAAAGTCGAAGTTAAAATAGACGAAGAAACATTAAAACTTATTGCCGAAAAAACAGGCGGAAAATATTTCAGAGCAACCGATAACGATAAACTGAAAAAAATATACGACGAAATAGAAAAACTGGAAAAAAATAAAATCAAAGAAAAAACAACAAGAAAAACCGAGGAAGAATACATGAAATTTCTTCTGCCCGCAATATTACTGTTAATTGCGGAAGTAATATTGAGATATACGATTTTAAGAACTTTGCCGTAAAAATATTTTATTGCTTTAATTTTTTTAATTTTATCTAAAAACATGTTTCAATTTAAAGAACCGGAAAATTTTTGGATGCTTTTACTAATACCTTTATTAATATCGGTATATATAATTTCGGAATATTACCGGAAAAAATATTTAAAACGTTTCGGAAATGAAAATCTTTTAAATAAACTGATGCCCGGGTATTCCAAATACCGGATATTATTCAAAAATATTCTTGTCTGGGCAGCTCTTATATTTATGATTGCGGCATATGCGCGACCGCAAACACCCGGTAAAATAACGGTTGCCAAAACCGGAAACAGAGAAATAATTTTTGCCTTGGATGTTTCAAACAGTATGCTTGCTCAAGACGTAAAACCGGATCGCCTGCATCGTGCAAAACAAATTATAAACGAATTGTATCGCAAAAATCCTTACGACAGAACCGGGTTAATAATCTTTGCCGGCGAAGCATTCGTCCAAATACCGTTAACATCAAATTTTTCCGATGCAGACCTTATTATGTCATCCGTTACTCCCGACATAATTCCCGTTCAGGGAACTAACTTCAGCGAAGCAATAAACTTAGCGGCAAACATGTTCGACAAAAGCGATACAAAAACAGCTAAATTAATATTCTTTCTTACGGACGGCGAAAATCACGAACAAAAAGCTATTGAAACGGCAAAAGAGGCACATAAAAACGGTATAATAATATCTGCGGCGGGTATAGGCAAAAAAAATGCCGTCCCGGTGCCCGACCCCAAAACCGGAGAATATAAAAAAGATAAAAACGGAAAAATTGTTCTTACAAAACTTAACGAAGTTCTTTTACAGCAAATTGCAAATGCGGGAGGAGGCAAATATTTCTCCGCCGGCAATAATATATTTTCGGACATTAATAAAATACAAAAATATCTTGACGGCATAGGCAATAAAAACGGACAAACCGAAATACTCGATTATGCGGAATTATTTGAATATTTCATTTTTATTGCTCTTATTATTCTGCTTGCCGAATTTATTTTTCTTGACCGCAGAAATAGCAAAATATCAAATCTAAGTATCTTTAAATAATGTCTTACAACAAAAAAGCAATAACGGAAAAAACTGTTTCTTTTGTAAAACAAACACTTGAAAATGCCGAAGGTTCACACGACTGGTACCATATCTACAGAGTGTGGAATATGACTAAACTCATTTTAAAAACCGAAAAAGCCGACCCGTTTATTTCCGAAATTGCTGCATTACTGCATGATATCGCCGATTATAAATTTAACGACGGCAACGAAACTACCGGTGCAAAAAAAGCAAAATCCTTCTTAACTTCTTTAAATATTGAAGATAAAATTGTTACACAAATTGTTAATATTGTTAAAAACGTATCTTATCTCGGAGGACACAATAAAAGTAATTTTTTCTCTCCTGAATTAGCCGTAGTGCAAGATGCCGACAGACTCGACGCTCTCGGAGCAATAGGTATTGCAAGAGCTTTTGCCTACGGAGGATATAAAAAAAGAGAATTATATAATCCGAATATAAAACCTGCTCTTAACATGACCAAAGAGCAGTATAAAAAAAACACATCGCCCTCCGTAAATCATTTTTACGAAAAACTTCTTCTTCTAAAAGACAAAATGAATACCGAAACAGGTAAACAAATCGCAGAGCAACGGCATAAATTCATGCTGCTGTTCTTAGACAGATTTTTCGACGAATGGAAAGGAATAAAGTAAATCTATAAATTAAAATAAAGTTTAAACATGAAATTTCTTCCGTTTTGAGGCAATTTCGAAGCATAATAAATACCGTCGGCACTTCTTACTCCGGGGTCGAAATATTCCTTATCAAAAATATTATTTACAGTTACCTGAAATGATAAACCTTTAAAGATATTATACGATATTGCCGAATTTAATACAAAATAAGCATCAATCTCGCTTTCCGGATTGTTGTAAACTGTTGTCTCCGCACCGGTAAGACGTTTCCCGACATAATTCCCTCTTAAATTAAGATTTAACTTGTCAAACAAAGATAAATTCATACCGAAATTTATATGATGACTCGCAATATCACCTATCCTTATCTCGTCTTCGGTAACATTATACGGATTTGTGAAAGTATAATTCAAATAAGCCGAAAAATCAGAATAATTAAAATAAATATTACTTTGCATACCCATAATCCTTAAATTCCCTATTGCCTGATGCTGAGTAGTTTGTACAGTATCCCCTTCGTCATTCACAAAACTTACGTCAACAGTGCCCACGGCATCGGTATAATAAGCATGATATGCCGAAATATCCGCAAAAAAATAATCATTAATTTTAAAAGAAACACTAAACTCCGTATTTTTAACTTTTTCAGGTTCCAGATTCGGATTATCCAACAATCTTCCCGGAGTAGTGCTGTATTTAGTCCAATATCCGGCATCCATAAATGCCTCCGAATAAATTAATTTAAAAATAAAATCATAAGGAGAATAAATTACGGCAATTTTAGGATTAAAAACGGTTCCGTAACCGCCGTTTAACCTTATTTTATTATTATCCAAACGCCCGCCCAAAGTAAAATGCAAACTTTTAACGGGACTGTAATTAGATTGTATAAAAATACCTAAATCTCTGCTGAAAAAATGATTCCCGCCTTTTATACTGTCGGCATATGCCGTCTCTTCCGGATTTTCGGTTTCTCCGTATAAATAATCCCCTTGAATATGACTTAATCTGAACTCTGCTCCGGCTGTCAAACCGAAAAAATCAACCGGATTATATTCAACTCTTAATTCCGACCTCAATTGTTCGGAGTAAGTACTCCACCATGTGCGTTGCCAATAAGACTTTTGTATAGAATCTTCCGGCAATAAAATATCAATTCCCGATAAAGTATCCGCAATATCGGCAAGGTTATATTCTTTGTTAAAATACCCGTGAAAATATAACTCTTCACAACTTCCGTTAAGTCTGTGAACTTTAAAATTAGAAAAACTGGTAAACGAAACCTTATCGGATAACTTCTTTTCGTATTTAGTATAAAAAAAACTGTTCTCGGGTACCCAGCTTGCACCGAAATCCGTACCTAATTCAAAATCATCTCTGTACCATGCTCCGAAACCTTCATCTCTTTTAAAGGTCTCAAAACCTGCCG
>JAADDR010000021.1 GCA_013153865.1 Chlorobiota bacterium | reverse complement strand
TAACCCGCTGTTTATTTTACCTTCCGGTTTTTGAGGCGGTGACGGAACAAAAAAAACATCATAATTTTTACCGTAAACGGAATGTCTGTTCAAAAATAAATTACTGATTGTGTCAAATTCATTAAAATAATAACTCCTTTTAGAGTCTTTATCGACTTCTTGCAGCAAAATAAAATCATTTTGTTTATTCTCGGATAATATTTCTTTTATCTTTAGGATGTTTTCCTTTACTTTATTTTCAGGAATTGTTATGTCTTTCCCTCCGTCATAAATAAAACTCGCTTCTTTACCGAGTGCGCAATATCCGATATCCCATGTTATTATACTGTAAGTTGCGGTATCACTTAATAAATCCGGATTCTCGGATTTAAAAAGAATAACGGTCTCTTTCGGCTCGAAATCTTTAAATGAGGCATATATTAAAAAAACGGCAAAAAACGTAATAACCGGAAATATAAGGTATAAAGAAAAACTTAAAATTTTTTTCATCTTGTGGTTATTTCGGCTTAATTTTATTATAACGGCTCTCTTTCCGTTGGTCAAAAATAGCTTTTTAAAATTAATTTAGATACTGATATTAAAATTATTTTTTTAGATTTGTAAAAACGTATAAACTTTTAATTAAAATAATTATGAAGAAATTTACTTTTTTATTGATGTCGTTATTTGCGGTATCTTTAATCTTTGCTCAAGAAACGGAAACCAAAGAAAAGATAAAAACCGGTTTCAGTATGGGAGCATTGCCCGTAATAGCTTATGATGCGGATACGGGATTTAAATACGGAGCTTTGGCTAATTTTTATCTTTACGGCGACGGCTCTAATTATCCTAACTATAATCATTCGCTCTATATGGAATGGTCCAGAACTACAAAAGGCAGCGGAGTAAATCTTTTAACTTATGACGGTTTAACTTTAATTCCTAAAACCAGAGTAACTTTCGAACTCGGATATTTAACCGAACAAGCATTAAATTTCTACGGATTTAACGGATATAATGCTTATTACAACCCTTCTTTCGAAATAGAAGACTCAACTGATTATATCTCAAGAGTATATTATCGTCATGCCAGAGATTTATTTAAAATAAAAGCTGATTTTCAGGGTAATATTACCGAATCTTTGGGTAAAAAACTAAGATGGCTTTTAGGCGCCGCATATTATAATACCGATGTTTATACAGTAGATATAGACAGACTTAACGAAGGCGAAACCGAAGACTTATTACCGGACACAGCTTTGTTATACGATAAATACGTAGAATGGGGTGTTATCCCTGATGACCAAAAAGACGGAGGTAATGTTGCTTTATTAAAAATGGGAGTCGTTTACGACACTAGAGATAACGAAGCAAATCCTAACAAAGGAATGTGGTCGGAAGTATTATTACAAACAGCTCCGGGATTTCTCGGTAACGACTATTCTTACTCCAGACTTTTAATATCACACAGACAGTATATCTCGTTATTTCCCGATAAACTGACTTTTGCTTATCGCTTAAGTTGGCAAACAAAAGTAGGAGGCGATATACCTTTTTATATGTTGCCCTATACAATCGATTCTAAAGCTGATAACAGCGGGTTGGGAGGTGCTAAAAACCTTAGAGGAATACTTCGTAACAGAGTTGTGGGAGACGGTATGGCATTTGCAAACTTCGAATTACGTTCCAAATTCCTGAAAACCGTTATACTTAACCAAAACTTTTATTTAGGATTAAATGTTTTTACGGATATGGGAATCGTAACTTCTTCTTACTCTTTTGATACAAGCGGAGTGCCGGCGTCGGAGCTTGAAACTTTTGACTATCAGGATGAATCGCTGCATGTAAGTTACGGCGGAGGTGTGAGATTTGTTCTTAACAGTAATTTTATAGTTTCTGTAGATTACGGTATTGCGGCTAAAGCCGAAGACGGAACAAGCGGCTTGTATATCGGCTTAAATTATTTGTTCTGAGAAAAATATTCACATAATTATTACGGATAAAAAGTTTGTTAAAAAGAAATTTTTTATCCGTTTTTTTATATAAACATATGTTGAGAAATATGTTTTAACTAAAAAAAAATCGATTAATTTAGCGGGATAAAACAGATTTGTTAATTTTAAAAAATATTTATCATGAATAAAGTAACAGTTATAGGTGCCGGAAATGTCGGAGCAACCGTAGCATACTCCGTGGCAAGAAAAGATATTGTTAAAGAAGTGGTTTTAATTGATATAAAAGAAGGTCTTTCCGAAGGAAAAGCTCTTGATATGTGGGAAACTTCAGCAATCGATCAATTTAATACCAGAGTAACAGGTTCTACAAACGACTACGAAAAAACAAAAAATTCCGACGTTATAGTTATTACATCCGGTTTACCGAGAAAACCCGGTATGTCCAGAGATGATTTAATTTCTACAAATGCAAAAATTGTTCATGACGTTACAAAAAAAGCTTTAGAAAAATCTCCCGATGCAATAATTATTATTGTTTCTAACCCCTTGGATGTTATGACTTATGCAGCATTTAAAACCGCAGGTATAGCTTCTCACAAAGTTTTCGGTATGGCGGGTATTCTTGATACAGCACGTTATCGCGCATTCTTAGCCGAAGAAATGGGAACTTCGCCTAAAGATATTCAAGCATTATTACTCGGAGGACACGGCGACACAATGGTGCCCTTACCCCGATATACTACGGTAAACGGAATACCTGTTACTCAATTCATAAAAGAAGAAAGATTAAACGAAATCGTTGAAAGAACAAAAAAAGGAGGAGGCGAAATAGTAAACCTGATGGGAACATCCGCCTGGTATGCTCCGGGTGCCGCAGCTGCTCAAATGGTTGAAGCAATAGTCAAAGACGAAAAAAGAACATTTCCGGTTTGCGCATTACTTAACGGTGAATACGGAATGAAAGATATATATCTCGGAGTTCCGGTTGTATTAGGAAAAAACGGAATAGAAAAAATAATAGAACTCGACTTAAACGAAAAAGAATACAATGACTTAAAAGTTTCTGCGGAAGCAGTTAAAAAAGTCATGAAAGTTTTAGATGATATGAATATTATTTAAAAAAAATAATTCTTTCCGTAAAATAAATAACGGCAGTCGGAATATTACCCGGTTGCCGTTTTATTTGCCTGAGAATCAGTATGTTTTGTCGATAAAATAAACTTTTGTGCTTTAACGGAATAATTATGTTTAATTAATTTGGAAACTGTGTGATATTTTTAATTCCGTTTTTAAAAAAAATCAATATATTTGCACCCCTGAAAATCAAAATTATATATATAATTAAAGAAGATTAAGAAATGCAAAACAAAGGAGTTATTACTTTTCTTGCCGTATTGTTGGCATTGGCAAGTATTTATCAGTTATCGTTTACCTATGCAACATGGCGAGTAAAAAAACAAGCACGCGAATACGCAAAAGGTGATTTGAATAAAGAAAGAAATTATCTGGATTCGGTAGCAAATGTTCAAGCATATCCGTTTCCTCCTTATACTTTCAAAGAATGTCAGGATCGCGAATTAAATCTCGGTCTCGACCTCAGAGGAGGTATGAACGTTATGCTTGAAGTATCAATTGCGGACTTAATTGTAAACTTATCCGATAATAATCAAGATACAACTTTCAGAAAAGCTGTAAAAATTGCAAAAGAAAGACAAGCCGAAACCCAAACGGATTTTATTACTTTATTTTACGAAGCTTTTAAAGAAATAGATCCTAATGCGCAACTTAGTGCAATCTTCGGAACATACAGCATGAAAGACAGAATTAAACACGGAACTTCCGACGAAGATGTCCTCAAAATTTTAAGAGAAGAAGCTAATGATGCTATAGATAACTCGTTAAATGTTTTACGTTCCAGAATTGATAAATTCGGTGTCGTTCAACCTTCAATTCAAAAATTAGAAGGTAATTCGGGGCGTATCTTAATAGAACTTCCGGGTGTAAAAGAACCTAAAAGAGTGCGTAAATTATTACAAGGAACGGCAAATCTGCAATTTTGGGAAACTTATTATTATCCCGAAATCTACGAATACTTTTTAAAAGCAAACGAAAGACTTAAAGAACTTGAAAACTTGAACGAAGAAATTTCCGCAAAAACAGATTCTTCGCAGCAAAAAGAATCATCTTTACTTGTTCCTGACAGTACTCAAACAGATACAACAGCAGAAGAAAGTCTGCTCGGCGATACATTAAAAAATAATGTTAATCCGCTTCTCGAAAAATCAAATAATCAACTAAGCGAAAAAAAAGGTTTCGACGAGTATAAAAAGAAATATCCTTTGTTCTCTGTTTTAGTACCTTATCTGGATAAAAGAAATCAACCCATAAACTCGGCGGCGGTAGGTTTTGCACACATGAAAGATACGGCAAAAGTAAATGCTATATTAAAGATGAAACAAATTAAATCGGTATTTCCGAAAGAAGTTCGTTTCAGTTGGGAGGTAAAACCGTTCGACGAAAAAGGCGAATTGTTTAAATTAATAGCACTTAAATCAAAAAGAGCCGGAAAACCTGCTTTAGAAGGTGATGTTGTAGTTAATGCAAGAGAACAAACAGACCCCGTAACGGGTGAATGGGAAGTTTCCATGACAATGAATGCCGAAGGTGCTCAAAAATGGGCTTTAATTACAAAAGAAAATATAGGAAGACAAATAGCAATAGTATTAGACGGATACGTATATTCTTATCCGGTAGTTAATTCGGAAATAAGAGGAGGAAGTTCTTCTATTTCCGGGCATTTCTCGCAAGAGGAAGCTAAAGACCTTGCTAACATATTAAAATCGGGTAAGTTACAAGCTCCCGCTTTAATTATAGAAGAACAAGTGGTAGGACCTTCTTTGGGACAACAAGCTGTAAATCACGGTATGACATCATTTGTTTTTGCTTTTATCCTGATTTTGCTTTATATGATATTCTTTTATAAAACGGCGGGATACATTGCAGACCTTGCTCTTATCGCAAATATATTTTTGATATTCGGAGTATTGGCATCTTTACATGCGGTACTGACACTGCCCGGTATTGCAGGTATCGTTCTTACAATAGGTATGTCGGTAGATGCAAACGTGCTTATTTACGAACGTATTAAAGAAGAACTTGCACTCGGAAAAGGACTAAAACTTGCGGTTCAGGACGGATATAAAAATGCATATTCGGCTATTATCGACTCTAACTTAACAACATTAATTACGGGTATAATACTGTTCGTATTCGGTCACGGACCTATTAAAGGTTTTGCTACTACACTTATTATCGGTATTTTAACATCATTATTTTCGGCTATCTTTATTACAAGACTGGTATTTACTTCGCGATTGGCTAAAAATAAAAAGACGGAGT
>JAADDR010000130.1 GCA_013153865.1 Chlorobiota bacterium | reverse complement strand
AATAAAGACGGCAAAAATCCACAAACTGAAAAATCTTGAATATTTACCGGCAATAATCCATTCTTTACCGAAAACAAAAGGAAAAATAATATCACCGAACATACCGGTTATAACCAACGGTATAATCGAAATAAGGAGCAATTTCTTAAATACGCCGAAAGTAAATGACCCGACATCTTTACCTTCGTTTTTTAAATCATTGGCTTTTTTAAAAAATGCCTGTCCCATCGAGAAAGCAAGTAACGAAAAAGGAACAAGCAGAATTTTGTATGCAAACGAATAATATCCGGTAATACTTTCTCCGAAAAATTTCGTAATAATTACAATCGGTAATTGAACCGATAGAACATTTAAAAGTTCAGACCAAATATCAAATAAAGGAAATTTTTTATAACGTATTGCCGATGCTTTTACCGCAGTTACCGAAACATATTTAAAAATATCTTTATAATTTTTAAACATTCTTAAAACTAAAAATAACATCGAACTGAATTGCCCGAATATCCAGCCGAAAACCAAACCGTAAGAATTTTTACCGGCAATACCCGAAGCCAAACTTACGGCTGAATTAGACGATGTTGCAACAACTTTAGAAACAGCAATATTTTTAAACTTATCGTTACGGTTAAACCAATAATTAAGAGATTTGTAAAGTCCTAACGAAAAAACAGACAAAGGCAAAAAATATAATATAAAAGACATTCTGTCATTTTCTGACCAAGAAACAATTTCGTCGTGAAAAGATATAATCGTAACTGATATTATCAATGAAACAAAAAGAGCGGTAAATACACTTAAAGAAAATACATTAACGGCATCTTTGTTTTTTTCGGGCAACATAATTGCCAATTCGTATCTTCCGGTAGCAAAAACAGCGGCAACAGCGGCAAAACTCATATACAAAGCTAAAATCCCGAAATCTTCCGGTGTATATAAACGTGCCAGTACGGGAGATATTAAAAGCGGAATAATTTGAGCAACCGTAGTTCCGGTAAAAAGAGTCAGTGAATTTGAAACAAACTCGGATTTATTAATGTATTTTTTAATTTTTTGAATCATAAAATTAAATCCCGTTTTGCGGAACTTTTTATTTAAGATATTCTTTCGTTTTATACATCTCTTTCTTTTTCATGCAAAGCATTGTTTTATCTTTTTCCGATAATTTTATCAAATCTTCTTGTATTTTCCAATCAATATTCAAATCGGGGTCGTTAAATATTATTCCGTCGTCATAATCCGGAGCATATACATTATCAACTTTGTATTGAAAAACAGCAGTATCGCTCAAAACAACAAACCCGTGAGCAAAACCGCGCGGAATAAAGAACTGTTTTTTATTCTCTCCGGAAAGCAATACCGAAACATGTTTACCGAAAGTCGGCGAATCGGTTCTTATATCAACGGCAACATCCAGAACTTCTCCGCAAACAACACGCACAAGCTTTGCCTGCGTAAACGGCGGTCGTTGAAAATGCAATCCTCTCAGCACTCCCCTGCCCGATTTTGATTCGTTCTCCTGAACAAAATTTATTTTTCCGATTTCTTTTTCAAATTCGTTTTTTTTGAATGATTCAAAAAAATAACCTCTGTCGTCTTCCAAAACGAGCGGTTCTATAATAACCAAATCAGGAATTTTTGTTCCGATAAATTTCATTTTGCCGTTACTTTATCAAATTTAACAAATACTGCCCGTATTGATTTTTGCTTAAAGGGTCGGCAAGTTTTTTAAGCTGCCCGGCATCAATAAATCCTTTTTTGTAAGCAATTTCTTCGATGCAGGAAATCTTTAACCCCTGCCGTGTTTCAATGGTTTCGATAAATCGCCCGGCATCGATTAAAGATTCGTGTGTTCCGGTATCGAGCCAGGCAAAACCGCGCCCCATAAGTTCAACTTTAAGTCTTTTTCTTTCCAAATATTCCTGATTTACGGATGTTATTTCCAACTCGCCGCGTGTCGAAGGTTTTACGTTTTTTGCAATTTCAACAACTTCGTTGGTATAAAAATACAATCCTGTTACGGCATAATTCGACTTGGGATTTTCGGGTTTTTCTTCCACCGAAATAACGTTTCCGTCAGCGTCAAATTCGGCTACTCCGTAACGTTGCGGGTCTTTTACATAGTATCCGAAAACGGTTGCGGTTTGTTTTTCTTCAACATTTTTTCGTGCCGACCGCAAAAGTTCCGGCAATCCGTGTCCGTAAAAAATATTATCGCCCAAAACTAATGCAACATTATCCTTGCCGATAAATTCTTCGCCGAGAATAAATGCCTGTGCCAGCCCGTCGGGGCTGGGTTGTATTTTGTAAGAAAAGTTTAAACCCAAATGATTTCCGTTTCCGAAAAGACGTTCAAAATTTCCGATATCTTCAGGTGTCGAAATTATTAAAATATCTTTAATTCCGGCAAGCATCAATACCGACAAAGGATAATAAATCATGGGTTTGTCGTATATCGGAAGCAATTGTTTTGAAACCGCTTTCGTTATGGGATACAATCTTGTTCCGGAGCCGCCGGCGAGTATTATTCCTTTCATTTTGTTTACGGTTTTAAAAAAGAATTTTATACTTTGTTTTATTTTTAAAAACACAAAGTTATCAAAAAAACCGTATAAATCAGATAATAATACCCCTCTAAGCTTCTAAAAGTTTCTGCATTTTTTTGATAAGAAGTTTGTAATTTACGGGTTTAGAGGTAAAATCGTTCATGCCTGCATCCAAACATCTTTTTTTAAATTCTGAAGAAGCATTTGCGGTAACGGCAATAATAGGCACTTTTGAGCCGGTTCCGATTTCGGCTTCGCGTATTTTTTCGGTAGTTTTAAATCCGTCCATAAAGGGCATACGAATATCCGTTAAAATAATATCAATTTTATTTTCGGAGAATTTATCGAGTGCTATTTTTCCGTTTTCCGCAACAATAATCTTATTAACATATTTTTTGATATTAAGAATCATTACTTTACTGTTAACGGCATCGTCTTCTACCAGTAAAACATTTGCATCTTTAAGTTTTACGGCATCGCGAGGTATGTTATCCGCAGCAGAGTTTGTGCGGTAAGATGTATTTTGAGGAATTTCCGTTTTTTTCTTGTCGGGTCTTAAATAAAAAATAAGGGAAAATACCGGTTCTTCTTCTTTTATAAACATTTCTATATCCGAAGAATCGGCAAGTTTTTTAATAATATCAATATCTTTAGCGTTTTTATTTTTTCCGTAAAAACTTAATTTTTCATATTTAGACATTATTTTTACGGCAATATTTTTACGTTCGGACTCGGATGATACTATATCAAGTTTTATTGTATTACCTCCGGAATTATTAAAAAAGAAATCAAAAACCGAAATAAGAAGTTGCATAAATCCGATTTTATCGGCATAAACATCTCCGGGCAAGTTGTCTGACAAAAACAAGTTAAACCGCAGTTTAGAATATTTCTCCGTTCTGAAAATGTTAACAACGTTTTTTATAAGTAAATTAACATCGAATTTACTTTTATTTTCACTTAGTTTAAATGTGTTATTCTCCGTTTTTTCGGATATTTTATTTAAAATTGAAGCCAAATTACTTACGGAAAGTTCTATTTCTTCCGATACGTTTTCGTCTATAATGTCTTTTTGGTGATTTATTATTCCTGCAATATTATTTAAAGGTGTTCTTATTTCATATGATAATGAAGATAAGAATGCGTCTTTTTCCGACAGTTTATGTTTTACTTCTATAAGTTCTTTTTCTTTTCGGTAAATAGTTTCTTGTTTTATTCTTAAATAAAGACCTATAAAAAGATATATTAAAAAGTAGGCAAATAAATATCTCATTATTATGTCTGCCGTATAACCGTTTTTAAAATAAAATATATCGAATAAAAATATCAGAATACTCAAAAAGAAAAATAACAGCGAATAAATGTTATAATCCCTGTATTTAACCGTAAACGCAACTAAAACGGGATATGCAAGTCCCCACATAATACCTGTTTTATCTCCCGCTCCGGCAAATAATATCAGAAGAAAAAAAATTGTAAATACCGAAATACTGACAATAGAACATAACTTATAGTTTCCGGTTACTTTAAATGTAACTGCAAGGGATAAAAAAACAACGAAAAAAAACAGCAAAACAAATCCCGTATTTTTGTCGAAGAAGGCAATATGAGCAATCGAAAATACAAAAGCCGTAACAGCCGAAAATATCAGAGCAAAACTCAGCATTAGCGATTCTTGCGAGCGTTCCGAATCTTTGTCCGGATTTTGTTCCGGTTTAAAAAGGTTGTAAATTCTGTTGGTAAGGGTCAAAGTTTTAAGTGTTCGTTGTTAATAAATTTAATGTAAATATAAGATAAAAAACTCAAGTGCCGGTTATCGGCACTTAAAAAAGATTTTATTTTTTCTTCTTGCCTTTTTTCTTTTTATCGTTATTTATCTCTAATTTTTGTTCTCGGAAAGTTAATTTTTTCGGTTCCGATTCTCTGAAAGTATTTTTCCAAACTATGTCCATTTCGGCAAATTGCATATCGGTAATTTTTCCGGGAATTTGAAAAACTACCGCAAAAGATTTTTTCTTTCCTTTTTGTATTATTACGGGTTTTGTCTTAACTTTTACGTTTGCCCATTCTTTTCCTTCTTCGGTTCGCAAAACGCAATTTACCGGATCTACAATACCTATTTTGTCGCCTTTATATTCACATTCGAATTTAACTGCAGTTTCTGATGTTTCTTTTTTCAGTTTTAACATGGTAATTTCAAAAGCGCCGTTATCGAACCTGTTTTTATTCGGAGGAAGATGAAAGTCTTCCGTTTCAATAACATTTCCTTCGGAAGAGAACAAGTATAATCCTCCCGGGCTGAAATAAATATCCGATTCATCATAGTTATTATTACCCGTAACTTTAACCGTTATCTTTCTTTTTGATTCGGGACGAACTATTTTACCCGCAGATTCTTTTTCGGGAGTTATTTCTTTGCCTCCGACAATATATTTACAACCGTCTCTGTAAAACAATACAAAATCTTTGCTTGTATTGTCTATTTTTAAACCGCATTTAATAAAATCTTCATCGGAAACGATACCTTCCGCCGAAAGTATTACGCCGTTTTGCTCTCCTAATTGAATATCTTTATAATACGTTTGAGCAAAAATTATCCCTCTTAAGAACAGGAATGCTAAAATTAAGATATGTGTTCTCATTTTAATGTTTTTAAGGTTAATTTTGCTTCAATATTACTAATTTTTTATGAAAAAAAAAAGAGTAAAAAATGCTTATTGCGAGATTAAGATATAATATATTGAATTTTAACGAAAACAAATCGAAGAAATAAAAAAGCCCGTCTTAAAACAGACGAGCTTAATCAAAAAGTTATAGAAT
>JAADDR010000056.1 GCA_013153865.1 Chlorobiota bacterium | reverse complement strand
AAGAGTTTTTCTTTATATCAAAATTGTTTATGAATTTAGTTATTGATATCGGTAACTCTTTTACAAAAACGGCGATATTTGCCGAAAATAAACTTAAAGAGAAGAAAATTCATAAAAATTCGAATTTTTCGGGTATTATAAACCAAATAAAAAAGATAAAACAAAAAAATCCGGAAACGGATAAAGTTATTTTATCGTCGGTAAAAGACGAAAACAAGAAGTTGCAAGATTTTTTAACCGGGAATTTTAAAAAAAATATAATATTTGACGAAACTGTAGATATTCCGGTAAAAAATTATTATAAAACACCCGAAACACTCGGTAAAGACAGACTTGCGGGTGTCATTGCCGCAAGCAATATTTTTCCGGATTGTAACGTTTTGATTTTCGATGCCGGAACGGCACTTACGGTCGATTTCATTAACAATAAAAAAGAATATTTCGGAGGAAGCATAGCTCCGGGACTTGAAATGAGATATAAAGCCCTTAACGTTTTTACGGATAAATTGCCCGAAATATCAATAAATAAAGAATTTAATAATATTTACGGAGCAGATACGAAAGAATCCGTAATATCGGGCGTACAAAACGGAATATTATACGAAATAGAAGGACATATTAACCGGTTCTCCGAAAAATATAACGATTTAAAAGTAACATTTACCGGAGGTGATACGTTTTTCTTTGAAAGAAAGATAAAAAAACAAATATTTGCAGAGCCGAATTTAGTTTTAATCGGTTTAAACATAATTTTAAACTATAATGCAAAATAAAATTTCAATTATTATTGCCGGAATATTGCTTATATTTACCTTTAATGCAAAAGCTCAGGTAAATTTAGGCTCGTCATATTCCAGATTCGGAATAGGCGAAATACAAACCGTTTACACCGGAAGATCGACAGGCATGGGCGGAATAGCAACAGGATTAAGAATGCCTTACGAAATAAATCCCGTAAATCCGGCATCTTACTCGGTAATTCCCGAAAAAATATTTTTATTCCAAACAGGATTTAAACTGATAAAAACGGACTACTCCGTTACCGACGATAAAATTTCCGATAACGATTTCAGACTTAATTCCGTAAATGCGGCATTAAGTATTAATAAATTTTGGGGCATGAGTTTCGGAATGAATCCGGTAAGTACCGTAAACTATAACATCTTTACTGAAGACTCGGTGTCGGTCGGAGATTATACATCGCATTTTAATAACCGATATATCGGCGAAGGAGGACTGACAAGCGTTTATTTCGGAAATGCATTTGTCTTTAAAGGATTTTCGGCAGGAATAAACATATCCTATATATTCGGAACATTGCTCAACAAAGTAGAATCATTCTTAAACGAAGACGGATACTCCTCTTTTGTATATGTAGAAGATAATTCTAAAATTAACGATTTTCAAATACGATACGGAATACAATACACAGATTCTCTTTTCAAAAAAATAAAAGTTACCGCAGGCGCTTATTTCGAAAACAAAACAGACCTTAATGCCGTTAAAACAAAATTCGTTTCCGAAATAATAAAACCCGCTTCCGATATTACCCTGTCGGATACCGTCATGAACGACACACTCTCGGAAGGTGTCGTGCAAATGCCTCTCGCATACGGAGTCGGATTCTCGGCAATGACCGAAAAATGGATGTTCGGCTTAGATTACAGATGCTCGAATTGGGATGATGTATTATTTTTCGAAGAAAAACCGAGCAGTCTGACAAACTCGTCATCCGTATCGGCAGGAGTGGAATTTACCGACAACCCTTTATCTAAAAAATTCTTAAAACGACTTAACTGGAGAGCGGGAGGATATTATAAAAATACAAATATTTTTCTTAACGGAACACAAATAAAAGACTACGGAATAAATATCGGAATAGGCATTCCAACAAAATTCGGAACAAAAATAAATATAGGTTTCGAAACCGGAAAAAGAGGAACAACCGACGATAATCTGGTTCAAGAAAATTATTATGTTATAAATTTCAATATCAATTTAATGGACCGCTGGTTCGTAAGAAGACGATTCTTTTAGAAAAAACCGGCACAATTAATGAACTGTAATAATTAAATTAATATCAAATCACAAGAAAAATGAAAAAGTATGTTTTTGTAATAGTAAGTTTATTTCTGGCATTTAATTTAAATGCTCAAACACCGGAAGAAATATTTAAAAACAAATATCCGGAATTATTTACCGAATTAAAAACCGACGGAAGCGTTAAAGTTACCGCCGATAACATTCAATTGTTCAGAGATCAGTATAAAAAATTAAAAGACGGTTTGGACGAAATAGAAATGTTTAAATTCGGAGGAGCAAGCGAAGACAATCTGAATATCTTCGAATACAAAGAACTTAAAAACCTTCAAAAAGAAAATAAACTCGCCGAACTCGAAACACTTTTAAAAAACAAAGTTACGGATTTAAAACTGTTTCTCGGACAAAACGACCAATACGGAGTCGATAAAAAAGAATGCTTAATGACTTATTCCAACCTTAAACAAAGCTTAAAAAGAAAAGATTACGATGCGGCTTTCGAATTCTGGAGAGAAATGTATAAATACTATCCTAAATTCAAAAATGCATATTCGAAAGGCGACGTATTGGTAAGAACAAAAATAAAAGAAGTAACCGGAGAAGCTGCAAAACTCGGTAAAGCGGCATTGGAAGCTCAAAACGCAAAAAAATACGACGAAGCTAAAAAATTAGCCGAACAACAAAAACAAACGGTTGCGGAAAGAGAACTCTGGATTGATACGCTTTTAATGATTTACGACCAAAGAATGAAATATCTCGGAAACGACAAATACTACGGAACCGGATACTTAAAAGGAAAAAAAGGAGGATACATTTACAAATACAGAAAAGACTCGGCATTAAGCCAAGCATACGGGTTACTTAAAGAATCCGTAGAATCCGAAAAAGAAAAATCGAATTTTGCCGTTGTAAAAGACTTTTTCGATGCAGCATTCGATATGATAAAAGCCGGAAAAATAGGTGCCGACGAATTAGTCGCCGATTATAACCTTTCTACCGATGTCTTAAAGAAAAACTCGGATAAAATGAACGGTTACATAGAAAAAGAACAAAAGAAAAAATCACCTAACAAATCAAAAATCGAAAACTGGAAAAAAGTTGTAAAAAATAACGAAAAAGTTTCGAAATACATTACCAAAAAATTTGCAAGTTCGGATTACTCTAAATGCGAATATCTGGTTCCGGCATTCAGCTCGAGCTTTGAAAAAAACAAAAACGACAAAGAATGGCTTAAAACCGTTACCGGAATTTTATCTTGGAAAGATTGCACAAACGACGATTTCTACGGTCAAGCCGCAGAAGCTCTATATAAACTGGAACCCTCGGCTAATTCGGCATTTAAATTAGCACTGTTTTACTTGAAAAAAGAAAACTACGAAGATGCGGCTAAATACTTCGAAGATGCATACAAACAAGAAACCGACAGCGACAAAAAAGCGGAATATTATTATTACGCCGCAGTTGTTGCTTACGCTCAAAATAAATTAAGTTATGCACGCTCTTTAGCTTTAAAAGCTGCAGGATTAAAAGAAAAATACGGCAAACCGTATATCCTTATTGCAAAAATGTATGCCGGAAGTGCAAACTCATGCGGAACCACAAAATTCGAAAAACAAGCAGTATATTGGGTTGCCGTGGATAAACTCATAAAAGCAAAATCAATAGACCCGAGCGTAGCAGAAGAAGCCGACAGACTAATTGCAAAATACAGCGCACGATATCCGAGTCAGGAAGAAGGTTTTATGCTTACATGGACTGCCGGTAAAACTTATACCGTAGGTTGCTGGATAGGAGAATCAACAAAAGTAAGATACTGATTTAGGCGATAACTCGAATAAAATCCCGAAGCATGCCTTGTTTCGGGATTTTTTATTTATTTTTAACCTCCGAAATGTTAACTTCCGAATTTATAAAAATAAAAATTATAATTCTCGTCATTTTATTTGCCGGCAATATCTCCTTTGCCGCAAATCCTTATTTTCTGAAAAAAAAACCTCTCAAAGGAGAAGGAACTTACGCTTTCTTAAGAAGATACCATTTGGACGATAATGCATGTAATCTTACAAAATTCCTGAAACTTAACGGATTAAATAAAAACGACCGATTGTATTTCGACAAAGAATATAAACTCCCCGTTTTAATTTATCAATACAACGGTAAAAGCATACGCTCTACAATCGGCAATAACGATTACTCCTTGGCATTGCGGATAAAAGCATATAACGAACTCATATTGAAAGAAAAATTAAGACAAACCCACTATACCGAATCAAAAATATTATGGGTGCCTTACGGTATGCTTAAATGCCCCAACAGTATAGCAAATGTCGAAAAACCCGAAAAAAACAAAGTCCTTGCCGTAGTCGATATTCCGTTGTTCGGAGAAACGGGCAGAAAAGTTGAAATTGTCGATAAAATTCTGGATAACAGAGTGTTCTATATTGTCAGTGGTCACGGCGGACCCGACCCCGGAGCAAGATACACAGGAAAAGAACATACACTGTGCGAAGACGAATACGCTTACGACGTAGCATTAAGACTTGCAGCAAACCTTATAAAACACGGAGCAACGGCATATGTCATTATTCGCGACCCCGACGACGGCATAAGAAACGACCGTTATTTAAAATGCGATAAAGACGAAAAAGACATTAACAATAAACCCTTACCGAAAAAACAACTCGACCGCCTTAAGCAACGCTGCGACGATATAAACAAACTTTACCGAAAATATAAAAATAAAGGAGTTAAAAGCCAAACAACAATAATTATACACGTAGATTCACGAAGCTACGAAAAACGTCAGGACGTGTTCTTTTATTATTGGTTCGGCAGTAAATCCGGCAGAAAACTTGCTCTGGCAATTCATAAAAAATTTGATGCGAAATACAGAAAAGTGCAGGCAAACAGAGGTTACAGAGGAACTGTCTCTCCTAGAAATCTTTACGTTCTTAAACACACACTGCCTCCGGCTGTATTTCTCGAACTCGGCAATATACGAAATAAATACGACCAACTTCGCTTTATACTGCCGGATAACAGGCAGGCTCTTGCAAACTGGATATATCTCGGCATCAAAGATGCTTACGAACGATAAAATACTGCACTGTTTTATCTTGCCGTCTTGTTAAGTTTCAGTAAATCCCTCGAAACAACTATTTTCTGTATCTCCGAAGTACCTTCGTATATTTGAGTAAGTTTGGCTTCTCTCATTAACCTTTCTACGTGATATTCCTTTACGTATCCGTATCCGCCGTGAATCTGAACAGCTTCGGTTGTTACGAACATTGCCGTTTCGGCGGCGTAATATTTTGCGGCGGCACTTTCTTTATTGTAATTTTTATGTTGATCTTTAAGCCA
>JAADDR010000141.1 GCA_013153865.1 Chlorobiota bacterium | reverse complement strand
TTATTTCTTTATTTTTTCCGATTTCAAAATAATACTCGAAATATATAATAACATATTTTTTAAACACGAAGAAATTATTTTTAAAACCAAAGATATTGTCTGCGGAAGTATATTTTTTGTAATAACAGCAATATCAACATTATACATATTCTCAAAATATAAAACATCTGAATCTGACATTCAAGATTATTATTCGTTTCATTTTTTTATGTTTCTTATTGCCTTTACTGTTTTTATTCTTACCGACAAAAACGACTTTGGTTTTTTTTCCGTATTTTTTATCCCGGCAAGTCTTCCGTCAGGCGTCTTTCTGTCAGACAATTCAAACCAAAAATTGAAAGAAATTTTATTTGATGTTTTCTTAACAGCCGTTATCGTTTCTCAGATAAATTTTTATTAATTTTACGATAACTCGAAAAATAACAACTTTCATATTAAAATAAAAAAATATAAATTTGCGCGCATAATTTTAAAACCGACAGTTATGAATGAAGAGGTACAAATGCAATTCGAAATTTTAGAAGAAAGTTTAAACAACTCAATAGAGCATCTGCAAAAAGAATTACTGAAACTTCGCGCGGGCAAAGCAAATCCGCATATGCTTTCCGGAATTACCGTAGAAAGTTACGGGCAACAAACTCCGTTAAATCAAGTTGCAAATGTCGGAACAATGGATGCTCAAACAATAGTAATACAACCTTGGGATAAAAGTCTTATTCCCGTAATCGAAAAAGAAATATTAAAAGCAAATTTAGGTTTCAACCCTCAAAATAACGGCGAACGAATTATGATTAACGTTCCGCCTTTAACGGAAGAACGCCGTCGAGAATTGGTAAAATTCGTAAAATCGGAAGAAGAAAATTGTAAAATAAGCATAAGAAACGCACGCCGCGAAGCTCTTGACGGATTTAAAAAACTTAAAGAAGAAGGTCTTTCCGAAGACGAACAAAAAAGAGCCGAAGCAAAAGTTCAAGAAAAAGTTGACGAATACATTAAAAAAGTAGAATCCGTAATTAAAGAAAAAGAAAAAGAAATTATGACGGTATAAAAATTACCGTTTTTTTCGTTATATAAAATTAAAAATTTTACGGTTATTTTACTTTTTTTGCTTTAAAACAGCATCTTCAAGCAATATTTCGTAAACATATCCGTATCCGAAGTCTTTATCTAAAGATAATTTTCCTTCAAAAACAACTTCATCTCCTTTTTTTACGGTTGCGGAAGTCGTTATTGTTAAATCAAATTTATTGTCATATTCACTGCCGTCTTGTATATGAACCCAATTTTTATCCATTACGGCTTCGTTTACTTTCATTACAACACCTGCAACTTTAACGGTCTTCCCGGCGTATTTCGCTTTATTTTCATACAATTCCGCTATGCTTATTCCTCCGGAAACAGGTGTTACAATTATATTTTCTTTTTTAAATTGAGGCACTCTGCCCGTACTTGTCGTCATGTTTTCGTCCGAGGCGGATGACTTCTCAATATCCGTGTTTGCAGTTTTTCTTACACTCTCAAGAAAAATAATCTCATCAAAATCTCTGTTTAATTCCTTACTGTAAAAATTTCTCATCAATAATCCGTCATCATAATAAAAAATATCACCTTTTTCGGCTTCAATGCTCGGAACCGCCAGCCAAAACTCCTTTCCGTTTTCTTTTGCAAAAAGATAAGTATAATTATTTGTTTGCAATACTTCCGATACGGATATTTCATGCATACCTTTTAAGTCTTTTTCTTTTGTCGCATTGTTCTTATTTTCTCCGCATGAAATTAAAATAAACATAATTGCCGAAATTACTGTTATACGTTTCATCTTGTTTTAATTTTTTTGTCCGTAAATTATAATTATATTTCATGCAAGGTATTAAAAAAAACATTCTGAAATCATGATATTTATCATGAAAAATAAAAAACAAAAATCATAATATTGTACTTTCGGAATACAAATTAAAATACCGCAACAATAAAATATAACACGGTAATATATGAAAAAGATAATACAAATCTTAATATCTCCCGCATTTGCCGTAATTCTGCTTAGTGTTACGGCAATCGGATTAGCACTTGCAACTTTTATAGAAAATTCTTACGATACCGCCGCCGCAAGAGCTGCCGTATATAATGCGCGATGGTTTGAAACTGCTTTGTTCTTAACGGCAATAAGCCTTGCGGGAAATATTATTGTATTTAAATTATACAAACCTGAAAAAACAGGAAGTTTTCTTATCCATCTGGGATTTATTATTATGATTGCAGGTGCGGCAATAACAAGATATACCGGATTTGAAGGAACCATGCATATAAGAGAAGGAAGTGCCTCATCCGTCGTATATTCGCAAGAACCGTTTTTTATGCTGGAATCTCCCGAAGACAACTATAAATTCGAAATAAAAATAAATTATGAAACTTTTAAAAATAACCGGTTTAAATTTAATTTTATTTCAAAAAGAAACGGTAAAACCGAAATAGTGCTCAAAGAAATAATTCCGGATGCAAAAGAAGAAATCAAAGAAAACATGCCCGACGGTACAGATATGATAAATATACGATATACAACCGGAGATTTTATAGAAACAACTCTTATACACAGCGGAGAAATAAAAAATACAGACAACAGTAAAATAGCTTTTAACAACTTCTCGGATTCCTCGGCTGTTATAATTTACGGCTCTAAAAATAACCTGAAAATAAAATACGGCAAAAATCTGTTCATAACAGACGAACACGGACATATAACCGATACTCTGAAATACGATGCCGAAACCCTGATACATCCGGGAGAAATAATTAAATCCGGAAATTTATTATTCATGATTACCGATGTTTATAAAAATGCCGAAACCGTTTTAATCTCAAAACCTTCCGAAACAAATTCTTTTGATGCTCTAATTGCGGAAATAAAAACAAACGGAAAAAAACACATCGCCAGAATATTCGGAGGCAACGGCTATTTTGCAAATCCCGAAAATTACAATATCGACGGGCTGCAACTTCGCCTTGCATTCGGCAGCAAACCGGTTAAAATACCTTTCTCGCTTTATCTAAACGATTTTATTCTCGAAAGATACCCCGGATCAATGAGTCCGTCATCTTACGAAAGCTTAATCACGCTTATCGACAACGAAAAAAACATATCAAAAAAATATAAAATATACATGAACCATATATTGGATTACAGAGGATACCGTTTTTTCCAATCATCTTACGATCGCGACGAAAAAGGAACTGTATTATCGGTAAGCCGCGACAAAGCAGGCACAACGGTCACATATATTTCATACATACTTTTAACCGTAGGATTTATAATAATTTTGTTTTCAAAAAAATCAAGATTTTATAACCTCAGAAAAGAAATATCCAAATCCGGAAATAACGGCAAAAAATCACTGTTTACAGTTTTACTGTTAATCCTGACCGCAACCTCATCATATGCCCAAACACACATAAACCCCGAACATGCCGACAAATTCGGGCACCTTATTGTGCAAACTTTCGACGGACGTTTTGAACCGGTAAATACTCTGGCATATGACGTATTACGAAAATTAAGCAAAAAAAAATCCGTCAAAACCGAAAACGGAAAAGATTTGAATGCAATGCAAATATTTTTGGGAATTATAACAGACCCCGAATATTGGAGCAATCAAAAAATTATTTTCGTAAAAGACAAAACATTAAGAAACATAATAAGCATAAACGATAAATACGCTTCATATAACGATTTCTTTGACTCAAAGCAACAATATAAAATTGCCGATTACTCCGAAAGAGCATACAGAACCGAACTGCCGGCACAAACAACTTTCGACAAAGAACTCATAAAAACAGAAGAGCGGTTAAATATATTTATGATGATTGCAAAAGGAAACCTGCTCAAAATATTTCCCGACCGAAATTCTGCAAATCACAACTGGGTAAGCCCCCGAGACTCGGTTTCTTTCGCTCCGCTTACCGGAAACCTCAAAATTTTAAACGATGACTTAAATCTGCCCGTATTAAACTATAACAACATTTTTAACCTATACGTAAAAAGTTTAAAAGATGCCGAAACATCCGGCGATTATACATTCCCGGATCGTATAGCGGGATATATATCTGATATACAACGCCAATCTGCCGAAAACAACATATTACCTTCTAAACAAAAAGTAAAAATCGAAATTTTTTACAATAAAGCCGATATATTTTCGACTCTCACCTACATATACATGATTTTAAGCTTAATCCTTATAATTACCGCATTCTTTGCACATTTCTCCGAAAAACAAAATTCATTATCAAAACATCTTCTTAATATTTTTATAATAATATTGGCCATGGCTTTCTTATACCATACCGCAGGATTAATTCTAAGATGGTATATATCCGGTCATGCCCCGTGGAGCAACGGTTACGAAACACTTATCTTTGTTGCATGGGGAGGACTCTTAGCCGGGTTCATTTTTATGAAACATTCAAAAATAACGCTTGCAGCAACAAGTTTACTCGCATTTTTCATTATGCTTACCGCCGGATTCAGCAATTACGACCCGCAAATTACAAACTTGCAACCGGTGCTTAAATCTTACTGGCTAATAATACATGTAGCGGTAATAGTAATAAGCTACGGATTTTTAGGTCTCGGATTTATACTCGGACTGCTAAATCTTATTCTATACGCTTCAAAAAACGAAAAAAATTATCACAGACTTAACAAAACAATTAAAGAACTTTCCGCAATAAATGAAATGAACCTTATAATAGGTCTTTTTCTGGCAACAACGGGCACATTCCTCGGAGCAGTATGGGCAAACGAATCATGGGGAAAATATTGGGGTTGGGATGCAAAAGAAACATGGGCGTTAATAATAATCATAATATACACAATAGTATTGCACCTCAGACTAATACCGCGCTTTAAAAACAGACTTATATTTAACATTGCTTCCGTTCTTGCTTTCGGAAGCGTTGTTATGACTTTCGTAGGCGTAAATTTTTATTTCTCGAAAGGTCTTCACAGTTATGCCCAAGGAAACTCTCTAATATTTCCCGTTTGGGCTCAAATCATAATATTATCAATTATTTTACTATGCATGGCGGCAGCACTGAACCAATCAAAAATAAACAAATACATAAAAATATCTTCAACGAATAATATCAAAACAAGAAGTTAAAACCTTCAAATATTTTTTATATCAAATACTGCTTATTACCTTTGCATTTGCAAAAAAAGATTTTATTTTGCAAATTCATTTATCTTACAGCCGGTTATAAAATCTCGCTTACATGAAAAATATTGTTTTTCTCATTATAATAATATTATTATCCGCTTGCGGAGTATCCGATATAATAAAAAAACGCGACATAATAAAAAAAGAAAAATTTATAAATATACTAATTGACATACATAAAGCCGACGGATTAATTGAATTTAAAAAATTACAACA
>JAADDR010000094.1 GCA_013153865.1 Chlorobiota bacterium | reverse complement strand
TCTTTTTCGGAATATCCGTCCAATTTACCGAGTTCTTCCGATTTTTCTTTTGCCGTTTGTATCATTTCCTCGATTAAGTCGTCGGCATCCACAACGGTTCCTTCTCTTGATTTCATTTTACCGTCGGGCAGTTCTACCATACCGTATGAAATATGACTTATGCTGTCAGCCCAATCGTATCCGAGTTTTTTTAATACTATTTTCAGAACTTTAAAATGATAATCCTGCTCGTTACCAACGACATAAGCCGCTTCGTCAAACTTATAATCTTCGTAACGTATAATCGCCGTTCCTACATCCTGCGTCATGTATAATGCGGTGCCGTCGGAACGTAAAAGCACTTTTTCGTCAAGACCTTCGGAAGTTAAGTCGATATAAACGGTTCCGTCTTCTTTTTTTTGTAAAATTCCTTTTTCGAGAGCATCGAGTATAACTTCTTTGCCTCGCAGATATGTTTGCGATTCGTAATAAATTTTATCAAACCTGATGCCGAGTTTTTTATATGTTTCGTCAAAACCTTCGTAAACCCAATCGTTCATGGTTTCCCACAACTTTCTCACTTCCGGGTCTTCGTTTTCCCATTTTTTAAGCATCAGTCTTGCCTCTTTCATCCACGGAGCTTCGTTTTTTGCTTTGTCTTCCGGCAATCCGTTTTTTACGAGTTCGGATATTTGTTTTTTATATTCCTTATCGAAAGCAACATAATAATCGCCGACAAAATGGTCGCCTTTTTTGCCTGCATCGGCGGGAGTTTTTCCTTCGGCAAGCTTTTGCCATGCCAGCATAGATTTGCATATATGTATTCCCCGGTCGTTTACGAGATTAACTTTTATTACTTTTTTTCCGTTTGCTTCAAGTATTTTTGCCGTTGACCAACCGAGTAAATTATTTCTGATATGCCCCAAGTGCAAAGGTTTGTTTGTATTGGGCGAAGAAAATTCAAGCACTACGGTTTCGGGATTTTCCCGTTTTTTAAAACCGTAGGTTTTATTATCTTTTATGCTCTCAAAAAAATTCAGCCAATATCCTGAGGTAAGAGTAATATTCAGGAAACCTTTTATAACGTTAAAACCTGCAATTTCCGGCACTTCGTCCGTTAAAAAATTTCCTGTTTCTTGTGCCGTAAGTTCGGGGCTTTTTTTTGAAAATCGTAAAAAAGGAAATACGTTAACGGTATAATCGCCTTCAAATTCTTTTCTTGTTTTTTGAATGCTTATTTGTTTTTCGGGAACTTCCGATTTGTATAATTCTTTTATTGCTTTTAAAACCGCTTCTTTTAATGTTTCTTCAATTCGTTTCATCCGTTATGTCTTATTTTAAGAGCTGCAAAAGTAGTTTTTTTTATTTAAATAAAAATCAGAATAACCGAACAGATTGTCATTCTTATTACTAAATAAAAACTCTGCGAAGCAAATTTATTCCAAAATCTTATTCGGCTGATATTCAAATACATGTATAAATATCGAAACAAGTCCGATATGACAAAACAGACTTTTTAGACAGCCTCTTTTTTACTTTTTCCTTATATCTTTTATCTTTTAACTAATTGTTACCCTTGTTCTTCTATTGCTTTTGCAACTTCGTCGGTAAGTTCTATATCGTGATAAACGGTTTGCACATCGTCAAGTTCTTCGAGTTTTTCCACAATATTAAGTGCTTTCATCGCCGTTTCGGGGTCAAGTGTTTTATACATTTTCGGGATACGCTGCAATTCGGCATTTTCGGCGGTGATTTTCATCTCTTCAAGTTTTTTCTGCATATTACCGAAATCTTTCATATCAACCGTAAGAACATACTTTCCTTCTTCGTTTTTTTCCATTTCTTCCAATCCCGCATCTATAAGTTCCAATTCTAATTCTTCGGGGTCGAAATCGCCTTCGGGAATAACAAAAACACCTTTTCTTTCGAATATATAACTTAGAGAACCGTTTTTTCCGAGTTCTCCGCCGTATTTGCTGAATACGTGTCTTACTTCGCTTACCGTTCTTTGATTGTTATCCGACAAACATTCCACGAAAATAGCGGCACCGCCGTGTCCTGTTCCTTCGAAAGTATATTCTTGAAGATTAGAACCGTCTTTATCGGCTTTTTTAATTGTTCTTTCTATATTTTCTTTGGGCATATTGGCACCTTTTGCGTTAGCAATTGCCAAACGCAAACGCGGATTAAATTCCGGGTCGGTACCGCCGCCTTCTTTTACCGCAACAGTTAATTCTTTAACCAAACGCGTAAAAATTTTTGCTCTTTTTGCGTCTTTTGCTCCTTTTTTGTGCTTTATGGTTGACCATTTACTGTGTCCTGACATATCTTAATCTTTTTATTGTTTTTTTAAATTGCGGATTACAAAATTACAATTATTTTTGAAATTTAAAATTCATTTTAATTTATCTGATGACAGAACATTTATTCGGGAAAACACTTAAAGAGCTGGAATATATCACAAAAGAAGTTAATTTGCCGAAATACACGGCAAAGCAAATTGCCGATTGGCTTTACAAAAAAAACATAAAGTCTGTCGATGAGATGACAAATCTGTCGAAAAAAGCAAGAGAGATTTTGAAAGAAAGATACGATATCGGGCTTAAAGAGCCGGTATCCGTTCAAACATCAAGCGACGGCACAAAAAAATATCTTTTTAAAACCGGAAAAAATTATATCGAAGCGGCATATATTCCCGCAAACAACAGAGCGACTTTGTGCGTTTCGTCGCAAGCGGGATGCAAATATGCCTGCGAATTTTGCATGACCGGACGGCAAGGATTTCAAGCACATTTATCGGCAAACGAAATTCTTAACCAGATTAAAAGTCTGCCCGAATTTGACAAACTGACAAATATTGTTTACATGGGAATGGGAGAACCTTTCGATAATCTTGACGAAGTTCTTAAAAGCACCGAAATTCTTACGGCAGATTGGGGATTTGCTTGGAGCCCGAAACGTATTACCGTATCGACAAACGGAATAATTAAAGGATTAAAACGTTTTCTGAAAGAAAGCAAATGTCATCTCGCAATAAGTATTCATACACCTTTTGCGGAAGAAAGATTACGAATTATGCCGGTTGAAAAAACAAACCCGATAAAAGATGTTTTAAAAATCGTAAAAAATCATGATTTCGGAAGGCAGAGACGTATTTCGTTCGAATACATTGTTTTTAAAGATTTTAACGACGACAAAAAACACGCCGACGAGCTTGCGCGACTGGTATTCGGATTTTATGCGAGAGTTAACCTTATACGTTTTCACGAAATACCCGGAACGGATTTAAAAGGAACGGATTACAAAACTTTGGAAAAATTTCGCGACCGGCTTAACGAAAAAGGCATAACGGCAACAATCAGGGCATCGCGAGGGCAGGATATTGATGCAGCTTGCGGTTTGCTTTCCACTAAGGAGTTAAAAGCTAAAAATTGAAAGGAGAAAGTTAAATATTTAAAGTAAATAAACAGGAATAATTGAAAGAAAGTTTTTTTAAAATAATATCGTTAATTGCATTAATTATCCCGACAAAAGTTTTAATAAGACTGTCGGGGAAAAAGATTATTTATCCGTTTTATCACATTGTAAGCGATAACCCGCCGCCGCATATCAAACATCTTTACCCCGTAAGAAACATTAAGCAATTCGAAAAAGACCTTGATTTTTTGGAAAAACATTTTTCCGCTTCCGGTTTTCCGCCGAAAGACAAAAACAACTTGTTCGTATTATCTTTTGACGACGGTTTAAGCGAAATTTACAATACGGTTGCTCCGATTTTAAAAAAAAGAAAAATTCCGGCAATATTTTTCCTTAATTCGGCATTTGTCGATAATAAAAACATTTTTAACAATTACGTTTCGAGTTTAAAAAAAGAAAATCCGGATACGGACATTAACGAATATCTGATAAAACAAAAACCTTATCTTACAAGCCGGCAAATCTCGAAACTTAAAACCGAAGGTTTTACACTCGGAGCACACGGGGTTACGCATCCTTTATTTTCCGGAATTCCGGAAGACGAACAAATACGGCAAACCGAAGAAAGCATAAAATTCGTAACCGAAAATTTCGGCGAAACACAAAAACTGTTTGCTTTTCCGTTTACCGACAACGGCATAAAGAACAGTTTTTTTAATAATATTTTCGAAAATAAAATTGCGGATTACACTTTCGGAACGGCAGGCATAAAAGATGATGTTTTTGAAAGAAACATACAAAGAATACCTGTCGAGAAATACGGTTTATCGGCAAAAAGGCACATAAAAACCGAATATTTGCTGTATATAATTAAAAAAATCTCGGGCAAAAATTTTGTTAACAGATAAAGAAATGAAAATAAACGCAATTATAATCGGTGCCGGACGAAGCGGAACCACAACGTTGTATCAATACTTGGAAAAACATCCCGGCATTTGCTTTTCTTCAATTAAAGAAGTGCATTATTTTTCCGTTGACGAATTATACGAAAGAGGCGAAGAATATTATCATTCGTTTTGGAAAAACTGTAACGAAAACGCACTTAAAATCGCCGCCGATACTTATTTGCTCATAAGCAAAAAAGCTCCGGAACGCATAAAGAAATATAATCCGGAAATGAAAATAATAATAATTCTGCGAAATCCGGAAGAACGTGCATTTTCGTCTTATCAGTATGCAATAAACAACGGCTATACCGATAAAAACATTTCGTTTACAAAAGCCGTAAACGATGAAGAGTATCACATAAAAAATTCGGATATAACGACACAAAATAATTTATGCCATATATATCAAAGCAAATATTTCGAACATATTTCGTATTGGTCTGAATTTTTTCCGAGAAATCAAATATTAATTTTAAAAACGGAAGATTTAAAAAACAATACGGAATTTTTACTGAAACAATTATCCGATTTTCTTGAAATAAGCGAATTTAAGATAACGGAAAAAATAAGTGCCAACAAATCGGCAAAGGCAAAATCCGAAGCCCTGCAACAGTTTTTGCTCAACAGAAATACTCCGGCAAGAAAATTTTTAAGAAAAATTCTCCCGAAAGGGATAAAAAATTTAATACTAAATTCAAAATTTCCGGAAAAATTATCTTCGATAAACCGCAAAGAAATAAAATACGAGCCCTTATCCGGCGAAGACCGGATTTTTGCAGAGCATTTTCTCGAAAAAGACAAGGAACGTATGGAAAAAATTTTCGGAATAAAATTATAAACCCGGCGTTAAAAAAAATATTTTATCTTAGCCGCATTTAAATAAAAATCCGAAAGATATGGAAAATAATTCCGTCGCAAAGAAAGTTAAATTCTCGAGAGAATTTTGGATAGCAAATACCGTAGAATTACTCGAAAGAGCCGCATACTACGGCGTTTTTATAGTAATAACTCTTTATCTGTCGAGGATATTGGGATTTTCGGACATAGAAGCCGGCATAATATCGGGTATATTCTCCGGCGGTTTATACCTTTTGCCTACATTCAGCGGTGCTTATGCCGATAAAATCGGATTTAAAAAATCCCTTTTACTTGCATTCTCCTTACTTACAATAGGTTAT
>JAADDR010000165.1 GCA_013153865.1 Chlorobiota bacterium | reverse complement strand
TTTTCTTTGCAAAAATAATTTTTAAAATTCTTTATTAAAATTATAAACAATTTATTAAAAAACGTTTAAAATTTTAAATTATTGATAATAAATAAATTTAATTAAAATATAAAACAAAAACAATAAAATTATGAAAAAAATTGCATTTGCCTGTGATCATGCCGGTTATGAAACAAAGAATTTTTTAATTAAACAATTAAAGAGCAAAGGATATGAAATAAAAGATTTCGGAACTTTTTCCGAAGAAAGTGTTGATTATCCGGATTTTGCTCATCCTATGGCTTCTGCGGTAGAAAGAGGAGAATATGATTTCGGTATTTCTCTTTGCGGAAGCGGAAACGGTATTAATATGACTGCAAATAAGCATCAAGGGATACGTTCGGCTTTATGTTGGAATACTGAAATATCAAAATTGGCAAGATTGCATAATGATGCTAATGTTTGTGCTCTTCCGGCGCGTTTTGTAAGTAAAGAAGAAGCCGAAAAAATAGTTGATGTATTTTTGTCTGCTGATTTTGAAGGAGGAAGACATATAAGAAGAATAGAAAAAATTCCCGTTAAACAATAAGAATAAGATTATTTGAAGATATTAAGCTCTTATTATTCTTAAATTAAAATATTTATGTATTTTTGGCGATAAATTTATAAAGATGATTTCCAATACATGTAAATATGCGGTAAGATCCGTAATTTATTTAGCTATACATTCAAAAAACAACGAAAAAATAGGAATAAAAAAAATATCCGAAGAATTGGACCTGCCGGGTCCTTTTCTAGGAAAAATTATGCAAACTTTGGCTAAAAACAAGTTACTTAATTCTATTAAAGGTCCGCACGGAGGATTTTCTTTGGCAAAAGATCCTTACCAAATTTCTTTATACGATATTGTTGAAATAATTGACGGAACAGATGTTTTTAACGAATGTTTGATAGGAGTAAGAATATGTATTCATAATCCGGAACATGAGGTTTTTTGTCCTTTTTACAAGCGCTCGCACGAAGTAAGACGACAACTTATTAAAGTTTTCAGAGAACAAACAATAGGTGATTTTGCCGACGGTATTAATAAATCGGGAGTTGATTTAAAGATTTAAGAAAATTTCTTTTACGATTCTTTTCTTATAAAATAAATTACGAATAAAAAACCCGCATATCCCGCCGTATCGGCAAGCAAATCGAGTAAATCGCCGGAACGCAAAGGAATAAAGTATTTTTGAATAATTTCCGTTATTACGCCGACAAAAAACGATAAAAAGAATACCGTCAATAAAATTTTTTTCTTCGGAAATTCGGTATTATTGTTTAAATCAATAAATAAAGCAAAAGAAAATAAAAAAAACATTCCGAAATGAACAATCTTATCGAGATGCGGAAAATCAAAAAACATAATTTTTTTTGTTTCGCTGCCCGGCATCAAGCATAAAAACAAAATAAAGGCAAAACTTAAAATCGATTTATAATATTTTTTTAAAATCATTGTATGGCAGGTATTTATATACACATTCCGTTTTGTGCCAAAAAATGTTTTTATTGCGATTTTTTTATGTCTTTATCTTTGGAACATAAAAAAGATTATCTGTCGGCACTGAAAAAAGAACTCAAATTAAGAAAAAATTATTTACAAAATCAAACAATCGAAACCGTTTATCTCGGCGGAGGAACCCCGTCTTTACTTAATGCCGGCGAAATTAACGATTTGTTTTCCGAGATATACAAACTTTTTAATGTTTCGGAAAATCCGGAAATAACACTCGAAGCAAATCCCGACGATTTATCGGAAAAATATTTAAAAAATTTAAAAAATACACCGGTAAACAGGTTAAGTATAGGCATACAATCTTTTTTCGAAGACGATTTAAAGATAATGAACCGGCGACATTCGGCACGGCAAAGCATCGAAGCCGTAAAAACAGCGCAAAATACCGGTTTTGATAACATAAGCGGAGATTTAATTTACGGTTTGCCGAATATGACAAGCGAAAAATGGCAAAAAAATCTCGACATATTTTTTAATCTTAACATTCCGCATCTTTCCGCTTATCACTTAACTTACGAACCGAATACGGTTTTTTTTAAAAAACTGAAAAACGGAAAACACAAAGAAATTACCGAAGAAGAGAGTTTAAATCAATTTAAAATACTCATAAACGAATCGCAAAAAAATAAAATGATTCATTACGAAACATCTAATTTTGCGCGAGAAAACTTTTTTTCGAAACATAATTTCGGATATTGGCAACAAAAACATTATCTCGGAGCAGGAGCATCGGCGCACTCGTATGACGGAAATTCCCGGCAATTTAACATTAAAAATTTAAAACAATACATAGAAAAAGTCCGGAAAAACGAAATATTTTTCGAAAAAGAAATCTTATCGGATACCGATAAATACAACGATTACATTATTACGACATTAAGAACCGTAAACGGATGCAATACCGATTACATAAGAGAAAACATAGATGAAAAATATGCTGAATTTGTTTTGCAAAAATCCGGAAAGCACATAAAATCCGGAAATTTAATTTTTAAAAACAATATTTTAAAAATAAGCGAAAAAGGAAAATTTACAGAGAATTTAATTATCGAAGATTTATTTTACGCTTAAAGCCCGGCTTTCCGACAAAGCTTTCATTAAATTATGATGTAATTCCGCAACAACTTTTTTATGAAATTTAGGATATAAATGTTTATCTCTGAATTTAGATTTGCTTTTATAAAAAGTCTTGTGTTCTACTTTTGTAAAATTATTTTCTGTTTTATGTAACAATATTTGTTGAGATCCGGTTGATATACCGTTATTTATATAACAAAAACGTATGGTTTTTCTTTTATCGTCGATTCGGGTAACTTCGTAAGCAACCACAATACGTTTTAATCCGCCGAGTAAATTTAATCTTATAAAATAAATTTGTCCTTCTTTAATACCGTCGTAATTGTCATCGGCATAATATATTTTCTTTTTTCTTTTTGAATACACAAAACCTAAACTTACTAAATTTCCGCTGTATGCATCTTTTAAATTTATTGTTTTATATTTTTCCCATACCGTATTTATGTCTTCTTTTATTATAAACGAATCGTATTGATAATTATAATTCTCGGAATCTTTATTTTGATAACATTCCGGACGAAGACTGTCTAAATAGGAAATATTTTCGAGGTATTTATTATGAATAAATTTATATTTGTGTTTTTGGTGTATTTTTTCCGGATTTATGCAATCGACGGTATTTTGAGAAGAGACCGAAAAAAACGTAAATGAAAAAAACAAAGAAAATACAACAAAATAAATATTGCCGTTACTTCCGTGTTTTTTTAACGTTAATAAAAAATACATAAGGCGGTAAAATTACAAAAAGCGAAAATATAAAAAATTAAAAAACCGTTGTAATAATCTTTATAAAAAGCCGTATAAAACAAAAATTTCAAAATTTTTTAAAATTGTAAAAAAACCGAAGCATTACGTATCTTTGTTATTTGTAAAAATTTAATAATGTTAAAAATGGAAAATAAAACAATATTGATTACCGGTTCTACCGACGGCATAGGAAAAGAAACGGCAAAAAAACTTGCCGAAAAAGGAGCTCAGATAATAATTCACGGGCGAAACGAAGATAAAATTTACGAAACATTGCAAGAAATAAAAAAAATAAACAATAACGTTTTTGCCGTTCAAGCCGACTTTTCCGATTTAAACCAAGTTAAAACGGCGGCAAAAGATATTTCGGACAATTTCGAAAAAATAGACATACTTTTTAACAATGCCGCAGAATTTGTTCACGAAAAAGAAATTACTAAAGACGGTTTAGAAAGACAATTTCAGGTAAATTACCTTGCACATTTTTTACTTACCGAAAAACTTATGCCGCTGATTAAAGATACCGATAATTCGAAAATTTTAAACATAAGTTCGATGATACACGCTTCGGCGATAGATTTCGACAATTTGCAGGGCGAAAAAAATTATTCCGGCAGCGGACAATATGCTTTAACAAAACTTTTGAACATTCTTCATACCTATAAACTCGCACGCAAACACGAGCAAGACAAAGTAAAGATTAATTGCCTGCATCCCGGAGTTATAGAAACAAAACTCTTAAACGCCGCATGGAGCGGAGGAATGCCCGTAAGCGAAGGTGCCGAAAACTTGTTGTATGCCGCCGAAAGCGAAGTTACCTCAAACATGAGCGGTTTATATCTCGAAAATCGCAGACCGATGCAAAGCAATCCGGTATCGTACGATACCGAAATCCAAGATAAACTTTACGATTTAAGTCTTAAAATGACGGAAAAATTTTTGTAATATCATGTCTGAAATAAAAGTAATAAAATTTTATCCCGACAATAAAAAATTATTGTCCGAAGCATTGAAAATAAGGCAAAAAGTTTTTGTGGAAGAACAAAATACAGACGAAAAAGAAGAATTTGACGGATTAGACAAAGATGCCGTTCATTATCTTGTTTTTTACAACGATATGCCTGCGGCAACCGGCAGACGACGAATAACAAAAGAAGGACACAAGCTCGAACGTTTTGCCGTTTATAAAGAGTTCAGAGGAAAACATCTCGGAGTAAATTTAATGAACGCAATGCTCGAAGATATTTTACCGACAGACAAAAACGTTTATCTTAATGCACAGGCTTATGCCGAAAAATTTTACGAAAAATTCGGTTTTAAAAGAAAAGGAGAGATGTTTTACGAAGCAAACATAGAACATTACAGAATGGAACTTCAAAAATAAACACATGAAAAGAGAACGAAAAAAGAAAAATGCCGCAGGCGTAAATCAAAAACGGCACATAAAAAACAATACGGAAAAATTTTCCGGAAAAACTAAGATTTTATTTACGCTTTTAATTGCATTTATAACTTTTATTTCTTTTTTTCCGACTTTTGATAACGAAATAACTACTTGGGACGACGAATTTTACATAAACACAAATCCTTACCTTAAAGACTTGTCTTTCGAAAACGTCAAAACTCTTTTCGATACCGGCACTTATTACATGGGAAACTATCATCCTCTCGCAATGATTTCATTATCCGTTGATTACGCAATAGGAGGAGAAGATGCGGAGGGTAACGTAAATCCTTTTATGTTTCATTTTACTAATTTTATTTTGTATTTGCTTACCGTAACCGCGGTATTGTATTTTATATATATTCTGTTTAAAGATTTTAAATTAGCCGCAGCGGCGGCTTTGCTCTTTGCGGTTCACACTTTGCACGTAGAATCGGTTGCCTGGATTTCCGAAAGAAAAGATGTTTTATATGCTTTCTTTTTTGTTCTTTCTCTTATCGCTTACGTAAAATATACGGATAACGGCAAAATAAAATTTTATGTTCTTTCTTTGCTTTTGTTTGTATTGTCTTTATTTTCAAAAGGTCAAGCTGTATCGCTGGCGGTAACGCTTGTATTAATCGATTATTTCAGAGGCAGAAAATTAATTGATAAAAAACTTATTCTCGAAAAAATACCGTTTTTTATTTTGGCTCTCGTTTTCGGACTTATAGCCGTGGGAGCGCA
>JAADDR010000026.1 GCA_013153865.1 Chlorobiota bacterium | reverse complement strand
GTAGTATTATTAAAATAATATTTACTGAATCCGCAAAAATTATCCTCATTAATTAATAAGGATTGATAAGTTGTTTGAGAATATGAAATTTGGTTGATAAATATGATGGCTGTTAATATTATTTTATTCATTGTTTAATTCTTATAAAACCGGCTCTTTAATTATTTGCCGTATAATATTCGTTAAACATCTTTCATGCTTAAACTTATTCTGTTTCTTACCGTATCGATTCCGATTACTTTTACTTTTACGTGTTGATGAAGTTTTAAAACGTCCGCCGGATTTTTAATAAATTCGTTTTTTATGTTTGATATGTGCACTAATCCGTCCTGCTTAACGCCTATGTCAACAAAAGCTCCGAAATTTGTAATGTTTGTAACGATTCCGGGTAGTATCATTCCCGGTTTAAGGTCGTCAATTGTAAACACGTCTTCGGAAAATTCGAAAACGCTTGCTGTTTGACGCGGGTCTCTGCCGGGTTTTTCGAGTTCTTTCATTATGTCTGTCAGTGTGGGGATTCCGACTTTTTCGTTTGTATAATCTTTCAGGTTTATTTTTTTTCTGATGTCTGCCGAAGCGATGAATTCTTTAAGCGAAACATTATTGTCTTTTGCCATTTTCTCGACTATGTGATAGCTTTCCGGGTGAACGGCGGTATTGTCGAGCGGATTTTCACCGTTTCTTATTCTTAAAAAACCGGCAGCTTGTTCGAATGCTTTTTCGCCGAGTCTTTTAACTTTTTTTAATTCTTTACGTGATTTAAATCCTCCGTTTTCCGACCTGTATGCGACAACATTTTGTGCCAATTGTTCTCCGAGTCCGGAAACATAAGTTAAAAGATGTTTGCTTGCGGTGTTTAAATCGACGCCTACGGCATTTACGCAGCTTTCAACAACGCTGTCTAAAGATTTTTGCAGTTCTTTTTGGTTTACGTCGTGTTGATATTGCCCTACTCCTATTGATTTAGGGTCTATTTTTACGAGTTCGGCAAGCGGGTCTGCAAGTCGTCTTCCTATTGATACAGCGCCTCTTACCGTTACGTCGTAATCCGGAAATTCTTTGCGTGCCGTTTCGGATGCCGAATATACCGATGCTCCGTCTTCGCTTACCACAAAAACGTTTATATCGCGGTCGAAACGGACTTTTTGTTTTATGAATTGTTCGGTTTCCCGGCTTGCGGTTCCGTTTCCTATTGCAATTGCTTCTATTTTGTATGTGTTTACCAGATTGCTTATTTTTTTTGCGGCTTGAAAAGTTTCTTTTTGCGGCGGATGAGGATATATGGTTTCGTTATGCAAGAGATTTCCGTGTTCGTCGAGGCATACGATTTTGCACCCGGTTCGGTATCCGGGGTCTATTGCCAGAATGCGTTTTTCGCCGAGCGGAGGTGCCAACAGCAGTTGTCGGAGGTTTTCGGCGAAAACTCTTATTGCTTCCGTGTCGGCTTTTTCTTTTGCCGCTTTTGTAAATTCGTTTTCGATAGACGGCAGCAGCAGGCGTTTGTAAGCATCGTCTATTGCATCTTGAACAGCGGCTGTTGCATCGGTATCTCCTTTAAGAAATATGCGGTCTAATTTTTCGAGGGCTTTGTTTTCGTCGGGTTGTATTTTAACTCTTAAGAAACCTTTGTCGGCGCCTCTGAATACGGCTAACAAGCGGTGCGAGGGTATGCGGTTAAGTGCTTCTTCGAATTCGAAGTAGTCTTCGTATTTGCCTGCTTCTTCTTTTTTTGATTTTACGAGTGAGGAGTAAACTTTTGCCGTATATTTAAATTCGCGTCGCACGGCATCTCTGGCTCGTTTATCTTCGTTTATTCTTTCGGCTATAATATCTTTTGCTCCCTGTAATGCTTCTTCAACGGTTTCGACTTTATCGTTAAGATATTTTAACGCTTCGTTTTCCAAGTCGTTTGTATTTTGTTTAAATATGGTATTTGCCAGCGGTTCAAGTCCTTTTTCTTTTGCTTTTACGGCGCGTGTTTTTTTCTTTTGTTTGAAAGGCAGGTATAAATCTTCGAGTTCGGCGGCATCGTATGTTGATTTTATTTTTTCTTTAAGTTCGTCGGTAAGTTTGCCTTGTTTTTCTATTGCGGACAGAATATTTTCGCGTCTTTTTTCGAGTTCTTCGAGTTTTTCGGAGATGTTTTTTATGTCTGTAATTTGAATTTCGTCGAGACTTCCGGTCATTTCTTTTCTGTAACGGCTTATAAACGGCACTGTTGCTCCTTCGTTAAGCAGTTTTACGGTGTTTTCGACTTGTTTCGGCGTAATGTTCAGCCGTGATGCTATAATTTTGAAATGTTCTGTTTGCATTATTACGAGATTTAAGGAAAGCAAATTTAAAATAAAAAGTTTAATTTAAGTTTTTGCTTACTTATAATAATAGGCAGCTATAATTAATGTGCGTTATGTTTGTTTTTTATCTTTTTATGAAAATAAATTCGCCGCCTTCGTCGCCGACACCTTGAATTGTGCCGAATTGAGGTACGTTCGGGGAGTTGTTTAAAACGGCATCTCTCAAGCTGTTGAATAAAGATGATGATGTGAGGTATTTATCTTCGTTACTTTTTAATCTTTTAAGTAATGTGTGCAGAAATATGCTTACGTCCGGGACTTCTTTTAATGTTCCGCTTGTCATTCCTTTTCTTCCCGGGAGGTCGTATATTTTTTGGTAAGCCACTACTCTTTCAGTGTTCAGACCTCTGGTTTTAAAGATAGAGCCGCCGAAACAGGCATCGGTTATAAGGAGTGTTTGTTTTGTTTTGATGGATCCTATGTATTCTTTAATTGTGCTGTTTCGTATCCATGTTGAGTTATCGCCCACAACGGCATCGGAAGGCATCCAGTATCCTATTTCTCTGAAATCGTCCCAATAGCCGTGTCCTGCATAAAAAATTAAGAGGTTATCGTTGTCGGTTAAGTTACCGGCTAATTCGTCAAGTTTTTTAATGAATTTCGAGCGTGTAACATTTTTTAGAAAGAAAACGTTTTCTTCGTCGAAAGTATATAAATTAACTAATATGTTTTTTAATGCTTCGGCATCGGAAACGGGTTTATCCAAATCGGGTATGTTTATGTCTTTATAATCATTTATTCCGACAATTAAGGCATAAAATTTTCCTCCTCTTAAATTTATATCATATTGATAAGAGCAGATTATTTTGAATTCGGTTTCTTTTACGTTTCCGAAGTTATCGGATGCTTTTACTCTTATTATATTTAATCCGGTATAGAGAGTTACTTCGGAAGTATATTCTCCGGTATAATTCAGTTTTGCTTTTCTGTTGTTAATAAGAATTTCTTTAACACCGCTTTTGTCGTAAGCGGAAATACGAATATCGGCAATTTTTGTATCGACTACGGGAATTTTTTCGTCGCTGTTTTTTGCAACGGCGGGGCTTGTTAAACGTACTTCGGGGGCATAAATGTCTTTTATGAGTTTGCCGTCGATATTGTATGATATTGCGGGGTGTTTTTCTTTTGAATATAATACTTCTTTCCAATTTCCTTTTTTTGCTTCTTCAATGTTTCGGGCAAATACGAAAGGGAAAACGATTTTTACGTTTCCTCCTTCGAAGTCGGGTTTTGCAAAGAATTCGAGGGTAATTTTTTTATTTGAAAAATCGCTTACCGGGCTTTGAGAAGATATTCCTACCGAGTTTTCGGGAAAAATTTTTACGGAATCGTTTAATATTGCGAGTACGGAGTTTTCGTCTTTAATTTTTTTCAGTTTTGAGTTTATCCAGTTTATGTAGAATGTTACTTTAAAGGAATTGTCTTCAAAAGAGCTTTCCGTGATAAGTATTTCGGCGTTATGTCCGTCGTAAGAAGATATAATAATTTTATTATCGGTTGCGAATATGGCGGTGCTTATAAGTAAGGAAACGATTATTGTTGTAATTTTTTTCATAATATTCAGATTTTATATATACAGGAAATAAATATGCCGGCAGATTGAATGAATAGTGATTTCGGTATGCCGTTCAGGTAAATATAATCGTCTTTATAGGATGATTCGTTGTATTTTAAATCCGTAAAACTGCTGTTGAAGTTAAGTCCGGTATTTAAGTATATCGATTTTTTCAGGGGAAAAGATATTCCGGCTTCAATATTTCCGGAAAGAAAAATGTCTGCCAGTTTAAGGTCGAAAGTGTTGTTGTAAGAATAACTTCCGAAGTCGTATAAAGGGGCGTTGTCCACCAGTAAATTATATTCGTCGTACCAACCCGAATGAACCGAGTTTCCGGATATATATGATTCGGATGACAGTATATATGATATTGAAATTCCCAGAGATGCAAAAAATGATGTTTCGTTATATAATTTATGTCTGTAAATGAATTTTACCGGAAGTGATATGTATTTCAGGTTGTTTTCTTCCGAGAAATCGGAATTAACGTATAAATAATATTTGTCGTTATCTATGTCGGTTCGCAGGAGGTTATTGTTTTGTTCGTTGTTGTATGTTGTATTGAAATTTGAGTTAAAGTTGCAATATTCTATACCTGCGCTGACGGCATAATTAGACGAGAGATAATAGTTTGCCGTAATTCCTGCGGATAATGCTCCGGAGAGTTTATAGTCGTGATTGTAATATTGAATGTTGTTATCAAATAATAATTTTCCGGAAAGGATATTTGCATTTACGCCGAGATATAATCCTTTAATTTTTTTGTCGCTATATCTTTTGAGAATTATTTTTTTGCTTATAATTTCTTTTATTTTGAAGTTGCCGAAAGTATCGTTTTGATAATTAAAAGTAACGGTAAATGTTGCTTCTATATCTTTTCGGATTATTTTATTTTGGTTGTTTAGTCCGACGGTGTATTTTTTACAGTCTATTTGCACCGAATACAGACTGTCTGTTATTACCGTAAGATTTTTAAAATATGCGCTGTCGAGTTCTATTTTTACTTCTATACCTCCGTTATATTTTTCTTTAACCGTTTTAACGAACTCATTCGGCGTAATAAATTGTTTTTTTCCGTATAAGTCGTTTACTAAATTAGCGTTTTCCGTAAATAATGATAAAAAACGTGAAATGTATTTCCGGCTTATTGATATGCCGTCTTCTGTCAGGTCGGCGTATTCCTGATATTTGTTTAACAGTATAAGAGAAGAATCTCTGATTGTAAATTTCCGGGATTCGTCGAAAATTTGTCCGAAAACAAGTGTTTTTGAAATTATCAGAATAGACAATGTTATTATCAGTTTGTTCATAACGGTTATTTTATAATTAATTGTTTGCCGAATTTTATTTTATCGAAAATAAATTCAACATTATAGTTTCCGGTATTGAGTTCGGATGTGTTTTCTTTAATTTCAATGATTTTTTGATTTTTATAAATTTTATATTCTTTTCGTTTTCGCCCGAGGTCGTCGCTTATTGTTATTTGTATGTTTCCGGTATAGTTATTATCGATTTCGATTGTTATGTCGTTATCAGCCGGATTAGGGTATATTTGAACCGTTTTATCGAGGGGTAAGGATTTTTGGTTTTCTGTTACTTCGAATAAAGGTGAAAGTTTTTCGCAACCTTCGTAGAAGTTGACTTTTACTCGATAAAAACCGTTTTGCATGTTTTCGTCGTAATAATATTGTTTGTTAGCGC
>JAADDR010000108.1 GCA_013153865.1 Chlorobiota bacterium | reverse complement strand
ATAAAGGATTAAGTTTCAATGATAAAGACAAACTTGCCAATATCGGCAATATCATTTGCGTTGATGCAGTATTTGATGTTAACTCCGTTAAAAACGACATAAAAAGTGCAACGATAAAAATAATTAAAAACGGATTTATACCTTCAAGTACGGTTAATTGTTGTCCTAAATATTCGGTTAAACCGGAAACTTTAAATGCTTTTGCCAAAGCAAATCCGCCGCCGAACAAAAGAATAATGTGCCACGGCAATTTTGCAAAAACTTTATTATCTAAAATACGTTTTCCTTTTTCGGATTTAGAAGGGATTAAAAACAATACGGAAGAAACAAATATCGCAACGGTTCCGTCGTTAAGATATTCGGGATGTTTAAATAAAGATGCCCAACCCGGAATATTTATCCCGAAGTTAAATCCGTTTCTGAAAATCCATAAAAAAGCCAAAACGAGAAAAGCAGTAAATACGACTTTTTCTTCATAAGTTGTTTTGCCGAGTTGTTTGTATTGGTCTTTAAAGATTGAATTTTCTTTAATATCGCCGGTATGCGAAGGTTTAAATTTAAAATACAGGATAAGCCATACGGCAATCAGCATAACGAACGATACCGGCAAAGCAAAAACAAACCATTGCGAAAAAGATATTTCGGGAGCATCAGGAAAATTTAAAGCATATATTTTTGTAAAAGCCAAATTCGGCGGCGTGCCGATTAATGTGGCTATTCCGCCCGCAGAAGCACCGTATGCTATGCTCAGCAGTAACCCTGTCGATATTTTTTTTGTGTCTTCCGGATTCAGATATTCCGTAAATTTGTATATCAAAGACATGGCAACCGGCACCATCATCATTGCGGTTGCCGTGTTAGACATCCACATCGACAGGAATGCCGTAGAGAACATAAAACCGAATAAAATTTTTCCGTAACCGCTGCCGGTAAACGACAAAATTTTTAAAGCAATGCGTTTATGCAAATTGTATTTTTCCATTGCCAAGGCAACCAAAAAACCGCCGATAAACAAAAAAATAATGCTGTTAAAATATTCGGAAGATACGGCTTTACCGTTCATAACGCCGAGTACGGGGAACAACACAACGGGCAGCAGTGCCGTTACGGCAACCGGCACGGCTTCGGTAATCCACCATATTGCCATTAATACCGCTACGGCAAGGGTTGCGGTAATTTCGGGTTTTTGCGGGTCGAGGTCGGCAAAAAGTAATATTGATATTGCCGATAATGAGCCGATTATTAAGCCGATGGTTTTGGTCTGAATATTTATTTTTTTCATTGTTTTCCGTAGAGACGCTCCGGCAGGGCGTCTCTTTTTTCATTTAATCGTTTTCCGTTTATCGAGACAGCCTGCCGGACTGTCTGCGATTTTTATTGTTTTTTTACGAGACAGCCTGCCGGACTGTCTCTACGAGCCTAAAATAATTATTTTGGTTTGTAAAATTTATCATCCTCCCAATTTTCGGGATTTGAACGAATATATCTTTCAATTCTTGTTAAATCCTTTTCGTTACGAATAATATGGTCGTAATAATTCGGCTGCCAAGCAAATGATTTATTTCCCGCTTTGCGTATTTTTCTTGTGCATGTACCTTTAAATTGATTTACAAATGTTGATATATTTCTGTATTGCGACCCGAATTTATTTATATAATACGGTGTTTGCGGAATTTTATAATCATTTTTGTTTTGCAAAATCGGATTTCCTATAAAAACAATTCCGTGAATGTGATTCGGCATTATACAAAATTCTCCGAAAGAAATTTCTTTTCTTATTTTTTCGGATTTATACCATTCTTTTTCGACAATTTTGCCGAAATTATTTAATATCATTTCATCGTTTTCGATTTTTCCGAATTCACATAAGTGTTTTGCCGTACAAATTGTAATAAAATATGCTCCTTCGGACGAATAATCATATCCTTGCAATCTGTTTGATGTTATTTTATATTTTTCTTTGTATAATTCGGGCATGTTATGTTTTATTGTAGAGACGCTCCGGCGGGGCGTCTCATTTTTTATTTAATCGTTTTTCGTTTATCGAGACAGCCTGCCGGACTGTCTCTACATACATTTGCAAATTTTATTCGGTGCATAAACGCTCCGGCAGGGCGTCTCTTTTCAAAATATTTTTTATTCAACAATCGTCATTTCATCAATCAAACGTGTATCGCCTGCAAATTTATCGATGATAAACAATGCGTAACGAATATCGAGGGTAATGTTCCGGCACATTTCGGGATCATACATAATATCGCTCATGGTGCCTTCCCAATTACGGTCGAAATTAACGCCGATGAGTTCGCCGTTCGCATTAATTACGGGGCTGCCGGAATTGCCTCCGGTTGTATGATTGGAAGCGATAAAGCATACGTGCATTTTTCCGTTTTCGGCATAAGGTCCGTAATCTTTCTTTTCGTAAAGTTCTTTAAGGCGTGCCGGCACTTTGTAATCGTAAATATCAGGATTATCTTTTTCGATAACGCCTTTAAGCGTGGTGTAGTATTCGTATTCCACGCCGTCTTTCGGTTCGTAGGTGTCAACGTTTCCGTAAGCTACCCGAAGGGTAAAATTGGCATCCGGATAAAAAACTTTGTTTGTGTCGGTAAGCATAAGTGCCTGCATATACAAACGATTAAGTTTGTCGAGCCGGTTGTCGTATTTTTCGGTATTATTATGTATTTTCGTATAATAAACATTAACCATATCGTAAAAAAAGTTATATGCGGGTGTGTTTTTTATTTTTTCGTCCTGTTCGCTTCCGTAAGTATAATTTTCGATAAAATCGTTAAACTTATCTTCGTTAAGATAAAATGTTTTTCCGAAATAAGCATCTGCAAATAAATTTAAAGCAATATCATCGTTTACATTAAACTTTTGAAGCAAATTAACAAAATTAAAAATCTTCGGTTGAAAATCTTTTCCTGCATTTTTGTAATATAAATTAATTAAAGATTTGAAAATTTTCATATCGGTAGATATATTATAATCTTTAAAAAACTTGCGGGCATATTTTTTAATCTTATTTATGTCTTCTTCGGTAACATCATCGCCTTTGCGCAATAATCCGGCAAGTTTGGAAGTAAACTTTACGCTTTCCGATCGCCATACCGCTTCAAAAAAATATTCTTCGGCAAGTTTATACGGAGTATAATTTTCGTAAATGCTTTTGTATTCCGGCAACAAATGTCCGTATTTTGCTTTAAAGTCTTTGTTTGCGTTTATGCGTTCGGTAAGTTTCTTTTCGATTTCCCGTTTTTTTTCTATTGCGTTAAGTCGTTTTAAGCCGTTATTTTCGCCTATCCATTTTTTCCAATAATTAGAAACTCTTGCATATTTAGATGCGTATTTTATACGAATTGCCGGGTCTTTTTCCATATCTTCCGACATAATATCAATAATACTTTGACGAATTTTAATACGCTCGGGATTTATTTTATTTTGAATCATATCCACGGCATAAGAAGTAAGATATTCTTCGGTTCTTCCGGGATAACCGAATACTAAGGTAAAATCGCCTTTTTTAACGCCTTTAAGCGAAACGGGAAAATGTTTTATCGGTTTATAAGGAACATTATCTTCCGAATATTCGGCAGGTTGATTGTTTTTATCGGCATAAATGCGAAACAAAGAAAAATCGCCGGTATGTCGGGGCCACATCCAGTTGTCGGTATCTCCGCCGAACTTGCCTATTGCCGAAGGCGGTGCGCCTACCAAACGAATATCTTTAAACACTCTTTCCGTAAACATAAAATATTGATTTCCGTAAAAAAACGGTTTTATTTTAATTTGATAATCATTACCTTCCGATGCTTCTTTTTTAAGTTCGTCAATATGTTTTTCTATTATTTTTTTACGTTCGTCTTCGGTCATCTCATCGATAACACCGTTTAAGATTTGCTCCGTTACATCTTCCATTTTAACAAGAAAAGTAACGGTAAGACCTTCGTTCGGCAATTCTTCTTTGTCGCTCATTGCCCAAAAGCCGTTTGTGAGGTAGTCGTGTTCCAAAGAGCTGTGCGACTGTATGCTTGAATATCCGCAATGATGATTTGTTATTATAAGTCCTCTGTCCGAAATAAGTTCCGCCGTACAACCGCCTCCGAAAATCATAACGGCATCTTTCATACTTGCGTGATTTATACTGTAAATATCTTCCGCCGTAAGTTTAAAACCTTTTTTTTGCATATCCGCAATATTGTATTTTTTAAGCAACATAGGTATCCACATACCTTCGTGCGCGCTTACCGTTCCGGCAAGTAATATGAATATGCTTATAAGACTTATAAATTTTCTTTTTATCATAATTTTGATTTTTATAATGATTTTAAACCTCAAATATATATTTTTCAAATTTAATTTTATGCATAAACTCAAAAGATGTTTTCTTAATAATTTTATTATTTTTACGCTTGCTTTTAATTTAAAAATACATTATGCTTAACATAGCTTTATTCGGACCTCCCGGAGCGGGAAAAGGAACCCAATCCGAGTTTCTGACAAAAAAATACAACTTATTTTATATCTCTACGGGCGAATTGCTCCGCAAAGAACTTGCGGCGGGAACAAAACTCGGCATTCAGGCAAAAAACATTATTGCCGAAGGAGGTCTGGTATCCGATGAAATTATTGTGCAGATTATCGAAAAAACAATTAAATCAAATTCTGATGCAAACGGATTTCTTTTCGACGGTTTTCCGCGAACATATATTCAGGCATATATTCTTGACGGACTTATGATAAAATTAAACTCAAATCTTGATTGCTTAATAAGCATCGAAGTTCCGGAAGAAGAATCGGTAAGACGGTTATTGCAAAGAGGCAAAACATCAGGCAGAACCGATGATAACGAAACCGTTATAAGAAATCGTCTTAAAGAATACAAAGAAAAAACTTTGCCGGTTTTGGAGTATTATAAAGAAAGAGGATTGTTTTATGCCGTAAACGGTATGCAAAGCATAGAAAAAGTTACGGAAAACATAGAAAAAATCATTAACGAAATATTAAATAAAAAACTGTTAAATATTGTTATGTTCGGGCATCCGGGTTCCGGAAGAGGTTCTTTGGGAAAAGCATTAGCCGAAAAATACGATCTGGAATTTGTGGCAACAGGCGAAATGCTTGACGAAGAAATAAAACAAAATACCGAAATCGGCAAACAAATAAAACATCTGTACGAAAACGGTCAATTGGTTCCCGACGAGATAGTAATTCCGCTTATAGAAAAAAAACTTCAAAACTCAAAAAACGTAAGAGGGTTTATCTTTAAAGGGTTTCCGAGAACTCTCGTGCAATCTTACATTTTAGACGGATTATTGAAAAAATACGACTCTTACATAGCAAAAATTTTTGATATAAAAGTTGACACTCTTGAACTTATACGCCGTTTGGACAAACGCGGCAAAACCGATGCGGCAATGCCTTACGACAGCAGCACCGAAAAAATAGTTAAACGCTTGCAAGAACACGAAGACAAAACAATTCCGGTTATAGAAAAATACAAAGAAACACACGATGTTACGGAAATTGACGGTATGCCTCCGTTCGAAGAAGTGTTAAAAAATATTTCCGAAGAAATAGAAAACAGTTTTAAGAATCTGAAATAAAAACCGGTAAAATGAAACTCTTTTACAGAGAATTCGGAGAAGGCAAACCGCTTATCTTTATTCACGGGTTATTCGGCATGTCCGACAATCTAATACCTGTTGCCGAAGTTCTTTCGAAAAATTTCAAAG
>JAADDR010000181.1 GCA_013153865.1 Chlorobiota bacterium | reverse complement strand
GTCGTCGGTATAGATTTTATATTGTCGTTTGTCGCTGAAATCCCAATTTCCGTATATTCCCGCATCCAAAAAGTTTTCTGCCGAATTTTTTTTCTTTTTTGTTTTAAAGCGTAAGAAAATATCTTCTTCCAAAGTGTGAATTTTTATTTTTTCTTTATCGTAAATTTCGGAAGTCGGTATTTTTTTATTTTCGGTTTGTTTAAAGTGCCAAACGCTATATGTGTAATTTATTCCCGTTCCGACGGCAAAAAAGTTTGTGATTTTCAATCGGTATCTTACTCCGTAAGATATTGAATGTGTTTTGCCGTAAAATATTTCCGCATCGTTGTTTTCGTCGGGAGGTGTCGCAAAAAGAAAATTAAAATATGCGTATGCGTAATGTCTTTTTGACGGTCCGAACTTTGTTTCGTATTTTTCGGGTTTATAGTCGGTTATCGAGTCTTTTTGTCCCGAAGCCGCAAACGGAAATAATAAAAAAGCAAGTATTATTTTTTTTTTCATTTTTGACGTTTTTCGGGTTTTTGTTTTTTCTGTTTTAAAAACGGCATATTTTTAAGTGATATAAAGTTATCGCTTAAAAAGCCGGCAGAATATTTATGTTGTTTTTATAACAGGTTGTTTATAAGCATTTTTTTATTAAATTCCATGTGTATTCTATGTCGTTGTCGAGTCCTACGGAAAAGCGCACGAGTCCGGGAGACATTCCCGTTTCTTTTTGTATGTCTTCGGGTACTTCTGAAGATGTGCTGCTTCCGGAATTGCTGAACAGGGTTCTGAAATATCCTAAACTTACGGCAAGATAACCTACGCCTGCTTTTTCGGCTTTTTCCATAAAGTCGTAAGATTTTTCCCGGGTTTCCAAATCTATTGCTATCATTCCTCCGTATCCGAAATCCGGATTCATCATTTTGCCGAGTAATTCGTGTCCGGGATGTGTTTTTAATCCCGGGTATATAACTTTTACTCCGTGTTCGTTAAATTTTTCGGCAAGAAAAGCGGCATTTTTACTGTGTTGTTTCATTCTTATGTGCAGTGTATAAAGGTTTTTAAGAATGCTTGACGAGCGCATCGGGTCTAAAACCGGTCCGAGTAACATGGCGGTTCCGGTATTTAAATCTATCATTGAGTTAATAAATTCGGTGCTTCCGCAAACTGCTCCGGCAACGCAATCATTTTTTCCGTTTATGAATTTGGTCATACTGTAAACTACAATGTCGGCTCCGAGTTTTGCGGGAGAAACAATCATGGGCGAAAAGGTATTGTCAACAATAAGTTTTGCACCGGCTTCTTTTGCTATTTTTGCCATTTCCGGGATATCCGAAATTTGTAAAAGAGGATTTGAAACAGTTTCGGTGTAAATGATTTTAGTATTGGGTCGTATTGCTTTTTTCAGAGCGTCTAAATCCGTGGGTATAAAAAAATCAACGTCTATTTTAAATTTTCGGAGATAGTATTTCATAAAAGCAAAGGTTCCTCCGTATGTGGTAACGGATGAAACAATATGGTCTCCGGTGTTGCAAACTTGCAGTATTGCCGATGTAATGGCTGCCATTCCGGATGCGGTAACCCATGCCGATTCGGTTCCTTCCATTGCGGCAAGAGCATCCGAAAGGTATTTGTTGCTCGGATTCCAGTGTCTTGAGTATAAAAAACATCCTTCGGCTTCGCCTTTAAACGTATCGACCATAGTATCGGCTTGTAAAAACGTATATGTGGCGGAATCCGTAATTGACGGGTTTACTCCGCCGAACTCTCCGAATTGTTGTAATTTATTAAGTTCTGTTGCCGGATCAAAATGTTTCATGATTTTTTGATTTTTAATGTTTTTAAAAGTTTGTTTTTTAAAGTATCGGATTTTTCTTTGTCAAATTCGTCGTAATAACCTTGTCCGTAACCGTATCCGTAACCGTATCCGTAACCGTAACTGTATCCGTATCCTTTGCGTATTTGAACGTCGTTAAGAACAATTCCCAAGTTTTGTAAGTTGGCTTCTTTTTTTGCTTCTTCGAGAAGTTTTATTACGTTTTTTGAGGAATATGATTGTCTTATGACATACAGGAATGCATCTGATATTTCGTTTAATAAAAGAGCATCGGTAACAACTGCCACGGGCGGAGTATCGACGATTATATAGTCGAAATCTTCGAGTGCTTTTTTGAAAAACGTATGCATTTTTTCGGATTCTATCAGCTCTGCCGGATTAGGCGGAATCGGGCCGGAAAGAGCAAGATAAAGGTGTTTTACTTTGCTTTCTTGTATAACGTCTTCGTATTCGCATCTGTTTGCGAGATATATGCTTATTCCTTTGTTGTTGTCGTATTCGAATTCTTTTTGTAATTTAGGTTTTCTTAAATCTAATCCTACCAAGAGGGTTTTTTTCTCCGAAAGGGCAATAACCGAAGCTAAATTTGTTGATATAAATGATTTTCCTTCTCCGCTGACGGATGAGGTTACCGTTATTATTTTTTTGTTTTTATTTTTTAATATAAACTGAAGGTTTGTTCGTAATGCTCTGAATGCTTCCGTTATCGGAGCTTTTGGATGTTTTGCCGCCGGCAGGTTGGTATCGGTATTGTTTCGTCCTATTGTTGCATAAACGGGAATTGCCGTTCGGCTTTCGATATCTGTTTTGTCTTCTATTTTATTGTTAAAAAATTCTGCCGTTATAATTATTATAATCGGAATCAGCAAACCGAAAAGAATGCCTTTTTTCTTATTTCCGGCTTCGTCCGGAGATTTTTTTTCGGCGGTTTCCGGTCTTGCGGGGTCAAGCATTTTGGTATCCGCTTTGTTTGATGCTTGGGTTATTGCCGCTTCTGTTCTGCGTTTTAACAGTAATGTGTATATTTCGTCGTTTATGTCGAATTTTCGTTGTATGTTTATAATTTGTCTTTCCGAAACCGGCAGTTTATTTATGTCTGCGTTTACTTTTGCGATATTTTTTGTTATTGTTTTTAAGTCGTTTTCCGTAACTTCTATGTTTTTTTGCGCATGAACCGCTATTTGGTTTTGTATGTTTTGTATTTGGAGGTCTAATTTTTCCGAAACGGGAATATCGCTTTTTACGCTGAAATCCAGTTCGTCTCTTTTTGTTACGGCATCGGAAAGTTTTTCGAGGTAGCTTAATAAAACAGGGTCGGTTATGTCCATTACCGACGGAGCCGTCAGCGAGTTTACGTTTTTATTGTTTGTAAGTTGATTTTTAAGATATTTGTAATAGCTTAGTTTTTTCTTTTGTGTTTCGGCTTGTTTTTGTAATTCCGTCAGTTTTGTAAGTAAAATCATTCCTTCATTGCTTATGTCAACGGATTTGTTTTTTTGTTTAAACAGTTGCAGGTTTGTTTCGGTAACTTTAAGCGAGTCCGAAACGCTTTCCAGCTGTTTGTCTATAAATTTTATAATACTGGCTGCTTTTTGATTTTTTTCTTCAAGACCGTTGCGTATGTATATTTCTATAAGTTTGTTCAGATAATCGGCATCTTTTTGCGGAACGGTTCCTATCATCCAAAGCCAAAGGATTGAGCTTTTTTCCGGGCTTACTTCTATTTCTAATCTGTGAAGATAATCTTTAACAATGCTGTTTACCGTTTTTTTTACGAAATAATATTTATTATCCGTTATTGAGGGGTTAAAAGAAAGAGAGTCGCGATATGTAATATTAAAACTGAAATCTTTATACTTGAATTGTTCTCCGGGTTTTATTATTTTTTCCGTTTCAAAGGCATCAATTTTAATTTTGATTTTATTTTTTGACAAAAACGTAACGTAAACGGGTACATTGTTGTATTGTCTGAATGTTGTATCGAGGTTTACGATAAAAGGTGATTGGTTGTATATTTCGTAATCGGCTTTAAACGGTTCGTCTTTGAAGTATGAAATTTCGAAATTAAGTTCTTCAACGGCACTTTGGCTTAATGAATATGATTTTAATATTCCCATTTGCGTGTTAATGTTTTTTCTTTTTGAGAAAAGTGTTAGTCCTCCCGCAACTTCATCTTCGTTGCTTTCGTTTTTCAGCATTACGGTTGCATGCAAACCGTATGTGGGAATGCTGTATTTGTTAATCCATTCGGCGGCAAAGAATGAAATAATTACGGATAAAACGAAAAGATACCAGTAAGAAAGAGCTTTAAACAGGTACTTTTTTATTTCGAGTCCTTTGTTTTCGTTATCTTCCGCATTATTGTATAAATCGGTCATTTTATAATCGTTATTATTTTTAGTTGTTTGAAAAAATACTTATTATGAGAGCCGTTGTGCTTATCATGGAAGAGAGTGCCGAAAAGAAGAAAAAGTAATCTTTTAAGTTTAATTTTGCAATTTTTGTTTTTAGCGGGTTTACTATAATGATGTCATCCGGATATAAATAAAATTTATCGGATGTTAATAAATTCCGGTTTGTTAAATCCAGTTTATAAACCAAACGTTTTCCGTCTTGATTTCTGACTACAGTTACATTGCTCATGTCGGCATAATCGGTAACGCCTCCGGCTCTTGATACTGCTTCTAAAATATCGATGTTGTCTTGATAAATGTAAACCGGTCCTTTATGAGTTACTTCTCCGAGAAAAGAAAGTTTAAAACTTACGAGTTTTACGTTAACTATTGCGTCTTTCAGGTATTCGTGCGCTTTAGCCGTAACATCCGAACGAAACTCCGTTACGGTTTTATCTTCGGCTTTGAGGGCACCGAGAACCGGGATTTGAACATATCCTGTATCGTTTACGGTAAATCCGGAAAGGTAAAAATTTCCTCCGTTCATATTTTGGTTAAGGTTATTTGTTTGTTCGTCTATTTTAAACAGGTTGTTTATTTTTTGTTCTGTGGTAATAATTTTTATGTGTAAAACGTCTCCCGGTTTTAAGCGGTATTTTTCTGATTTTACAGGATAAACATATATACTGTCGGCTTTTTGGTCTTCTTTATAAATATATCTTACACGACGGTTACATGAGCCGAATATAATTATAAGCGTTACTGTCAAAAGAAAAAAAAGAATTCGTTTCATATATAAGTTTCCTGAATATTGTTTATCATACAAAAATATAAATTATATTTATTTTAGCATGATATTTATCAAAAACGGCATTTTTATTGCCTTTAATATAATAAAAATCGTAAAAAAGTTAATGGATAAAAATCAAGACATATTTAAACTTAAGCATAATAATAAAAAGCCGAAACAGGGCTTGGTGCTTGTTTCCGAGCCGTTTGCTCCCGACGGAATTTTCAGTCGTTCCGTTATTCTTTTAGCCGAGCATAACGAAAACGGAACTGTCGGTTTTATTTTAAACAAACCGTTGAACCGGAGAATTTCTGAAATTTCTTCAGAATTCGGAAATTTTGACATGAATATTTCTATCGGAGGACCTGTAAGCGGAGAGCATATTTATTATATTCATACATACGGAGAAAAGATACCGGGAAGTATGCATATAAAAGATAATTTATATTGGGGCGGAGAATTTAATGTTGTAAAAGCAATGTCCGAAGAGGGTTTGCTTGAAGAAGGAAAAATCAGATTTTTTGTCGGATATTCGGGGTGGGGGATACAACAGCTTGAAAATGAAATAAAAAAAGATTATTGGTTAGTTTCCGACATTAAGGTAAAGACAATAATGCAAAATGACAGAAAAATTTGGGATAAAGTTGTTTCGAAACTTGATAAGCCGTATAAAATTTGGCAATATTTTCCCGAAAATCCTAACTTAAATTAATAAATATAAGAACTGTTTAGTTTTTTTATAAAAAATTCGGATAAGCGTTTGTAATATCGTTTGTTTTTATAAGCTACCG
>JAADDR010000171.1 GCA_013153865.1 Chlorobiota bacterium | reverse complement strand
TCCCAAAGATTTAATTATAACTTCCCGGTAATTTTTCTTATCGGAAGAATAAAATTCCTGTAAACACAAAATATCCGGATTTTCTTTCTTTATTAAATTTACTATACTGTCGCCGCAATTATTCCCCGTCCAATTATATAAATCAAACAATCTTACGTTGTATGACATTACTTTAACCGGATTTATAAGAGCTTTCACTACTTTTTTGTTTCCGAAAGCATAACTGTCTTTTATTCTGTTATAACTTAAAAGTAAGGCAAAAAGAGATATAAGAAAATATTTGCTTCCCGAAAAAATTTTAAAAAAAAGAAACAATAAATTAATTAAAACCAAAAACGGAAAAAACAATCCGAGTAAAGCAACATAAGGAATAATATCCGGACTTACAAAAACCGACAAATCCGAGAAAATTAATAAAACGGCAAAAATCCAATTTAACGATAAACCGAATTTAAAAAGTATCTTTTTCAAAGTAACAAAACATTTTATCAATATGCAATTTTAAAAAAACCTTTCTAAAGCACAAATTTTTTATTCCCTTAATAAAGTAAAACCGAAGACTTCCCGCACAACAAAACCGTTTCCCGAAAAAATGCTAAAAAACATACATGATAAAAATCATTGAACACCCGAAAACATATCACGAACTTTACAAACATAAAAATTAAATACTCATGAAATATTATTCCGTAAAAAACGAAAGAACACAACTTTTAAATTATTTGTGGGATTTTCAAAAAGAAAAAGGATATATCAGCGATTCCGACATCAGAGCTCTCTCGAAAGAACTCGGAATTTCCCGGATAGAAATAGAAGGTGTCATTTCCTTTTACCATTTCTTTAAAAGAAAACCGGTCGGAAAATACACGATATATCTTAACAACAGTATGATTTCCGAAATAAAAGGATTCCGGAAAATAAAAAAAGCACTCGAAAAAGAAACCGGTGCCGTTTTCGGCGGAACAGACCCCACGGGAACATTCTCTTTATTCGAAACTTCCTGCATAGGTCTGAGCGACCAAGAACCCGCCGCACTAATCAATTTCAGACCTTTTACCGGTTTAACGCCCGAAAAAATCAAAAAAATAATCTCTCACCTTAAATCGGGCGGAAATATAGACAAAATTAAAGACGAAGTCAAAGATTTCGTAAGATACAAAAACGATAAAGGCGAACCGGTAATATTCGGCGAATACAAAGAAGGCGAAGCCGTACTTAATACGGTAAAAAAACGACCCGACGAAATTATTGCCGAAATAAAAGAAAGCGGACTTTCCGGAAGAGGCGGAGCATTCTTCCCCACGGGACTTAAATGGGAATTTGCAAAAAGAAACGGAAGTCTGCAAAAATACATTATTTGCAATGCCGACGAAGGCGAACCCGGAACTTTCAAAGACAGGGTTTTGCTCAATCAAATACCCGGGCTTGTTCTCGAAGGAATGATTACGGCAGGATATGCAATCGGTGCAACAAAAGGCATAATTTACCTGCGTGCCGAATACTTTTTCCTTAAAGAAAAAATAAAACAAACAATAAACAGATTTTACGAAATAGGTTTACTCGGACAAAACATTCTCGGCAAAAATTTCGATTTCGACATCGAAGTAATGTCCGGTGCCGGAGCTTACGTTTGCGGCGAAGAAACATCGCTCATCGAATCGCTCGAAGGTAAAAGAGGCGGACCGCGAACAAAAGTTTATTTTCCCGTCGAAAAAGGATACCTCGAAAAACCTACCGTCGTTAATAATGTCGAAACTTTTACGGCCGTTGCGAGAATAATGGAAAAAGGCAGCGATTTTTTCGGCAAAAAAGGAACGGATAAAACAAAAGGAACAAAACTTCTCTCGATTTCAGGAGATTGCAAAAAACCCGGAATATACGAAATAGAATGGGGCATAACGGTAAAAGAAATGCTTGATTTATGCGAAGCATCCGACGTAAACTACATACAATTCAGCGGACCTTCCGGAACGGTTCTTACCGAAAAAGATTTTAACAGAAAAATTTGCGGCGAAGACTTAATTTGCGGAGGTTCGATAATGATATTCAATTCAAAAAGAGACGTTTTCGACATACTTACAAACTTCTCCAATTTTTTTATTGCAGAATCTTGCGGTTTATGCACACCTTGCAGAGCCGGTAATTATCTTATCGGAAAAAGACTCGAAAAAATAAAAAACGGAGAAGCAACTTTCGAAGAAATCGAAGAACTGAAAAGTTGGGCAAAAGTGCTTAGAGATACAAGCCGTTGCGGACTCGGAAAAACCTCAACGAACTTTATCGTCGATACAGTTAATAAATTCCCTGAATTATTTAAGAAAAAAGCGCTTAAAGAAAAAGAATTTAACCTCGAAGCCGCTTTAAACGATTATTATGATTACGTAAAAAACAATTAATATGGACCCGAGAACAGTTAAAATAAAAATAGACGGAAAAGAATTTGACGCAATAGAAGGTCAATCTTTGATTGAAGCCGCAAAAAACAACGGTTTCTACATCCCTACCCTGTGTCATTTTAAAGAAATATACCCGCCGCTCGGAACTTGCAGAGTTTGCACCGTTAACATAAACGGCAAACCGGATACCGCTTGCACGCGAAAAGTTTTCGACGGAATGAATGTCGAAGTAAATACTCCCGAAGTGCTGGACAACAGAAAAGCAATAGTCGAAATGCTCTTTGCCGAAGGCAACCACTATTGCCCGGCTTGCGCAAAAAGCGGCGACTGCGAACTGCAACGCAAAGGATACGAAATGGGAATATCTTCATCCCGCTTTCCGCATCTTTTCGAAGAAAGACCGCGAGATTTCAAAGACGACCGCATATTTCTCGAACACAACAGATGTATTCTTTGCAAAAGATGTGTTCACGAAGTAAAAACAAACAACGGCGAAAACGTTTTCTACTTTCAAAACAGAGGACATAACATGCGAGTGGGCATGGATTACGAAAAAGCAAAAGAACTCACCGACGAACAAGTTCTCGATGCGGCAAAATTATGCCCCGTAGGCGCAATAATAGCAAAAGGCAAATGCACCGCAAAACCTTTCGGCGACAGAAAATTCGATATCGACAAACAAATAAAATGGATACCTTCGGAAGACCTTAAATTAGATATTCCGAAAGACGGAAAAAAGAAAATCGTCGCTACAACTTCTCTTGCCGGATGTTTCGGTTGCCACATGTCTTTGCTCGATATTGATTTGGGAATTTTAGATATTCTCGAACTCGTTGAATTTAACAAATCGCCTTTAACCGACATTAAAAATTTCACTAAACAATGCGATATAGGTATCATAGAAGGCGGTGTTGCCAACTCCGAGAATTTCGAAGTTCTGAAAGAATTCAGAAAAAAATGTAAAATAGTGGTAGCACTCGGCGAATGTTCCGTTTGGGGAGGTATGCCCGCAATGAGAAATACGCTTCCGCTGAAAGATTGCCTCGAAGAAGCATATCTCAACTCAATTTCAAGCGAAAACGACGAAAAAGTAATCCCTTATCACGAAGACATACCGAAACTTTTAAACAAAGTATATGCCGTCAGCGACATAATAAAAATAGACTATTTTATTCCGGGTTGTCCGCCAAATGCCGACCATATCTGGAAAGCCGTCAAAAACATACTGTTCGGTGCCGGAGAAAAAGTTGCTTACGAAGAATTTAAATACGATTAAGCAATGTTTTTAATTTTATAAACATCTAATTTTCAGAATAATGAGTAAAAAAATAATAATAGACCCGGTAACAAGAGTCGAAGGACACGGAAAAGTAACCATTCAACTTGACGAAAACGGAAATGTAAAAGACTCGAAATTTCACATAGTGGAGTTCAGAGGTTTCGAAAAATTCATTCAAGGACATCCGTATTGGCAGGCACCTTTGGTTGTGCAACGTTTGTGCGGTATTTGTCCCGTCAGCCATCATCTTGCCGCCGCAAAAGCAATAGACAGAATCGTGGGTATAGACCCCGAAGACCTGTCGCCGACGGCAACAAAAATCAGAAAACTTTTACATTACGGACAAGTATTTCAATCGCATGCTTTGCATTTCTTTTATCTGGCTTCGCCGGATTTACTTTTCGGCACCGATGCCGACCCCGCAATAAGAAACGTTGTGGGCGTGGCACAAGAACATCCCGAACTCGCAAAAAAAGGAATTTTAATGCGAAAATTCGGACAAGAAATAATTAAAGCAACGGCAGGAAAAAAAATTCACGGCATAGCGGCGGTTCCCGGAGGCGTTCACAAAAACCTTCATCGAAGCGAAATAGACTATTTCCTCGACGGAAAAGATATTCCGAATGTAGATACAATGATACAATGGTGTCTCGAAGTTATCGATTTTATGAAAGAATATCATAAAAAACACGCCGCATGGTTAGATACTTTCGCCGCATATCCGTCCGGACATCTCGGTTTGGTATCGAAAGACGGCAAAGGAACTTTGGACTTATACGACGGCTTGCTGAGAGCTGTTGACGGCGAAGGAAATATTACTCTCAACGACATACCCGATTTCGAATATCACAAATATTTTAACGAAGACGTAGAACGGTGGTCGTATCTTAAATTTCCGTATATTAAACATCTCGGAAGAGAAAAAGGTTGGAACCGCGTGGGACCTCTCGGCAGAATAAACGTTTGCGACTCGATATCGACACCTCTCGCCGAAAAAGAACGCAAAGAATTTATGTCTTACACAAACGGCAAACCCAACAACATGACAATGCACACGCATTTGGCAAGATTGATAGAAACCCTGCACGCCGCCGAAATCATGAAAGAACTTCTGCACGACGAAGACATAACAGGCAACGAACTCGTAAGAGAAGGCATAAGAAGAAATGAAGGAATAGGCGTAATCGAAGCACCTCGCGGAACCCTTATTCATCATTACAAAGTTGACGATGCCGGAAAAATAACAAAATGTAATCTCATTGTTTCGACTACCCACAACAACGACCCGATGAACAAAGCTGTATCGTGGGTTGCTCAAAACGTAATCGACAAAAAAGAAGAAATAACGGAAGGAATGCTCAACCAAGTGGAAGTCGCAATAAGAGCATACGACCCGTGTTTAAGCTGTGCCACGCACGCAATGGGAAAAATGCCTCTTAAATTATCCGTTTACGACAACAAAGGAAATCTGAAAAATGAACTCGTCAAATCATAATAACACGATTATTTTCGGCATAGGAAATTCTGCCCGGCAAGACGACGGTCTGGGCTGGGCTTTCCTCGACAAAATAGGCAAAACCGGATTTTTCGGCGGAGAAAAACAGTATTGCTACCAGCTTAACATAGAAGATGCCGAAATACTCGCAAATTACGATAAAGTTTTTTTTGTCGATGCTTATGAAGGAAACGACATAAAAGATTTTAAAATAGAAAAATGCAAAAGCAACGGCGAAATAACATATACCACTCACGCATTAAGTCCGGATGCCGTTTTGGCTTTATGCGAAAATATTTATAAAAAAAATCCGGAGGCATATATTATCAAAATAAAAGGATACAAATGGAATTTGGAAGAAGGAATATCCGAAAAAGCAAAATCAAATCTTAAATCGGCGATAATTTATTTCAGAGATAAATATTTTTAAATCGCAGTCTGTTTTTTAACCAAAAACCCGTATTTTTTTTTACGGGTTTTTTTATATAATTTTGTTAAAACGATTTTAAAATGTTTTAAATCACTACTTTTCTGTTTTACAATAAATTATGGGAATTACATACTCCATAGACGAAAAAAATAAAATAATAACGGAAACATGGAGTGATAATATCACTCTCGAAGAAT
>JAADDR010000078.1 GCA_013153865.1 Chlorobiota bacterium | reverse complement strand
AATTAATTTCTTATACGGGTTTAATCAAGAGTGATTTGCGGCAAAAAAAATATAAAGGATATAAATATGACAGAATATTTGAAACTGTTGAGACTACCGAAAACAGGAAAACCATCAAAAGTATTTTTCTTTTTGACTTTTATGACAGAATTTCCGAGATTTTTATCATAAATTTAATTCCGAATAATTATACCCCGTTAGTTAAAAAAGAAAGGGCTTTTCCTGCACGATTTTATATTTATTATCCGGACGGTTTTAATACACATCATATCAAAATATTTTATGATATATCCGAAAAATTTGATAAAGGCAACAATAAAATACTAAAAATCATAAGCGATAAAGCTGTGTTTATTTTTAATTATTATGAGAACGGATTGATGAAAAAAATCAGTAAATATTATGAAGAAAATAATAAAGTATTTGATACCGAATTTAAATATGTTTACTATAAATAATTTTTAAAGACAATTCCCTATCAATGTTCTTTCGTTGAAAAGTTCTTTGAAATACAGATAACAAAATAAGTCTGAAATATCAAGCGAACTCGGCATTATAATACGCCCAAAAATTCGGACAATAAGTTAACGCTTTAGCGTGGCACGGATATATTACGTAAGTTGCCTTTTTAAGACGACAAAATTTCCCGGCTAACCCGAAAACTAGAGATTGAAATTTTTATATACCAATTTTCACAACTCCTTTTAACAAAAAAATCTTGCCTTAAAATATCAAATTATTATCTTTGAATTTTATTTGAGAAAAACTGAAAATTCATAACTCATAATTCATAATTAAAAAAAATATGGCATTTAATACAATAAAACCCGGAGTCGTTACAGGCGACGATGTTCAAAAACTTTTTAAAATTGCAAAAGACAACCAATTTGCAATACCTGCGGTTAACGTTGTAGGTTCGCATTCGGCAAATGCCGTTCTCGAAGCCGCCGCAAAAGCAAATTCACCCGTAATGATACAATTTTCAAGCGGCGGAGCGCAATTCTTTGCCGGTAAAAGTTTACCGAACAAAAACCATTCGGCACAAATTCTCGGCGGAATTGCCGGAGCAAAATACGTTCATACCGTTGCCGAAGCATACGGAGTGCCGGTTATACTGCATACCGACCATGCAGCTAAAAAATTACTTCCTTGGATTGACGGACTTCTGAAAGCCGGCGAAGAACATTACAAAAAACACGGCAAACCGCTTTTCAGCTCGCACATGCTCGACTTATCGGAAGAAACTCTTGAAGAAAATATCAAAATAAGCTCAAAATATCTCGAACGCATGAGCAAAATAGGTATGACACTCGAAATAGAACTCGGAATTACCGGCGGAGAAGAAGACGGCGTGGATAACGAAAACGTTGACGAATCTAAATTATACACCCAACCCGAACACGTCGATTACGCCTATACCGAATTAATGAAAATAAGCGATAAATTTACGATCGCCGCATCTTTCGGAAACGTGCACGGAGTTTACAAACCCGGAAACGTTAAATTAACACCGAAAATCTTGCTCAATTCCCAAAACTACATAAAAGAAAAACACGGATTATCCGACAGCAAACCCGTAAACTTTGTATTCCACGGAGGTTCGGGCTCTACACGCGAAGAAATAAGAGAAGCCGTATCTTACGGAGTAATAAAAATGAATATCGATACCGATACCCAGTGGGCATTTTGGAACGGTGTAAGAAAATACGAAGCTCAATGGCACGATTACTTACAAGCTCAAATCGGAAACCCCGAAGGACCGGACAAACCCAACAAGAAAAAATACGACCCGCGAGCTTGGCTAAGAGAAGGAGAAAAATCAATGGCGGAAAGACTGCAAACGGCATTCGAAGATTTAAACTGTATGAACAGAAACGAACTTTTGTAAAAGTAAACCTCTAAACTTTTAACTTTACACTTTTAACTTTTAACTGCAAATGATGACCGAAAAAAATACAGGATGGTTTAAAAGAACCGAGCAGGGAATAATAACCGACACAAAAGATAAAAAAGAAATAAAAGAAGGACTGTGGTATAAATGTCCGCAATGCAAAAAAATTGTTCCGACCGAAGACCACGAAGCCAATTTGAGTGTTTGCGAGTGCGGTTATCATGCACGTATTCCGGCCGTTAAATATTTCGAAATATTATTTGACGATAATAAATACACGGAATTATTCGAAAACCTTTATTCTGCAGACCCTTTGAATTTTGTCGATACAAAAAAATATGTTGACAGAATTAAAGCCACCCGGAAAAAAACCGGATTAAAAGATGCAATGACTGTGGTAACCGGAGAAATTGACAAACAAAAAATAGTAATTGCCGCAATGAACTTCGAATTTATAGGAGGATCAATGGGGTCGGTAGTAGGAGAAAAAATAGTGCGAGCCGCAGACTATGCAATAAAAAACAAAATTCCTCTTATGATTATCTCTAAATCCGGAGGCGCAAGAATGATGGAAGCAGCATTTTCGCTTATGCAAATGGCAAAAACATCGGCAAAACTTAATCAACTTTCCGATGCCGGATTACCCTATATTTCACTGTTGCTCGACCCCACAACCGGAGGAACAACGGCATCTTTTGCCATGCTCGGAGATATTAATATTGCCGAACCCGGTGCTTTAATAGGATTTGCCGGACCGAGAGTTATCAGAGATACGGTCGGTCACGATCTCCCCGAAGGTTTCCAACGTTCCGAATTTGTCCTCGAACACGGATTTTTGGACTATATCGTTGAAAGAAAAGATCTTAAAAAAACAATATCAAGGCAATTAAGAATGTTTGCAAACTAAATTGCATATAAGATTTTTTCACATTTTGCTAATTAAATATTTTTTGTATGAAGTTTTTTAAAATTCCGTTTATTTTATTTCTGCTTTTTGCCGTAAGTACATTATCGGCTCAGAAGCTTAATTTAAAGATTAAAACTGCAAATCTTTCCGATAAAATTAAAGACGGTATGGCGGAAATAACCGTTTACGGAGGAACAGAACCTTACAAATACAAATGGTCGGATAAATCAACTTCTCAAAATTCTTTAATAGCCGACGGGCTTACCGAAGGTGCCCCTTATACCGTTACGGTTACCGATGCCGAAGGATTATCGGAAACCGTTAACTTTACCGTTCCGCCGGAATCTGCCGACGAAAAAATAAACTCTTTTTTTGTACCTCTGGTAAACGGAATTGCAAAATTCTTAATGTTCGATATATTTAAAACTTTTAAATTATACGACCCCGTTTTACATAACGATAACGGAGAAATACTCAGATATCCTAACGGCGACCCCAAAACAATGAATATCCCTTTTGTTGTGGTATGGCTGATATTCGGCGCTTTGTTTTTTACCGTTAAAATGAATTTTATAAACTTCAAAGGATTTAAACATGCGGTTCAACTCATAAGAGGAGTATTCGATAACCCTGACGACAAAGGCGAAGTATCCCATTTTCAAGCTCTTACTACCGCTTTGTCGGCAACCGTAGGTCTCGGTAACATTGCCGGTGTTGCCATTGCGGTTACACTCGGAGGACCTGGTGCCACATTCTGGATGATTATTGCAGGTTTGCTCGGAATGGCTTCTAAATTTACCGAAGTTACTCTCGGCGTAAAATACAGAAATATCGATAAAGACGGTCAAGTCTCGGGAGGCCCCATGTATTACCTCAGTAAAGGACTTAAAAAACGAAATCTCGGAGGACTCGGAAAAATTCTTGCAGCAATATTTGCCGTTCTGGTTATAGGAGGCTCGCTCGGAGGAGGAAATATGTTTCAGGCAAATCAGGCATTCTCGCAACTTGCCGGAAAAATAGCACCTTTCATACCCGGAATAGAAGGATACGGAGCTTATTTCGGAGTTCTGCTTGCTGTTTTTGTGGGAATTGTGGTTATCGGAGGAATTAAAAGCATAGCAAACGTTACCGAAAAAATTGTCCCCTTTATGGCTTTCTTGTATATCCTTGCGGCAATTATAATTATAGGTATGAATATCTCTCACACCGGAGAAGCTTTTGCACTTATTTTCAGAGGCGCATTCTCCGCTGAAGCACTTAAAGGAGGTATCATAGGAGTCCTTATCGTAGGATTTCAGCGTGCCGCATTCTCCAACGAAGCAGGAGTCGGCTCGGCATCAATAGCACACTCGGCGGTAAAAACAGACCGCCCGGTAAGCGAAGGTTTTGTCGCTCTCTTAGAACCTTTTATCGATACGGTTGTAATTTGTACAATGACGGCTCTGGTAATTATTTTTACGGGATATTACGACCCCTCTAAAGCTGCCGGACTCGCGGGAGTCGAACTTACCTCAAAAGCTTTCGACAGTGTATTCCCTTGGTTCTCTTGGATTTTATTAATAGCAGTAATACTTTTTGCTTTCTCTACCATGATTTCTTGGTCGTACTACGGACTTAACGGTTTTAAATACCTTTTCGGAAAATGGTTCGGAAACAGAAAAGTTACCGAAAATTTATACCTCATATCTTTGGTTTACTACATAATATTTCTTGTTTTTATTGTTATCGGCTCTGCATCAAGTCTCGGGGCAGTGGTCGATTTCTCCGATTTTATGATTCTGAGCATGGCATTTCCCAATATCCTCGGATTACTTATTATGGCTTCCGAAGTAAAAAAGGATTTAAAACAATATATGTCTGATATTAAAAACGGAGTTATAAAGAAATTTAAGTAAAATAATAACTGAATGTGTCTTTTAAAGAACAACTGAAAGAATATTTTAACTTTACCAAATCCGAAAGCAGAGGCATTTTTGTCTTGCTCGCAATACTTGTCGTTACGGTCCTTGTAAATCAAACCGTTCAATATTTTATTCCCGAAAAAAAAAATGATTTCTCCGAATACGAAAAAATATTTGCCGAAAACGAAAAAGATACATTTCCCGATTTATATGACGAAAACATAAATCCGAAAACGGAATTGTTCAAATTTAATCCTAATAACTTCACGAAAAAAGAAGCCGAAAAACTCGGAATATCCGACTTCCAATATAAAATGATACAAAAATATATTGCTGCCGGAGGAAGTTTTAAATATAAAGAAGATTTTGCAAAAATATATTCCCTTACGCAAGAACAATATAAAAAATTATATCCGTATATCAATTTGCCCGAACATAAAACTTACGACAAAAAGACCAAACACAAACCAAACAAAAATACTCCCGGATATTTCTTTTTTAATCCCGCCACTTTAAACGACGACGGCTGGAAAAAACTCGGATTTTCCGATAAACAGGTAAAGTCGATAAGAAAATATATCGACAACGGAGGCAAATTTTACAAAAAAGAAGACCTTAAAAAACTCTATGTAATCAGCAACGAAAAATACGCCGAACTCGAACCTTACATAATAATCGAAAAAACAAAAAACAAACCCGAAAAACAAAAAGAACGAAAACCGGTCGACATAAACAACTTATCGGCAAACGAAATGAAAAAATACGGCAAATTTTGGCAATACAATGCCGAACGCATTGTTAAATACCGGAATCTGCTCGGAGGTTATTATAAAAAAGAACAACTTCTGGAAGTTTACGGCGTAAAAAAACAATACTACGACAAAATTGCCGGCGATATAATTATCGATAAAACTAAACTGAAAAAAATAAACGTAAACTTTGCCGAAGTATCCGAACTCGGCAGACACCCCTATATATCCTACGAACTTGCCGGAAAAATTATTTCTTTCAGAAATAATCACGGATTTATTGACGACTTAAAAATCCTTAAAGAAAACAAAATCATATCCTCGAACGATTACGAAAAAATAAAAAATTATCTGAAAGTGAA
>JAADDR010000194.1 GCA_013153865.1 Chlorobiota bacterium | reverse complement strand
ATTGATGTAAATGAACGTTTTACGGCAAAGAAACAACACGATTACAATTTTTATATATCTTCGTCGGATTTAAATAAACCTGTTAAACTGGTTATTTACGGAACTGATTATGATTCTGACAATGACGGTGATTATACCGATTTTGCCGTATATGTAAATAATGAAAAGGTTTTTTATGCCGAAGATTTGGTAAAATACGGATTGGGAACGAACGGAAGTAAAGACGGAGCCGTTTTGGATATTTCGGATTATCTAAAAAGCGGGGATAATACGGTAACCCTCCAAAATACGGAAACTTTGGATCAACGCGACTATTGCCGTATAGATTGGATACAAATTAAAAGTATAGGTAGTTCTGAGGATTTAACAAATATTATTCCTTTAAGTGTAAATCAACCAAATTATACAGGGCAAGAATTTACCTGCCAAACAAAAAGGGTATATTCTTTTGAGATTGATGATTTATCAACAGTAAGAGATGCTAAATTAATTTTAAACGGATACGATACGGATTATGACAATGATGGAGATTATACTGACTTTGCAGTCAGAGTAAACGGAAACACCTTATTTGAGTTTGTTACTTTAAAAGATAAAGGAATTGGTGCTGACGGTAATGTCGAAAATTTGGTTTTAGATATCGAAAAATACCTGCAACAAGGAGAAAATGAGATAATACTCGAAAATACAGAAACTGAAGGACAGGTAGATTATGCTTACATTAAAAATATTACAATAAGTATACAAAAACCGCAATATGCTTACGAAATAAAATTAAATACACCTTATTATTTAGATAAGACATTTAAATGCACAGATGAACTAAAATTATCCGTTAATATTTCAAATCCGGAAACATACAGAAATTTTCGGCTTTTTATAAACGGAACCGATTACGATTATGACAGCGACGGTGATTATACCGACTTTTTGGTACAAGTAAATTCGGATGTCGTTTTAGATACAAAACCAATGACGGAAAACGGTATTGGTAAAAACGGAAATTACGGCGATGTTATTTTTGATATAAAACCTTACATAACAAACGGAAACAATATTATAATACTGAAAAATACCGAAGAGGAAGGTCAAGTTGATTATGTGCATGTAAAAACCGTAGAAATAAAAGGCAGTAAATCTTATACAACTGATAATATTCCGCCGGAAATTACGATAACCGAACCAAAAACAGGCAAAATAACAGTATCAACCGCAAAAACTGTTTCGGTAGAAGGTTTTGTAAAAGATGATGACGGCATAGGCAGAATATTGGTAAACGGTATTAATGCACGTATAACATCCGGCGGTAATTTTTTTGCCGAAATACCTGTTACGACCGGAAACAATAATATTACGGTAGTTGCAATAGATAAAAAGGGATTATCGGGTATAAAAAGTTTTGTAATTACTGTAGGCAAAGAGCAAAATACGGTTACGACTGCGGAAATTTTACCGCAAAAAGGAAAATATTATGCTTTAATTATGGGCGTTAGTGATTATGACGATCCGCAAATACCGGATTTAAGAGGAGAACCGATTAACGATGCTCGTAATTTATACAATATTTTAACGCAAAATTATACTTTTGAGCCGCAAAATGTAAAATTATTGCTGAATCCTACTTACCGCCAAATAATTCGTTCTTTTGATGATTTCTCGAAAAAAATAACCGAAGACGATAATTTTTTAATTTTTTATGCCGGACACGGCGATTGGGACGAAAACAGCGAAATCGGTTATTGGTTGCCCAAAGATGCGGAACTCGGTTATACTGATGCATGGCTTTATAACAGCGTTTTGGTTGATAATATAAGAAAGATAAATTCTAAACATACCTTACTCTTGGCAGATGCATGTTTCAGCGGCGGTATATTTAAAACTCGCAGTTTACAGTCTAATGCTTCAAAAGCCGTACGTAAAAAATATGAATTAAAGAGCAGAAATGCTATTACAAGCGGAGCTCTGAAGTCAGTTCCGAACAAAAGCGTATTTTTTAAATATCTAAGTAACCGATTATTAAATAATCAAGAACGATATTTGCCGGCAAGCCAACTTTTTAGACAAATTGAAATTCCTGTGGGAAATAACAGCCCTAATACACCGCAGTTTGGCGATATTAAGAATGTAGGTGACGAAGGCGGAGACTTTATTTTTATAAAAAAATAATTATCTGATGTTTGTATTTTAAATTTATTGATTCTGACAGATGTAAAATTGGCTTTTGCCCTAATGTTGCAGTATATCGCTTAATTTATTTTTTGTTCATAATCTGCTTTGTAATTTTTAAAACGGTATCAAAATATTGATTGCAGTAATTTGTCAATATCTTTTTGGTATCGTCGGGGTATGATTTATAAACTTCAAGAACGGATTTTTCAAGATTTTTTTGATTTCTTGCAAGTTCTTTTTCCGTTAAAGTTTTAAAAATACGGGCTTCTTCAATTCGTTCGGGATAATTTTCCTCAATAAATTTTACGTATTCGTTAAATTGATAATAAGCATGTTCGGGATATTGTTCAAGATTGTTTTTGTCGTTTTCGAATTGCAGTTTTTCCGAATTTTTGTAAGATGTAAATCGAACTTTATCATTTGTGTCGTAAATCCCGAAATAAACCGGAATATACGGAAACAGACATCCGTTATAAGGAGAAACCCAAACCAAATTGCCGATACCCGCAGGCATATTGCTTCGCAATTGTGCGACGAAACTGAGTTGTGTTGTTTCCGTGCAAATAGTTCTTACTTTGCTTTTATGCGGATTTCCGCTTTTCGGGAAACTGCAAAATTCGGTATTTTCGTAATGGCTTGAAAGCAGAGATTTAATGTCTTTTATGCTTACTTCTTGTTTCGGCTTAAACGAAAAGGGCAGGGGAATGTCCGATTCGGAATAATGTTTTGCCGATAAGTCGTTAATACCGGCAAGGTGTCTCGGTATGTTGTAATCGGCAATGTTACAGGCAGAATCGCCGTATGCTTTGCGAAAATTAAATTCGCCGTCGGTTTCCGGATTATACCAACCGCGTTTTTCGGCATATTCGACAATATCCGGAGCGGCAAGAAAATTTACGGTATCTTTTAAATCAACTTCTTGTATCGTGTAATAATTCGGTATAATTGCAACTTCATCGTCCGGTATGCGTTGTGCAATCCAATGTTTGCCTTTTACGGCGGAAAGCATCCATGCTTCTTTACCGTCGGCAATCGTGTATGTTCTGCCCGAAGATTCGTAACCGTATGTTTCAATTATTTTTCCGGCAAGTTTTACGCCGTGTTTTGCATTTGTCGCGCGTTCGGCAATTATTCTACGCAAATAGTATCCGATGTTGCCTTTTGCCGTATCTTCTTTCGATGCACAGGCATCGGAGCAAATCAATACACCGTTTTCGTTAAGATAAGTATCGCCGAATTTTTGTTTTGTTACCTGAAAACGAAGGTATGAAAATGTTTTTTCCGTTTGCGGAATTTTTGTTCCGTTAAGCAGCGTTATACTGTCCTGTTTTTTATATTTTTTTCGAGGAACCTTAAACCAGTTTACAATCATTTCTTTTCCTCCGTCGTCTTCGTTGTGTCCGACCAGAACCGAGCCGTCGGCACTTGCATTCTTGCCTGCGATAACGGTATAACAATCAATGTGTTGACTTATTCCCCGTAAGGGTAATATTACCGTAAGAAATCCAAAAAAGATGTTTTTTAACATATTTCGGTCTATTTTGCGAAATGTATATCCTGTTTATTTTAAAAGTTATAAATTTACGAAATTTTAAATTAAAACAGAAATATTAAATAACATTGTTATGTCAAAAAGAACAATTGTAACCATGCCCGGAGACGGAATAGGAAAAGCCGTTCTCGACGAAACTTTAAGAGTATTGGAAGCCGCCGGTTTTGATGCCGAATATGTTGAAGGCGACATCGGTTGGGAATTTTGGAAAAGCGAAGGAAATCCGCTTCCGCAAAGAACAATCGATTTACTCGAAAAACATAAAATCGCTTTGTTCGGTGCCATAACCTCAAAACCCAAAGACGAAGCTTTTGAAGAACTTGCACCCGAACTTAAAGACAAAGGATTGGTTTATTCAAGTCCGATAGTGGGTTTGCGTCAGCATTTTAATTTGGAAATATGTGCCCGTCCGTGCAAAACATACAAAGGAAATCCTCTTAACTTTATTCGCAGAGGACAAGGCAACGAAATCGAAGAACCGGAAATAGATGTCGTAATTTTCAGACAAAATACCGAAGGTCTTTACGGAGGCGTGGAATGGAGCAATCCGGAGGATAAAGTTTACGAAACTTTTATGTCGCATCCTAAATTTAAGAAAAATTTCGGGCATGTTCCGAAAGAGGAAATATCAATATCCACGAGAATATTTTCGAAAGAAAGAACATATAATATTTTAAAAGCCGCATTCGATTATGCAAGAAAATACGGTTATAAATCGGTAACGCTTGCCGAAAAACCGAATGTAATTCGCGAAACTTCCGGTATGATGTATAAAATGGCATTACAAATGCAAAAAAATGATTATCCGGAAATTGAACTTTGGAATACAAACATTGACGCACAAATGATGTGGCTCACCAAAAATCCTGAGAATTACGGCGTTATCGTTGCCGGAAACATGTTCGGCGATATCGTATCCGACGGATTTGCCGGACTTATCGGCGGACTCGGGTTTGCATGCTCGGCACAATGGTCGCTTGACGGTGTTGCCGTTTTTGAACCCACGCACGGTTCGGCACCCAAATATGCCGATTACGAAACTTCTATCGTTAACCCGATTGCCATGATTGAATCGGCTTGTATGATGCTTGATTTTATCGAAGAAAAAGAAATATCCGACAAGATAAGAAAAGCCGTTGCGGAAGTTATTGCCGAAGGCAAAGTAAGAACTTACGATATGATGAAAATGAGAGGAACGGCTGATGTCGTTAAAAAAGGTGCCGCTTCGACCAAAGAAATGGCGGACGCAATTATTGCCAAATTGTAAATTTTGAGTTATGACTGAAGACGTAAAAAAACTTTGGGGCGAAGAATTGTCTTGGATACAAGACGAAAAACTTCGCGAAGCAACGGCAAAAACATGGGAACTTGCTTTGGAACGCAGCGTGCTTACCGCTGACGACCTGAACCGCATACCGTTTACGTTGCTGGTGCCGACTAATGTTACTTTTATGGAGCATAAAGCATCGGTTGTGCATATTGCCCGCGATGCCGGAAATCAGATTAATAAATTTTATCACGGCGAGTTGCCCGTAAATCTTGACGTGCTTATTGCCGGAGCAATACTTGCCGACGTGGGCAAACTTTTAGAGTATGTTCTTGACGAAAACGGAAAAGCCGTTCAGGGAACTTACGGCAAATATTTGCGACATCCGTTTTCCGGGGTTTCCATAGCCGAAGAATGCGGCGTGCCGGCGGAAGTTTGCCACATTATAGCCACACATGCCGGCGAAGGTAATATGGTAAAACGCAGCACCGAAGCATATATCGTGCATCATGCCGATTTTATGACTTTTTTGCCTTTTAAAGAAAGATTGCAGGTAAAATAATAATGATAATTATGTAAATATATCCGTGCTACGCTTCAGCGTGGCACGGTTGTTAAGAGTTTAATGTTTTTTATAAGACAGTAAAATGATTTACAGAGTAATATTTTTTATTCTGCTTTCTTTTTTTATGAATTTAAAAGCATTTGCGGATGACGGTGCTTATGAAGTCGGTCCGCAGGGAGGAAGCATCTATCCGATAAATAATAAGTATATTCAAATGCTTAAAGAAGTAGTTGTTTATGACCAAAGCAGCGGAAAGTTTACTACAACATTTGTTTTTTACAATACTTCCGACAGTGTTCAAAAAGTAACATTCGGATTTCCGGTATTTCCGTCGGAAGACAGTGAAAATTATTATGATGATATTG
>JAADDR010000002.1 GCA_013153865.1 Chlorobiota bacterium | reverse complement strand
CCGTATGGCTGAAAAGATTTCTTATAACGGTCATGTCGTAGCTGTATCCTATTTTCAGGTCAGGTGTAAGTTTAAACCCTACCAAAACAATTATTGCATCAATATTATTAAATGTTTTATCATTTTTATCTACTACCGGAATACCCCTGAACCATGCTCCCAATATAAGAGGGTCGTGTGTCCAGTATGCTCCTATGTCCAATTGGTCAAATTGGTCCCAATATTGGTAATTAAAAGCAAAAGTAACATTCTCAACATCCCTGCCGTATCTTACACGTCTGTTTTTTTGCCCTTTTAATAAAATCTTGGCACCGCCGAATACAGACCACTTCATTTTCATTTTATCGTTATATCCGTATAACGATTGAGTCGGTTGCAATAAGTGGTCAACAGAAAAACCTGCCCAATACAAATCCGTATATCCGAGCAAAGATGCCGAAAAATCAATATATGCTTTATTTGCGAGAGGCGGAGCTTCTACCGTTGCGGGTTTATCTCCGAGTAATTGATCGCCGAATGTAAGGGCTTCGAAATCAACCGAACGCTGAGAATATTTAAATTGAATACCCGGACGTAAAAACCATTCGGAATTAATATTTCCGCGTTTTTGTCCTATTTTTATTTTGTAAGAATATAATAAACTGGCTTCGGTAAGTCCCAAATCGCCTTCTCCGGCAACATCTCTGAAGAATAATAAACCTACGCCGCTTTTTGCACGCTTAAAATAATTATCTACTCCTACGGAATAAGTTCTGAAAACACCCGGAATGGAAGGCCATTGATCTCTGTAGTTCAAAGACAACCTGCTTGCTTCGGTTAAACCGGCAAATGAGGGTGCGATTGTCATCGGCGTGGAATAAAATTGCGAGAAATGGGATATCTGAGCATCACCCGCCTTTACAATGAACAAAACAATTAATAATCCGATTAATTTTTTCAATTTACCTGTTTTAATTGATAAGCACAAATATAAAAAATAACGCTTAATATTAAAATATTATTATTATTTTTTTTACAAAAAGCATATCTGCAAAATTGATACCGAAAATTAAAAGGTATTACATTTCCGAAGATAATTCGTTAAAAAAACGTAAACTTTCAAATATATCCGTTTTGCTTATAATGCGGTTAATTTCAGGATTTTCCGCATCTCTCAGTAAAACACATCGTATTTTTTCGTTTTTATTTTTTTTATCGTGTCGCATATATTCGTAAATCTTTTCGAAATCCTTTTCCCGAATATTGATTTTGCCGTAAATATCAAAAATATCTTTGCTTATTTCGTAAAACGATTTTTTATCGAATCCTAAGTGTTTTACGGAAAGCATAAGCTCGCAAATAATACCGTAAGCAATGCAAACACCGTGTTTTAAAGAATGTTTTTTTTGTGCATACAAACTCTCTAATGCATGTCCGAAAGTATGTCCGAAATTCAATGTTTTTCGTAACCCTTTTTCTTTGAAATCATTTTTGACGAAATGTATTTTTATATTGACGGATTTTCTTATCAGATACTGCAAGTTCTTGTAATTTTTTTCAGGGAAGTCTTTTTTTATAAATAAAATAAGTTCTTTGTAATGCGATTTATCGAAAATAAGCGCATGCTTAAGCATCTCGCCGAAACCGGATAAAAATTCGTCGTCGGGTAATGTTTTAAGAAAAATATCGGATATAAAAACTTGTTCGGGTAAAGTAAAAGTTCCTATTTCATTTTTAAGACCTTTAAAATTTATGCCTGTTTTTCCGCCTGCCGATGCATCGGTTTGAGCAAGCAAACTTGTGGGAATATTTATAAACGGAACACCTCTTTTAAATGTTGATGCCGCAAACCCTCCCGTGTCGGTTACTATTCCGCCTCCCAAATTTATAATAAGAGAATCTCTTTCGATATTGTTTTCCGTAAAAAAATCCCATATTTCGATAACCGATTTTACGGTTTTATAATTTTCTCCCGGATTAAGAATAAAAACACCCGTATTTTCGGGCAACACTTTTTTTATTATCGGCAAACACAATTTATGACAGTTGCTGTCGGTAATTATCGCTGTTTTGTTGCCGCTTCTTTTTCTTAAAAATACTTTTAAAGTATCTGCGATATTATCGGTATGAGAAATATCATTTTGATTAAAGCTCATATTTTTTATATTTGCTTTCGTGCCGAAAATTATTACAAAATTAAAATAATTTAAATCATGTTTTATAAAAGTTAAGTAATTAAGGCATTTATTTTTCAAAATTATATTTTTGTAATCTTAATTTTAATGAAAAACGCAATATGATAAACTTTAAAAATACCGAAATTGCTTTTGCGTCAAAATCAGACCGGGATATCATTAAAGCCCGCATATTATACGGAATAATGGCAAGTCCTTTTATCACAAAAGTCGCTAAATCTCTGACACAATTTGCTTTAATGATACATTTTCCGATAAATTGGATAGTAAAACCCACCATTTATAACTTGTTTGTGGGAGGCGAAACGATAGAAGAATGTGCTTCGAGAGTAGAAACACTCGGAAAATACGGTGTTAAATCTATTCTGGATTATTCGGTTGAAGGAAAAGAAAATATCGAAGACATAGAAAAAGCACTGGCTGAAACTTTAAAATCAATTGAAAATGCCGGCAAATACGACAATATTCCTTTTGCGGTTTTTAAACCTACCGCTTTTACCACATCTGTCGTTTTAACCAAAGCAAGTGCCGGAGAAGAACTTACCGAAGAAGAAAAAAAAGAAGCCGAAAATTTTAAAAAACGCGTGGAAACTCTTTGTCGCAGAGCATACGAAGTCGATGTTCCCGTTTTAATAGATGCCGAAGATTCATGGTATCAAAACTTTATAGACGAAACGGTTGAAGAAATGATGATTAAATTTAACAAAGAAAAAGCAGTTGTCTTTAATACCTGGCAAATGTATCGCAAAGACCGCTTGGAACATTTGAAAAAATCTTACGAAAAAGCAAAAGAAAAAGGATATTTTCTCGGAGCGAAGTTCGTAAGAGGAGCATATATGGAAAAAGAAAGAGAAAGAGCGGCTAAAACGGGTTACGAATCTCCCATACACGAAACCAAAAAAGATACCGACAAATCATACAACGATGCTTTGCGTTTTTCTTTCGAACACAGAGAAATTATTTCGATATTTAACGGAACTCACAACGAAGAAAGCACATTGCTTTTGGCGGATTTAATGGAAAAAAACAATATCGACAAAAAAGATAACAGATTTTGGTTTTCGCAACTTTACGGAATGAGCGACCATATAAGTTTTAATCTTGCGGCGGCGGGTTATAATGCGGCAAAGTATTTGCCCTACGGACCCGTGAAGCACGTATTGCCTTATCTGTTCAGACGAGCCGAAGAAAATACTTCCGTAAAAGGTCAGACAAGTCGTGAACTTATGCTTATTGCCGGAGAAATAAAAAGGAGAAAGAAAATCCGCAAAGAAATGAAAGAAAAAAATTAAAAAAAAATCTTAGCTTTATCTTGTTTCGTGCTTTTTAGTTAAGAATTAAAGTGTCAAATTTTTTATATTGAATTTAAACTTCGAAATATATAATGAATTTCTCGGATTAATTTGATAAAGAACGTAATATTTCCGGTTTTACGTTCTTTTTTATTATAATTACAAAATGAAAGCAGATATAATTACCGTAGGCGACGAAATTTTAATAGGGCAGATAACCGATACAAATTCGGTTTTTATAGCCGAAAAACTTAATGACGCAGGATTTGAAATAAGACAAATAACAAGCGTTTCGGATAAAAAAGAACATATAAAACTTATACTCAATCAGGTTTCGCAGCATACCGATTTGGTAATTATAACAGGCGGTTTAGGTCCTACGGCGGACGATATAACCAAAGAAACTCTTGTCGAATATTTCGAAACACGGCTTGTACCGAATGCCGAAGTTCTCGAAGACGTAAAAAAATTTTTAAAAAGCAAAGGTTTCGAACTTAACGAACGTAACGTAAAACAAGCCGAAGTGCCGGAAAATTGCCGTATAATACGCAACAAAAACGGAACGGCGGCGGGTATGATGTTCGAAAAAAACAATACGGTTTATATTTCTGTGCCGGCAGTGCCTTTTGAGATGAAAGAAATGTTTGAAACATCGGTTTTGCCTTTGTTGAAAAAACGATTTAAAACTCCGTCGGTTATTCATCGCAATATTTTAACTTACGGATATTTCGAGTCCGATTTGGCGGAAAAATTATCCGATTTCGAAAAAAACATGCACCCGAACGTGAGTTTGGCTTACTTGCCTTCGCCCGAGCGTATTCGCCTGCGTTTGAGCATAACATCCGAAGATGCCGAAAAAGCAAAAAAGATTTTGGATACCGAAACCGAAAAAATAGAAAAAGAAATAAGCGATGCCGTATTCGGATACGGAGATATTTTTTTGCAAGATGCCGTTGCCGGTATTTTGAAAGAAAAAAAACAAACCGTATCGACAGCCGAAAGTTGCACGAGCGGCAATATTGCCCGTCTTATAACTTCGGTACCCGGCAGTTCGGCTTATTTTAAAGGCGGCATAGCGGCTTATTCGAACGAAGTAAAAATGTCTTTGCTTAATGTTTCGGAGGCAACTTTGGACAAATACGGAGCCGTAAGCGAAGAAGTCGTGAAAGAAATGCTTAAAGGATTGCTCGATTTAATGAAAACCGATTACGGCATTGCCGTTTCGGGTATTGCCGGACCCGACGGCGGAACTCCCGAAAAGCCCGTAGGCACTACTTGGATTGCCGCAGGCAATAAAGAAAAAATTATTGCGAAAAAATATATTTTCGGAAACAGACGTTTACTAAATGTAAGATTTGCAAGTGCGAGAGCTTTGGATAATTTGCGACGTTTTATCCTCGGAATTGATATTAAATGAAAAAAACAGTAACTTTGTTCGGATTAAAAACCTGACTTATGAATAAAATATTTATTGCATCAATGCTTTTTATTGTTTTCGGAAGCGGATTTTTATCGGCTCAAAAAACAGAAGACAATCAAAAAGAAAATGTATTTGTTTTAAAGTCCGACAAACCTAAATTCAGCATAGAATTTCCGGCAAAATACAAATTGGAAGAAAGCAAAACGGATAATGGTCTTAAAACGGAGTTTTACAGATGCGAAAAGAACGGTAATATTTTTATGTTTAAATATACCGAGCACGAAAATCCCGCCGTATCGCCGGACAATAAAACTTATACGGAAGCGTCTTTGCAATCTTTTATCGACGGTATAAAAGCCGAGTTAATAAGTAAATATTATTACAAAATAAAGAAACAAAAAGGGCTTGAAGCGTTTTTAAAGATTCCGGATAAAAATTTGCATGTTTTTTACAGAATTACGATAGTAAAACATGTTCAGTATCAAATTATCGTAATAACAAAATCGGATAAAAAAACAGATGATATTTCATCTTTTTTTAATTCTTTTGACGTGCGCTGAGTTTTAAATATGCTTAACGTTTGCGGCATGTTTTTTAATTAATTTATTATTTTTTTGCATTGAAAAATATATCCGGTAAAATAAAAAAAGTTGTTACCGTAATTTTCTTATCCGGCTTAACAATATTGATAATAAGCGAGAATATTTTTAAAGCAAGAAAAAAACGTTGTTACGATACATTGTCGGAGTTGCCCGTAAATAAAGCCGGTTTGCTTCTCGGAACTTCTGAGTATGCAGAAGACGGCAGAGAAAATCCGTTTTACGAAAATAGCATAAAAGCAGCCGTCGATTTGTATAAAAACAATAAAATTTCGTATATAATAGTTTCCGGTAATTATAACTGCAACGAACCCGAACATATGAGAGTCGATTTGATAAAAAAAGGTATTCCCGGCAAGTATATTATTGCAGATTACGACGGTGTCGGCACTTTTGTTTCGGTTGCCGGAGCCGGTTTAAAATTCGGGCAAAAGAACATAACCGTTATTTCCGAAAAATTTCGTAATACGAGAGCTCTTTTTACGGCTGATTATTTCGGCATTAATGCTGTTGCGTATAATGCGGCACCGGTGCACGGATTAAAAGCTTCTTTATTGCGTTTTGGCGAGTTGTTTGCTCGTTTGAAAACTTTGTTCGACGTATATGTATTACGCCTTAATCCGGAATTTTCGCATCCGGCAAATACAGCCGGTTAAGAATAATATCTGTCAGGATGTTCTTCGCGTTCTTTGTATTTTGCCGATAACAAAGCTATAAGTTTCTGAAAAGTTTTTACCGCCGTTTCCGTATCTTTATTTATTTTTTTTCCTTGTATTCTGAGCAGCATAACCGTATATAATCCGTGCAGGCATACGTCTATGTCGTTTTCCGCCGTTCCGTTCATTTTTTTTTCGAGTGCTTTAATATGCGGCAATGCGGTTTCGAAATATTGCCTGTATTGTATTTCTTCGGGTTGATTTAGCAGCCAAAGATGTAAATCGTATAAATCGTTAACTAAGTTTTTTATAATTTGCAAATGACCGCTTTTTTTTATGTTTTCGAGTTCGGCCATTTCTATTATGCTCTTATACCATGAAAGTATTTCTTTTTTTGTTTCTTCAGGCACGTCGTATTTATCGACTATTACTTCTTTTATTTTGTTAATATCGAAATCTAAAGCTCTTACCGTATCTTCGGTTTGCCACATATACAAAATATATTCGGCAATGTTTTCTTTTTTAAGTTCTTTTGATATAAGCATGTCGTATTTTGTGCAAGTTTAAAATAATTTGTCGATTTCGGAGGGCGGGTCGCCCCATACTGCATTATCGTCGGTTTCTATTATCGGTCTGTTTATTAATTTAGGATTTTCGACCATTATTTTAATTTGTTCGTCGTCGGAAAAGTTTTTGCCTTTAAATAGTTCTTTATATATTTTTTCTTGTTTGCGAATCATGTCTTGCGGTTTTACTTTCATCTTTTTTAAAAGTTTTTTTAATGATTCGAATGTAAAAGGTTGGTCTTTCAGGTATTGGATTATTGTAAAATCAACATCTTTACTTTTAAGATATTCTAAACCGGCGCGGCTTTTTTTGCATCTTGTATTGTGATATATTTTAATCATTTTTTTAAGTTTTAAATAGGTTACATAAAATTATTTTTCGGCAATATAAAGTCCGGAACCGTAGCGTGCCGGAATTTTTTCGGCGGAGGTAAAAAACGATTTCAGTTCGTTGCAAAAATTCTTTTTAAAATGTTTATAGTCGCTTCGCTCCAAAAATTCGAGAATTTTGACCGTAAACGGTGTTTTTCCCATAAAATCGTGCAATACTACGTATTTTTTTGATACTCTTTTCATTTCTTCCAATAATTTTCTGCGTTTGTTTTCTTTTACTCCGTGTAGTACGAAAGATGCCGTAACGATGTCAAAAGTATTATCCGGAAATTCCGATAAATTTTCGGCATCGATATGTTTGTAATTTATTTCCGGATGTTTTTTGCGAGCCGTTTGTATCATTTTTTCCGAAAAATCTATGCCCGTAACGTGCGAGGGACCGAGTTTGTTTATTGCCGCCCCCCATGCTCCGGTTCCGGTTCCTATGTCTAAAACGCTTTTGCCGGCAATAACTACCTTGTCGTCAAGTTTTTTAACTGACTCTTTAAATCCTTTTTGCAAAGATTTATCGAATTTAGAGTATAAAGGAGCAATTAAGTTAAAAATAAATTTTGCCCGTTTATCAGGGTCTTTAGAAAAATAGTGTATTACAGACATAATAATTTTTGTTTTTTATTTTCCTCCGAATTGCATTAAATATGCTTTTATAAAAGGATTAATATCTCCGTCCATAACTCCGTTTACGTCGGAAGTTTCGTATCCTGTTCTGTTGTCTTTTACGAGTTTGTAAGGATGCATTACGTAATTTCTTATTTGCGAACCCCATTCTATTTTCTTTTTACTTCCTTCTATTTCCGCTTGTTTTTCTTGTCTTTTACGAAGTTCCATTTCGTAAAGATGCGATTTTAATATACGTAAAGCATTTTCTTTGTTTGTAAGTTGAGAACGCGACTCTGTATTTTCTACGGCTATTCCCGTAGGTTTATGTCTTACTCTTACTCCGGTTTCCAGTTTGTTTACTCCTTGTCCGCCTGCGCCTCCGGAGCGGAACGTTTCCCAAGTAATATCAGCCGGATTTATATGTATTTCGATAGAATCGTCTATTGCCGGAGATACAAAAACCGATGCGAAAGAAGTATGCCTTCTGTTGCTCGAATCAAAAGGCGAGAGTCTTACCAAACGATGCACTCCGTTTTCGCTTTTCAGGTATCCGTATGCATATTCTCCTTCAAACTCCAATGTTACGGTTTTAATACCCGCTTCGTCGCCCGGTTGTATGTATAATTGTTTTACTTTGTAATTGTTTCTTTCGCCCCAGCGTATATACATTCTCATAAGCATTTCCGCCCAATCGGTGCTTTCGGTGCCTCCGGCTCCGGGATTTATTTTTACTATTGCGTTTAATACGTCTTCTTCGTTTCGGAGCATATTTCTAAACTCTAAATCTTCCGTATATTTAAGAGCATTACGGTAAGCTTCTTCGAGTTCCGCTTCATCGGCATCGCCCGATTCGTAAAAATCATATATAACTTCAAGATCCTCCGTTGCCGAGACTACTTTCTCAAAATCGGTAATCCATGATTTTATGCGGGATATTTCTTTCAGCTTTTTTTCCGCTTCTTTAGAGTCGTTCCAAAAATCCGGTTCTTGTGTTATCTTTTCTTTTTCGGAAAGCAGTTTTTTCTTCTTTTCGATGTCAAAGATACCCCCTTAACGCTTCCCTGCGTTTAATTAATTCTTCCGTTTTCTCTTTGTTTATCATCCTATTTTAGTTAATTTTACCAATTAAAACGACAAATATATAAATTGAATTTTTAAAATCAATTCTTAAGTTTTATATTTATGGCGAAAATTTAATGTAAAAAATAATGTTTTTGCAAAAAATAAATGATTAATCACTCCGAATATATTATTCTTGCCGTTTCCGATAATGATGAAATAATAAAAATCATTAAAGACAGTTTTAAGGCGGAGGTTCAGTCTTATTATATTATGACTTCTCCCATTTCGGGTGATGTATTCGATTTAATAAAAGAGAAAAGACCGGATATTATTTTGCTTGATATTGATTACGGCGAAAATACCAAAGGATTGGATTTGCTGATGGATTTCAGGGGGTTTGATTTAACCATGCAAATACCGGTTTTGGTTATGTCGAGCAGCAACGAAGATATAGAAAGGGCGGTAATATTCGGTGCGGGCGACTTTTTAAAGATTCCTTTTGACAGACTGGAGCTTACCGTAAGGGTAAAATCGTTGTTGTCTTTGTTTAAGCTTATAGAAGGTATTACAGGGCAGGCGGAAGATTTGGAAAAGAAAACAAGTGAGTTGGAAAAGAAAAATGCACAATTGGAAGCCGAAAAAAACAAAACGGACGAATTGTTGCAGAATATTTTACCTTACGAAATTGCCGAGCAATTGAAAAATAAAGGCAGGGTTACGGCAAAAAAGTATCGTATGGTAACTATAATGTTTACGGATTTTAAAGATTTTACCAAAATATCTTCGGAACTTGAGCCGGAAGAAATTATTAAAGAACTCGGTGTATATTTTAAGAAGTTTGACGAGATTACCGAAAATCATTTTATAGAAAAAATAAAGACCATAGGAGATGCTTATATGTGCGTTGGCGGGTTGCCTTTGCGAAATAAAAGTAATCCTATTGACGTAGTTTTGGCGGCAATGGAGATACAGCGTTTTATGAAAAAATATAATGCTGCAAGGCGCGCTAAGGGTTATAAAGTATGGGAACTTAGAATAGGTATTCATACCGGAAAGGTGGTTGCCGGTGTTATAGGAACTAAAAAATTCGCTTACGATATTTGGGGCGATGCGGTAAATACGGCAAGCAGGATGGAAACCGCAAGCGAGCCCGGTAAAATTAATATCTCCGGAACAACTTACGAATATATTAAAGATTATTTTATTTGCACTTACAGGGGCAAAATACCCGCAAAAAATAAAGGCGAAATAGACATGTATTTTGTCGAGGGTCTTAAAGAAAAATACAGAGAAGGTAATGATCCGATTAAACCTAACGAAAAATTTCAAGAAAAACTTGCCGAATTTTGATTTACTCTTTCAATCTTGGTATATTACAAAGCGATATTTTGTCGTATTTTTTTCGATTATCGTTTTGTTTTTTGTTTCGTGCAGTCCTAAAGGAAGTAAAGTAATTACGGATATACATTCTGAAAAGGACTCTGTTTGCGATAATACTTTCGCAGATACTTTGCCGGTTGTTTCCGAACCCGAAATTATTGTGCCTGCCGATAAACGTATTGATGTTTACCTGCCGCTGCTGCGAGGAAAAAATATTGCTCTTGTTGCAAATCAAACTTCGATTATTGATACCGTTCATTTATTGGATTTTTTGTTGTCCGAAGGTATAAACACGGTAAAAATATTTGCTTTAGAACACGGATTCAGAGGCGATGCGGACAGAGGAGTTTATTTTAATTCCTCGATTGACGAAAAAACGGGAATACCGATTATTGCCGCATACGGGAAAAACAGAAAACCCGATGCTTCATATTTCGAAGACGTTGATATAGTGGTTTTTGACATTCAGGATGTAGGAGCGAGATTTTTTACCTATTTAAGCAGTATGCATTTATTTATGGAAGCTTGTGCCGAAAACGGAAAGAAAATGATTATTCTCGACAGACCGAATCCTTTGGGCTTTTATGTTGACGGTCCGGTTTTGCAAGAGGAGTTTAAGTCGTTTGTCGGGATGCATCCGGTGCCGGTCGTTCACGGTTTAACAGCCGGAGAACTTGCATTAATGATAAACGGAGAAGGTTGGTTGAAGAACGGAATACAGTGTGATTTGGAGGTTATAAAAGTTGCGGGGTATAAACATTCAGACCGTTGGCATCTTCCTGTAAAACCTTCGCCTAATTTGCCCGACGACAAAGCTGTTTTGTTTTATCCGTCTTTATGCTTTTTTGAAGCTACAGATGTCAGCATAGGCAGAGGAACATTGTTTCCTTTTCAGGTGATAGGATATCCGGACAAACGGTTCGGCGAATTTTCTTTTGTTCCGAAAGATATCCCGGGAATGCAGATGAATCCGGTTCATGAAGGGGAAACATGTTACGGAGTTGATTTAAGAAATTCCGAGGAGGAAAAGTTTACGTTAAAATATTTAATAGATTTTTATAACAAATTTACGGATAAGAGTAAATTTATTACTAAAAAAAGGTGGTTTAATTTACTTGCGGGAAATTCGGAACTGTATCGCCAAATTATTTCCGGAATGCCGGAAGACGAAATTCGTAAATCGTGGCAAAAAGATTTGGAAGAATATAAGAAAATGCGAAAGAAATATTTGTTGTATCTTGATTTTGAATAGCATCTTTAAGTTTAATCCGGAATATTTAAGTCATCGTATCAATGTTTAATTTCAGCTGAAAAATATTAAATGCAATGATACGATGACTTGTATTATAATTTTATTCTTTTACAATCATTTTTTTTACGGCATCCGTAAACCATACTTTATATTCTCCGGTTTCTTCGTCGGAATATACGAAGTATGCTTCCAGATCCGGATTGTTTTGTATTATTTCTTTGCTTTTTTCCAAGCCCGATACCATACATGCGGTAGCGTAAGCATCGGCAGTCATGCAGTCGTCGGCAATTATTGTTGCGCTTAGTATGTTTTGAAAAGCAGGATATCCGGTTCGAGGATCTATTGAATGCGAATATTTTTTACCGTCTTTCACATAAAATTTTCTGTAATTTCCGGATGTTGCCACGGCTTTGTCGGTAATAGCCAATACCGTTTGTAAATCTTGCCCGGCTACGTCGTTTCCTTCGTAAGGTTTGTCTATTCCCACTCTCCATTTTTTGCCGTCTTTAAGACCTTTTACGGCAAGTTCTCCGCCTATTTCTATCATATAATTCTCGATGCCTTGTTCACGAAAAAATTTTGCTATAAAATCTACTGCTTGTCCTTGTGATATTGCATTTCCGGAAAGTTGTATTCTGTCGTCTTCTTTTACCAGTCTGTTATTGACTATTTTAACTTTATCCATTCCTACAAATTGCAGTAAACTGTCAATGAGAGCACTGTCTATTTTTGTTTCTTGTTTTCCGTAACCGAAACCGTAAGCATTAATAAGAGGTCCTACGGTAATGTCAAAAGCTCCGCCCGAATGTTCGGTAACTTCCGCCGCTTTATTGAACATTTGCGTAAAAAGTTCGTCAACTTCCACATTGTTACCTCGGTTTACTTTGGAAATTACGGAGTAAGGTTCGTATGTTGACATAGACATGTCGAATACCTGTAAAAGCGAATCTACTTGTTTTTTTAAGTTAGGATGTTCGCCTTCGTAAATCATGTGGTAAGTGGTTCCTTGTGTTTCGCCCGCAATTTTGTAAAAATCTTTTGAGTTATTACATGCAAAAAATAAGATTGATAAAAATGCGGCAGCCGATAAAATGTTGTATTTCTTCATGACTTTAGTTAAACGGTTTTTGAGTTAAAGGATGCAAATGTATACAGAAAATTTGATTATTTTATCAATATACGGCCTAAGTTTTTGCATTAATATTAATAATTTGCAACGTTTTTTATTTTTTTCGGTTTATATATACGAGAGTTATAATAATTGATATTAAGTTGTCGTATCGCCGCTTTATTTAAAGCAGATATGAAACCTTATAATTATCTGTATGTTAGAGCGGCGGTACGGCTGTTTTGCGGATTCGGGATTTGAAATACCTGTTTCGGATTTGTATAATTCCGAATACGAAAATTTAATTTAAATTTGCATATCAGATTTAATTTTATGATTAACGAAAAAAAAATAATTGTAGTGTTGCCGGCTTATAATGCCGAAAAAACCTTGGAGCAAACATACAATGAAATTCCTTTCGATATTGTTGACGAAGTTATTCTTACCGATGATTTAAGCAGCGACGATACAGCTAAAGAGGCGGAAAGAATAGGAATAAGGCATATAATAGTTCATGATAAAAATAAAGGATACGGGGCAAATCAAAAAACTTGCTACGATAAAGCATTGGAACTCGGCGCCGATATTGTTGTTATGTTGCATCCGGATTATCAATATACCCCGAAGTTAATTCATTCTTTATGTTATCTTATAGCAAATGAGGTGTATCCGGTTGCGATAGGTTCCCGCATTTTGGGAAAAGGAGCTTTAAAAGGCGGAATGCCTTGGTATAAATATGTCGCAAATCGTTTTCTTACATTGTTTCAGAATATTTTGATGAATCAGAAACTTTCGGAATATCATACCGGATACAGAGCTTTTTCGCGCGAGGTTCTTGAAGATATTAATTACGAAATAAATTCCGACGATTTTATTTTCGATAATCAAATGTTGGCTCAAATATGTTATAAGGGTTACGAAATAGCGGAAGTAACTTGCCCGACCAAATATTTCGAAGAAGCTTCGTCGATAAATTTAAAACGAAGTATTAAATACGGTTTGGGAGTTATAGGTGTTTCGTTTTTATATTTGTTTAATAAAGCGGGACTTATGAAAAGCAAAATATTTGCCGGCAAAATTTAACTCGAAAAAATTGCATTTTGAAAGTAAAACTCGGAATATTCATATTCTTTTTCGGTTTATCCGTATTTTTTTACGCTGCGGTGTTTTCTCAAAATACGGCTTCGCAAAAAGTTTATGTCAAGAAAATAGAAATATCCGGAAACGAGAAAACAAAGCCCGGAGTTATATTAAGAGAACTTACTCTGAAAAAAGGCGATTCGGTTTCGGTAAAGGACATTCCGGAACTGCTTAAAAACAGTGAAGTTAATTTATTAAAACTTCCTTTGTTTAATTTTGCCGAAATAAACTTTTCTTATATCGATTCATCTAATATTGAAATAAACGTAAATGTTATAGAAAGATGGTATTTTTGGCCTCAGATTGCTGTTTATTATGCCGACAGAAATTTTAGTAATTGGCTGAAAAATAAAGATTTCAGCAGAACAGATTTAGGACTCGGAATTACGAAATATAATTTCGGAGGACGTAATGAGAAGTTGACATTTTTTACGGTATTCGGGTATGACAGAGAATTGATTTTCAGGTATGAGAATTTTTATTTCGATAAAGCAAGAAAGCATTCGGGAGCATTTTACGTAAGTCGTCTTAAACGTAAAGAAACCGGTTGTATTATCGAAGACGACGAGGTAAAGCAGATAAAACTTTCCGACGAATATGCTTTAAAATCGTATAATATTTCCTTTAAGTATAATTTTCGTAAAGGATATTACCGCAATAATTCCGTTTATGCCGGATTTGAGCATCGCTCGGTTTCCGACAGTTTGCTTTTGTGTAATCCCGGGTATTTTACCGTTTCGGACAATGATGTCGATTATTTTTATTTGAAATATATTTTTTTGTCGGACAAAAGAGATTCTCGTGTTTTTCCTTTGGAAGGGCATAAATTTAAGTTCACTTTAATTAAAAACGGATTGAAAATATTTCAGGGTAACGGGATTAATTCTTTTAAAATTAAAGCCGAAATTTCCGAATATATACCTTTGAGCGATAAATTATTTTTCGGAAATAATGTTACGGCACAAACGACTTTGGGCGACAAGAATCCGTTTTTTCTTAATACGGCACTCGGATATTCTTCGAGCATAAGGGCTTACGAGTATTATGCAGTTAACGGCAGCGATTTTATTCTTGTTAAAAATACTTTAAATTTCGAGTTGCTTCCGAAAAAAATAATTCATCTTAAATTTTTGCCTTGGGATAAATTCAATACTTCTTTTATCAGAATTTTTGCCGATGCGTTTGTTGATTTTGCCTATGTTAATAACGACGATCCGGTTTATGATGCCGCTAATGATTTGGCAAATACTTTTTTAATCGGAGCGGGAGCGGGGATTAATGTGCTTACTTATTACGATTGGTTGTTTCGTTTGGATTTTTCGGTAAATAAACGGGGCGAAAGCGGTTTCTATTTACATTTCGAAGCACCTTTTTAAGCTGTCGGCATAATTTCGTTTATCATATTCTCGATATGTTCGATAAGATAAAACGATTGTATTATCAAGTCGCTTTTTTCGTGTATTTGATTATCTTTACAAGGTGTATTTTTCAGCTTTTCGAATAAAATTTCAATATCGTTTTTCAATGACTTTAATTTGTCGAGTTTTAATGCCGGATTTGTTTCTTCGGCTGCTTCGTTTATTTTAAGGTATAATTTTTCCGCTTCATATACGAGAAAATCGGTTTTCGGATTATTCTCCGGCGATGAGGCAAAGTTTTTCAGGTCGAACAAAAAAACAGATATTTTATTTTGCGTATTTTTAAGATTATCGGTCATTCTTTTTAATTATTACGATTTCTCGAACAATTTATTTGTTTTATCTATAAATTCCAATATTTCGTCTTTGCCTTCGCGAGTTACCGAAGAACTTACGAAATATTCCGGTATTGTTTCCCATGTTTTTAAAAGTTCTTTTTTATACAAATTAATATTTTCCGACAGTTGTTTTTTTGAAAGTTTATCCGTTTTAGTGAAAATAATTACAAAAGGCACAGCATTTTCGCCGAGTATTCGCATAAATTCGGTATCGTTTTTTTGAGGTTTGTGTCTGGAATCTATCAATACGAAAAGGTTCATTAAATTTTCGCGGCGCATAATGTAATCTTTTATAAAACCTTTCCAAATATTGCGTTCTTTTTTTGATACTTTGGCATAGCCGTAGCCGGGCAAGTCAACCAAATACCAACTTCCGTTAATTAAAAAATGATTTATGAGTTTTGTTTTTCCCGGTTTTCCGGAGATTTTTGCCAATTGTTTTCTGCCCGTAAGCATATTTATAAGAGATGATTTGCCGACATTTGAACGCCCGATAAAAGCATATTCGGGTTTATCGGGTTTCGGGCATTTTTTATAATCGGTATTGCTTACGACAAATTCTGCTGTTTTTATTTTCATTTTCGGTATTTTAATTAATTTCGTTTGCTATGCCGAAAATTCCTTCGAGTGCTCCGGCGGGTATTTCTATTCCTTTTACGTAATGCGGTATGTGAAAATCTCGCGGATTTATTCTTATAAGTGTTGTTTCAAATTCGGATGCCAGTCTTTCCGATTTTAATCTTACGGTAGGTACTGCCGTTCCGGCTCCGATTTCTATTATTACGGGTTTTGCTTTTTGTTTTTTAAGATTGTAAATATAATTTTCGAATCTGTTGCTTTGTTCTTCGCTTCTGTGCGACAACCAATTCCAATCTCCGAACATAAGAATGTTAGGACGTGCAACTGCTCCGCACTCGGGGCAATGCGGCAGAGGTTCGTATGCTTCGAATTTTTTTTCGTCTATTTCGATATGAAGTTTATCTCCGACGTAAATATTAGTATTGCAAGGTATGCTGCATTGCAAATAATTTATCGAACCGTGAACTTCTTCGATAAAAGCTTCGTTAAAACCCGCTTTTTGAAAATGTCCGTCAACATTCGACGTATAAACAAAATATCCGTATTCTTTTTGCTGACCGATTTTTTTAAGTATCTCGAAACCTTTGTGCGGATTTGTTTTTTTGTAAAGATTGTAGCGATGCCCGTAAAAAGCCCAGGCAAGTTTCGGATTGTCGGCGAACCATCTCGGATTTGCCATTTCGACAAATGATATTCCGAGGTGAGCAATTGCCGGATATGCTTTCCAAAATCCTTTATTCCCTCTGAAATCGGGCAAGCCGGAATCTACACCCATACCCGCTCCGGCAGTAATTATCAGTGCATCGGCGTTTGATACGAAATTTGCGGCTTGTTTGTAAAGATTTGTAATATTGTTTAATTTATTCATGTAAATTATTATCAAGATTTGATAACTTTAAACTTCATTTCTTTTTTTTCATTTCATCTTCGTAAAACGTAATTTGTTTTTCGTTGTATATGCTCATCGAAGGTTTACCGTATTTCTTTTTTACCGTTCCGTTTACGCATATTTTTTTGTTAAGTAAGAACGGCGGGTCGTAACTGAAATTTACGATATTGTCTTTCCATATCGTACACCAAAAAAGTTGTTCCGGAAAATCTTGGTCGAAATTTAAGAAATAATTTCCGCTTCGTGTCTTATGAACTTCCACAACGGTTCCGCAAACTTTTGCTTTATCGTCGTAATAAGAGCGTGCCATAACTGTATTTATCGCATTTTTCGGAAGTTTGTTGCGGTGTATCGGTTTTCTGTTGTTTTTCCTGTTTTTTGTCTGCCAATATTTAATGTTTACGTTTTTTTCTATTTTATCTTGTGTGCTGTCGGGCAGAGAAGCAAAAAAATTTATTCCCGTTATTTTTTCAATCGAGTCAATAGGAACGGCAAAGCTTATAACCGGATAATCGCTTTCTTCGTTGGGTATTAAAAATGCTATGCCGTGCGGAATCGAATCTTCGAGGTCGGCGGCAACTTTGTAAAAATATTTCGGAATACTTACTTTATTAATGCTTCTTTCTATTTTGGGCAAATCGTCCGTTAAAATTCCTCCTGTTACCGCGAAAACATCATGATTACTTTCGGCAACGTATTCTCTTAAAAAACTTTCGGTCGAAGCCCATATGCCTCTGTTAAATTCCGGCAATTGAGGCGACATATTAGAGTAATAATAAGATTCGCTCATAGCTTCTTTATTCCATCGAAAGTCGGCGGAAGGGGCTAAATGTCCTCTGTCGTATCCGAAACCGTCGTATGTGTAAGTGCTGTCGTCTTCGTTCAGGTATTTCAGAAAATAATCTTTTTCGACGGAAGAACCGGTTTTTACTGCCGGGTCGGGTCTGAAATCGTTGCTTCTTTCCAATCCCTGACCTTTTATTTCTTTGCTTATTATATGTGCAACCCAATTCGCCTGTTCGTGCTTTTCGTTATAAGATAAAATTAATGCCGGATGATTAACGATTTCAACATCTTTGTCATAAACCGGCAGTCCGTATTTTTCGAGTTTTTCGTGTAATATTTTAAGTTTTATGTTTTTTACTTTTGTGCTTAAAGAATCTTTCTCTGTTTCGAGTTTTTTTATTTTAGTTTCTATTTGTCTGATTTCCTTTCGGTAATCTTGTCCGGAAGCCGTAAAAGAAAAAAAACTTATCAGAAAAACGTAAATAAATTGTTTATGTTTCATTTTAAAATGTTTAATTTTACCGACTTAATAGAAATTTGCAGAAAATATTAATAATCAATAAATTGAAATCCGAACAGCCGATGTTTGATAAATATATTACAAAATTAGAAAAAGAAATCGGAAAAACCTTTAAAAGCTCAAAGTTTAATATTGACGGTTGGGATTACGACAATCATGCACGTTTTGAGCTTAATGAGAATAATGAGATAATTAAACTTAAAATTAATGATGCCGGTTTAGACAGTGTTCCGGAAGTTATCTTCGAAATAGAGTCTCTTACCGAGTTGTCTCTTGAAAATAATAACATATCGGAACTTCCGGAGAAAGTTGCTAATCTTAAGAATTTAAGGTTTTTGAATTTGGCATATAATAATTTTGAATTTTTTCCGGAAGATTTGTCTTCATGCGACAAGTTGGAAACTATAATACTTTCTGAAAATAAAATTAAAAGTTTGCCTTGCGAAATAAAGAATGTTAAGAGTTTGCTGGAACTTAATTTAAGCGGCAACCGGTTTGAAGTTTTACCCGAATGTATTAATAATTATGTGCGTATTTCGTATTTAAATCTGTCGCAATGCGGATTGAAAAAACTACCTTCGCAATTTGCTAATCTTAAAAACTTGCAAGAGCTTGACTTAAGCAATAACGAGTTCACTGAAGTGCCTGAAGAAATATGCAAGCTTCCTCTTTTATATCGCTTATATCTTAACGGAAATAAAATATCTGAGTTAAGAAGCGAATTGTTTAAAATCGAGAAATTGGAATTTTTAAATATCGGATTTAATAAAATTTCCGAGATTCCCTGTTCTGTAGGAGATATGAATCAAATACGAACTTTAATTCTTGATTATAACGAAATTAAATATCTGCCGGAAGAAATAAGCCGTTTAAAAACTTTAAGAAAGTTGGATTTGTCGGGCAATAAATCGGGCGTTTTTTATCCTGAAATATCAGGTATTATTTCGCTGCGGGAATTAAACCTTATGGGGAACGCCATAAAACAAATTCCGAAAGAAATAATAGATTTACCTTTGCTGAAAGTCTTGTTGTTAATGGATAATAAAATTTCCGAGATTCCCGACGAGATTTTTGAATTACATGAGTTAGTTCATCTGGAACTCGGAATGAATTATATTATAAAAATACCCGAGTCAATTTCTAAAGCTGTTAATTTGGAGGTTCTTTCTCTTGCCTCAAATAATTTGAAAGTATTACCCGCGGAAATTTCAAAACTCAAAAATCTTAAAAAACTTGATTTATCAGGTAACTCACTTGAATTTTTACCTGCTTTTATTCTTGATTTAGAGTTGCCTTTAAGTCTTGAAACAAAAGAAGAAGGCATTATATTGCAAAACAATCCCATTGATTATCCTCCTCGCGAAGTTATTAAAAAAGGATATAAAGCCGTGAAAAAATTTTTTAAGAAAAACAGCTGATTACGATATGGATAAACTTACTCCGGAACAAAGGCGTAAAAATATGCAAGCCGTAAAATCAAAGGGATCTAAAATAGAAGTTACTCTCGGCAAAGCTCTTTGGGAAAGAGGCTATCGCTATCGTAAAAACGTAAAAAACATATTCGGGAAACCGGATTTTGTTTTCGGAAAATATAAAATAGCAATATTTTGCGACAGCGAATTTTGGCACGGCAAAGATTGGCAAACTAAAAAGCATGAAATAAAATCGAATAAAGATTTCTGGATAAAAAAAATAGAGAGAAATATCGAAAGAGATAAGGAAGTTAACGAGAAACTGAAAAATGACGGGTGGACTGTTTTACGCTTTTGGGGCAGGGACATAATTAAGAATACCGATGAATGCATTCGAAAAATCGAAAAAGAAATACAGAAAAAGAAATCTGTTACCTGAATTTTAATAAATTTGCATTTTTTTATATAATTGGGACGAATTTTAGCCATAGATTACGGACGAAAAAGAGTAGGTATTGCCGTTACAGACCCTTTGAAAATAATAGCAAACGGACTGGAAACCGTACATTCGAAAGATATATTCGATTTTCTCGAAGATTATCTTAAAAAAGAACAAGTGGAAACCATAGTGGTAGGATACCCGCTTACGTTAAAAAACGAAGATGCCGAAGCTTTAAGGTTTATTAATCCGTTTATTAAAAAACTGATTAAAAAATTTCCGGAGGTAAACATTGATACTTATGACGAAAGATTTACGTCAAAAATGGCAACGGCGGCAATGATTCAGGGAGGAATGAAAAAAAAAGACAGGCAAAATAAAGCAACCGTCGATAAAATAAGTGCCGTTATTATTTTACAATCGTATATGGAATTTAAAAGTATGCAAAAATGATATTACCTGTTCACATTATAGGTTCTTCCGTTTTAAGAAAAACGGCAAAAGACATCGACAAAACTTATCCGGATTTAACGGAATTTATAAAAAACATGTATGAAACCATGTATGCATCCGACGGTGTCGGGCTTGCAGCACCTCAGGTCGGAAAATCAATAAGAGTTTTTGTAATAGATGCCGAACCCATGGCGGAAGATAACCCCGAACTTAAAGACTTTAAACGAACTTTTATAAATGCTCATATTACCCGAAAAAGCAAAGATACGATAAAAACAACCGAAGGTTGCCTGAGTATTCCGGATATTCATGAAGATGTCGAAAGACATACAAGCGTTACGGTAGAATACGTAAACGAAAACTTTGAACCGGTAACCGAAACTTTTAACGGGCTTGCGGCTGTTATTTTACAACACGAATACGACCATCTCGACGGAATACTCTTTACCGACAAAGTTTCGCCGCTTAGAAAAAAATTCTTGAAAAGAAAATTGGCGCAAATTGCTAAAGGTCATTTTGATAAACGGTATAAATATATGCTCGGCGAAAAATACCGATAATTTTAGTATGATATTTGTAATCTGAAAAAATAAAAAATAACAAACAAAAAAATGACCGGCGACAACCTTAATTATTGCCCTAAACACAAAACATGCCCGCTTTTTCAAGGCGAAATGCTTGCAAGTAAAAAAGCTCAAGAAATTTATATGCGAATTTACTGTACGGCAGGCGAAAAAGGTCGAAATCGTTGCAAAAGATTTATGCTCGTAAAAGCCGGATACTCCTCTCCCGACGATCTAATGCCCAACGACGAGCGAACTCTCGAACAAATTATAAAAGAGTTATAAAATTTTCGATAATATTTAAAGAAACATCCCTTTCTTCAATAAATCCCTGATGCCCGGAGTTCTCCAATATCCTTACTTCGTAATTCTCCGGAAAATCAATATCATTTAAAATACTTTCCGGTATAAACCTGTCTTTTTTACCGAGAATATACAAAAACGGCACATTCAAATTCTTAATAACCCGATTTCTGTCTTTTCTGTCCCTCATGGCAATTAAAGAAGCCGTAATACCCTCTTCCGGAATTGATTTTGCAATAACTTCCCCTTTTTTTATCTCTTTTTCGAATTTTTTGATGTTATCCTCGGCAAAAACCGCCTTTGCATGATTTTCGCAAATAACATCTTTTTTACCGTTTTTTATATCTTCAACAGTTTGCGTTCTTAACCTTTTCTTTTCTTCGCTGTCGGCAAAAGGCGACGAATGAAACAAACACAAACCCGAAAGCCGTTCCGGATAATTTTCCGCAAACGCCGAAGCTACATAACCACCCATGGAATGCCCGACAATAAACGCATTATTTATATCTTCGGCATTCAAAACACTGTAAACGCTCTCGGCATATTTGCACATCGTGAACGGTGCATTATAAAGTTCGCTTTTGCCGTGCCCCGGCAAATCAACCGAAATAACAAGAAAATTATCGGATAAACAGTCGGCAAAATCAGACCACGTTTCCGACGTTTCCAAAAATCCGTGTATCAAAATAACGGGCTTACCTTTACCCTTAATATCATAATTAATTTTCAAATTATTGTTATATATTTGTTTCTCCATTTTTTAAAAATAAATTTTTACAAAAATAATAAGATAAAATGAACTTATATAAAATAGAAACCGGAAACTTAAAACTCGACGGAGGAGCAATGTTCGGAGTAGTCCCGAAAGTTTTATGGCAAAAAAAATATCCCGCCGACGAAAACAACCTTGCAAACTGGGCTATGCGTTGCCTGCTTGTCGAAACAAACGATAAAAAAATACTTATCGATACAGGAATGGGCGATAAACAAGACGAAAAATTCTTTTCGCACTATTACCCCAACGGTAACGATACATTGGAAAAATCTTTGAACAAAAACGGATTCTCTTTCGAAGATATTACCGATGTTATACTTACTCACCTGCACTTCGACCATGTAGGAGGTGCCGTAAAATACGATAAAAACAAAAAACTCGTGCCGGCTTTTCCTAATGCCGTTTATCACATAAGCAAATCTCAGTGGAATCTGGCAAAAAATCCCAACAAAAGAGAAAAAGCATCTTACCTTCCGGAAAATTTTATCCCTCTCGAAGAGCACAATTGTCTTAATTTGATTGAAAACGAAACCGAACTTTATCCCGGAATAGAAATAAAAATATTTGACGGTCATACAGCCGGGCAAATTATACCTTACATAACTTACGAAAATAAAAAAATAGCATTCGGAGGCGATTTACTGCCGTCTGTCGCACATATCCCGATGCCTTGGATAATGGGATACGACACAAGACCCTTAATTACGCTGAAAGACAAAGAACGATTTTTCGAAGATGCTTTAACACAAAACATAACATTATTTTTCGAACACGATTTATACAACGAATGCTGCACGCTGCACAAAACGGAAAAAGGCGTAAGAGTTAAAGAAACATTTTTGCTGGACGATTTCCTGAAAAAATAAAACCGCCGGAATTATGGAATAATAAAAAACGGTACATCTTATTAAAAAGTTTGCAATAAAAAACTTTAACCGTGAAAATAAGATATACCGTAATAACACTTTTTCTGTTTATTATTTTTTCGTCATTTACAATTCCCGTAAAACCGGTAAAAACAACATCCGGAGGAACAAAAGTGTATGTCGTTAATTATGAATATCAAGCAGATATAAAAGTATTTGTTTGCGATTACGAATATCAGGCAGACCTTAAAGTTTACAAAGTAAAATACGATTACCAAGCAAACAACGACGGCGAGTGGTATTTTACCGAATACGATTATCAAGCCGACAAAAAAATATATTTTACCGACTATGAATATCAAGCAGATTTAAAAATATATTTTGTTGATTACGAATATCTTGCCGGTTGGAATAACAAAGCAAAAATGTATTTGTTAAAATAAACTGCCATAAAACATAAAAAAGGCGTTGATTTTTTTTAAGTCAATGCCTTTTTTATATCTTCGCAGTTTTAAAATTCTGAAATAAGAG
>JAADDR010000158.1 GCA_013153865.1 Chlorobiota bacterium | reverse complement strand
TAAGATTCGGGAATTTCAAAAGTTTTATATTTTCTGAAAAAAGGATGTGCCGTATAATACCTTACGATTATTTTATTTCCGTTATATTCCAAATAAAAATAATCCGATTTTCTGAGCAACAAAATTAAATAAACAACAGCAATTAACAATGCGGCAATTATATATCCTTCGCTTGCTCGTCTTTCAAAAAAATAATAAACCGATAACGAAAATATCAATCCCGCCATTATCATATAATAATTTTTCAATTTTGCCGTCTCTAAGCGATTTTCAACTTTCATAATATTACGTTTATACTGTTTTTTAAAACATTTATAAAATACTGCCTACCGTTTGTATAAAGTTTTTTTATTTATATCTTAAGTTTTTACTTTTGTAAAATTAAGTTTATTCAAACAAATATAACAATTTTTAGTTTTTAACAATACATAAAATTTACATTATGTTTAAAAAAGTAACATCGGTATTCCTCGTATTTTTACTAATACTGAATACAACAACCGTAAAAGCCGGCGGCGACGACGAAGGAATGTGGCTTCCTTTACTCGTCCAAAAGCTTAACATCAAAAAAATGCAGGCAATGGGTTTAAAACTCACTGCAGAAGACATTTACAGCGTAAATCACGGAAGTTTAAAAGACGCCGTTATAGCACTTGACCACGGATCCTGCTCCGGAGAACTTGTTTCGCCCGACGGACTTTTTCTCACAAACCATCACTGCGGATACGGAGAAATACAAGCTCACAGCTCCGTAGAACACGATTATTTAACAGACGGTTTTTGGGCTATGTCGCGCGACGAAGAACTTCCTAATCCCGGAAAAACCGTTTCTTTTTTAATCAGCATTACCGACGTAACAGACAAAATAAACGCCGTCGTAAACGACAAAATGACCGAAAAAGAAAGAGATGCCGCCATACGCAAACTTGCGGCAAAACTTGAAGAAGAAGCAGTAAAAAATTCCGGAAAAGATTGGTATGAAGCAAGAGTTCAACCTTTCTTCGAAGGTAATCAATACTATCTTTTTATTTACGAAACATTTAAAGATATTCGTTTGGTGGGAGCTCCTCCCTCATCGATAGGAAAATACGGTGCCGATACCGATAACTGGATGTGGCCTCGTCATACAGGCGACTTTTCAATGTTCAGAATTTATTGCGCACCCGACGGCAAACCCGCGGAATATTCAGAAGATAATGTTCCGTTTCATCCTAAAAAATATTTTCCGATTTCTTTAAAAGGAGAAAAAAAAGGCGATTTTGCAATGGTTATGGGATACCCCGGAAGCACTACAAGATACATGACATCATGGGGTGTTGAAAATGAAATGAACATTACCAACAACATCAGAATAAAATTAAGAGGCATAAAACAAGACATAATGAAAAAAGAAATGGACGCAAGCGATAAAGTCCGTATTCAATATGCTTCAAAATACTCGCGTTCAACCAATTATTACAAATATTCCATAGGACAAAACAAAGGTCTTATAGCTCTTAACGTTATAGCAAAAAAACAAAAAGAAGAAGAAGAAATAACAAATTGGATAAACAAAAAGAAAAGCAGAAAAGAAAAATACGGAGAAGCATTACCGTTAATAGAAAAGTCCATTAAAGCTCTTAAAGAACCCAACATAGCGATGAATTACTGGATAGAAGCTTTTTGGCTCGGTCCGGAAATTATAAAAACATCGTTAAGAGGATATTACGGAATACAAAGAGCCGGAGAAAACAAAGAAGCATTAAGCGAAATCAAAGAAAATCAAAAAGAATTTTTCAAAGATTTCTACATGCCTATCGATAAACAGCTATTTACGGCAATGTGCGAAACATACGAAAAAGACATTCCCGAAAAATATTATCCTTCATTTTTCGAAACGGTAAAAAAAGAATATAACGACAATTTTGCAAAATATGCCGAATATCTGTATTCCAATTCAATATTTGTAAATGAAGACAAATTTAACAAAATGATTGAAAATCCGGATATGAAAGCATTAAGCGAAGATCCCGGAGTAATGCTTGCAAATTCCGTTTACGCTTTATACCAATCAATACAAAAAGAAACCGAAGATACCCAATACGACCTGCAAAGAGGCAGAAGACTTTATCTTGCGGCATTACTCGAAAAAGAAAAAGATATTCCGCATTATCCGGATGCCAATTCGACAATGCGTCTTACATACGGAACCGTCGGAGATTATTCGCCTAAAGATGCGGTAATCTACAAATATTACACAACTTTAAAGGGTTATATGGAAAAAGAAAATCCGGGCGCACCCGAAACCGACGAGTTTTATGTTCCGCAAAAATTAAAAGATTTATATAATGCAAAAGATTACGGACCTTACGGAATTACAAACAACAAAGGCGAAAAAGAAATGCGTGTTTGTTTTACCACAAACAACGACATAACGGGCGGGAACTCCGGAAGCCCCGTAATTAACGGCAACGGCGAACTTATAGGCATAGCTTTCGACGGTAACTGGGAAGCAATGAGCGGCGATATAGCTTACGAACCGGACTTACAAAAATGTATTAATGTCGATATTCGTTTCGTATTATTTGTTATAGACAAATATGCCGGAGCAAAACATTTGATAAAAGAAATGAAAATCATAAAATAAATACGGCTTAAAAACCGAAATAAAGATTGCCTTAAAAGTTTATACAAAAATCACAAATTATGATTTTACGAGCTTTTAGGGCTTTCTTTTTTGTTTAACTTTATAACAACAAACAGATTAAAAATCTTACCACCTTCGTGCCGTAAAAGAAAAACCCGCCAAATCAAGCACTCTTTCCGTTACGGTATCGGCAAGTTCGGTAAAAGTTTCAGGTCCGGTATAAAACGAAGGAGATGCCGGACAAATAATGCCTCCGGCTTCGGTAACGGTTTTCATATTTTTGATATGAATTAAATTTAAAGGAGTTTCGCGAGTTACCAAAATAAGTTTTTTTCGTTCTTTAAGCATAACATCCGCCGCACGCCCGATAAGATTTTCGGAAACACCCGAAGCAATTCGCCCCAATGTTCCGGCAGAACACGGAATAACAATCATTGTATCGTAAGCCGAAGATCCGGAAGCAAAAGGTGCGTAAAAATCGTTATTGTCATAAATTTTAAATCCGAAATCCGAAATTTTCAGGTCTTTTATTTCTCTTTTCCATATTTCGCCGGCATTATCCGAAACAATAACCGCAAGTTCGGAATATTGCTTTTTTAAATTTTCGGTTTTTAACAATTCCAAAATTCTGCGGGCATAAATCATTCCCGAAGCACCGGATATCGCAATTATAACTTTTTCGGATTCGGTCATTTATTTTACTTTATATTGAAAAAACAAAGTTAAATTATTGTTATCCCAAATCGCAAAAGGATCTTCTCTTATGTTAAACAAAGAATAAGAAAAGCGCAATCCGGCAAAAAGAGATTTTGCAAAATAAAAATTAAGCTCGCAAACAGGTTGAAAATCAAACGATTTAAGAGAATACAAATTTTCGTCTATTTCTATTTTATAACGCGTAAGTTTTGAAGAAAACAAATAAGAAGGAGCAAATCCGGCAGCAACATCAAACTTTTTCGACAATTTAAAATCAAGCAAAAAAGCCGTTTCGGCATAATGTAAACTTGTTTTAAAAACTTCCGTGCTTATACCGTCGGCAAGTTCTTGAGTGGAAACGGCACCTTTACCCGCATAATAAGTTTCTATTTTAAAAGAAGTAATATCCGAAAAAGGTCTCGTAACGTAAACACCTGCCGATAACCCCGCTTTATTATATCCGGCTTGCTCGTCTCCGTCAACTTGCGAAGCAACGATGCCGAATAAAAATCCGCCTGAAAAATCTTTCTGCGCAAAAGACGAAATATAAAAAACGACAAAAGCAATAAAAATAAGAGTTTTTTTCATAAAAGAATTTTTAGTTTTCAAATTTAATCAATTAAGCCGAAACTTTCCGCAGTCGTAAATTATAAAGTTTAACATTTTATCAATAAAAAATTTTTTAATCCGAAGCGGAAATTAAATCTCTTATAACAACAGATGCACAAAACATACCGAAAATTGCCGGCATATAAGATATTGTTCCGACATTTGTTTTTTTATTCCGACCGTTTTCTTCAATAATTTTATTTTTTTCTACTTTTTCGTAAGAAAAAACGGCTTTAAACCCGTTTCTTATGCCGAATTTATGAAGACGTTTTCTTAGCATGCGTGCAAGACCGCAATTATAAGTATCGGCAATATCCGCTATCTGCACTTTTTCGGGGTCCGAGCGACCGCCTGCACCCATCGAAGAAACAAGAGGAATACCGTAATCTAAGGTCTTTTTTATAATATTGACTTTAGGCATAAGTGTATCCGTTGCATCTATTACAAAATCATATTTACAATCCGAAAACAAACTTTCGACATTTTCGTGCGTAACAAAAATATGTTTTTTTCGAATTACTGCTTCCGGGTTTATATCTTTCAGTCTTTTTTCCGTTACGTCAACTTTTCTTTTTCCGATTTCGGAGTGTAAAGCTATAAGTTGCCTGTTTATATTACTTTTACTAACGCAATCGGAATCGACAACGGTAACATTTCCTATGCCTGCTCTAACTATTTGCTCTGCCGCATAAGCGCCTACGCCGCCTAAACCCGTAATTAAAACATGAGCTTTTTGTAATTTTATGAAATTTTCTTCGCCCGTAAACAAAACTGTTCTGGAATGTTGCTCCGGTATTGTCATTTTTTGTTTTTAACTTTAAAGAAGCAAAAATACAAAGATTTATTAAGGTAATTTTAAAAAAGAATTTTCAGAACTAAAATAAACATGCCGCATTTAAAACAATCTTTTAACGAAAAAATTAAAAGTTGCGATAAAATACGGCAAATTAGAGTTAAAAATCTTTAAAAAGTTTTGTTTTTTAATGCCCTGCCATAATTATTTTTTTACTTATCGACATATACGGAGATACCAGAGAAACAAGGTATAGCCCGGCACTTTGTCCGCCCGTAAAAATACGTTCTTCGGCTCGGTTTACCGGAGCGGATAATATTTCTTTACCGGAAATATCATAAACAATAATATTTTTAAATCCTTCCGGGATATTTTTAATTATCAAAAAATCGCCCGTATTTTCAAATATTATATTTGTTTTATTTGTAAGAGCCGGTATTTCCGAAGAGTGTATTTTTGCTTCACCCGTATAATTTCCGTCGGTAACTTCACCGCTTTGGCTTACCGTAATTTCCAAGATTTTCATTTTTGCTTCGGGGTCGTTTGTCCACCATTCGTAATAGTTGTCGTCGTTAATGTTTCTGTCGGCAAAAATCCACGTATCTCCTATTTTAACAAAAGTAGAATCGATTTCGTATTTATCGTGAAAAAACCTAAGAGTATTAAAAGTACCCGCCGGAGTTGTAAGTTCGCCGAAAGCGTTAACATAAACAGTATCGTGCACGTCCGATTTAAACATAATACTGTCTGAATCGATATAAGTTTTAACTACGGAAGTATAATCTGAATAGAAAACATCTCCGTAAGTAACCGGATAAGGCATCAGGTTTTGGTACGGAACCGGTTTTGCGTTACCGAAAAGAGATGCCGATATACCTATAATATGCAAAAAATCGGTTGATTGGTCTAAATAAATCCAAATTGTATCCGGGTTTCCGTCGTCATCGGTTGTTAATATTTTCAGGCCTAAATCCGTATCCGGAAAAACGTCGTAAGCTAAAGTTTCGTCGGGAGCAACGAAGCAAAGGGTATCCGTTCCGCCGGGGGTTAAGCCGGCGAAGTTCCATGTTTGTTCGCCTGTTCCGCCGGGTGATATTGCCGATAAATCGTCAACGGTAAAGTTTATAACGGTATCGCCCGCAGATACTAAATCGCCGTAGTTAAGAGTTATTTGTGCTTCGGAAATAAGTCCGAAAAGAATAAAGGAAAGAAAAAAGTTAATTTGTTTCATGATTTTTATATTTTAGGTTCGGAAGGTGTAAGTTACGACCGAAAATTGTAAAAATCAACATGTTTTATAAAATATTGTCAGGAGTCTAATACTTCGTAAGGAGAATTTTTGCTTATAAATTCCGGTATTATTTTTTTCATTAATCCGACAATCTCGAAATTATCGTGATTTTTAAGGACGGAAATCAGGTGTTCAATTTCGGGTATTATTTCGTCGGGTTTGTATTTGCGTGTTTTAGCAATCATAATTTTTTCGTGGCTTGTGCCTACGGTATTTTCTTTGTCTGCAAGAAGTTCTTCGTAAAGTTTTTCGCCCGGTCTTAATCCGGTAAATTTAAGGTTTATGTCAACGCCGAGAGTAAGTCCCGATAGTTTAATCATTTTTTTTGCCAGGTCAACAATTTTAACGGATTTACCCATATCGAATATAAAAATTTCTCCGCCTTTTCCTTGTGCTCCGGCTTGCAATACCAATTGGCATGCTTCGGGGATTGTCATAAAATATCGCGTAATTTCGGGATGTGTAACCGTAACCGGTCCGCCTTCTTCTATTTGTTGTTTAAATCTGGGTATTACCGAGCCGTTAGATCCTAATACGTTTCCGAAGCGCGTTGTTATGAAAGCCGTTTGGTTTCTTTGTTGTAATGTTTGTATGTATATTTCGGCTATTCGTTTTGATGCTCCCATGACATTTGTGGGATTTACGGCTTTATCGGTAGAAATCATTACGAATTTTTTAACTTTAAATTTCAGCGATAAGTCCGCTGCCGTTTTTGTTCCGGCGATATTTACTCTAAGGGCTTCCGACGGGTTATTTTCCATCATCGGAACGTGTTTGTATGCCGCTGCATGATATACAGTATCGGGTTTAAAGGTTTCGAATACTTTTGTAAGCCGTATTTCGTTTGTAATATCTCCTATTACAATTTCGAAGTCGTAAAATCCGTATTTTTCTTTAAGTTCCAGTTCGAGGTTGTATAAAGGCGATTCCGCCTGATCGAATGCTATAATTTTTTCGGGTCTGAAACGCGTAAGTTGAAAAACAAGTTCTCTTCCGATTGATCCTGCCGCACCTGTAACCAGAACCGTTTTGTTAAGAATATCGGTTTTTATTTGTTTTTCGTCTAAATTAATAGGGTCTCTTTCGAGCAGGTCTTCTATGTTTATTTTTCGTATTTGGCGGTATGTCAGTTCACCGTTTATCCAGTCTTCGGTATCGGGCAAAGTAAGAACGTTAACGTTATATGCCATGCACAGGTCTATAAGTTCTTGTTTTTTTTCGGGAGATATTGTTTTGTCCGCAATAATTAATTCGTATATGTCGTGTTTTTGCAGTATTTTTTCCAGTTCGGAATATCTGTAAAAGTTTATTCCGTCGAGTTGTTTTTTTTTGCCTAAATCGTAAGGGTCAATAAATGCTTCGACTTTATATCTTATTTTGGGGTCTCGCATAAGGACTCTTTTTGTAGTAATTGCATTTTCGTTTATACCGAAAATAACAATCTTTTTTTCTTCTTTAAATAAATTGTTTGCTTCGAAATATAGAGCTTTTACGAAGAGTCTGAATCCCGTAAGGAGAAAAATACTTATAAAGAAATCTATTAAAATAACGGAAAACGGAATTATGTATGCTCCGGTAAATGAGAAAAATATATAGTTAAGAATAATGTAAAATAAGTTAGTATAACTTACGACTTGTATAATTCTGACAGCGTCTTTTGTTCCGGTAAATCTTATTATTCCGGCATACGAGCGTGTTATGAGAAATACCGTAAGGCGTACCGATAATATGAACAGAATTATTTTAGGAAGTTTGTTGAACCAATTTACACCGGTATCGAAATTAAATCTTAATAAGAATGCCAATACGAGCGATACTGCCGATGCGGTTAGATCTATCATCAGTACAATCCAGCGCGGGGTATGTTTTTTTGATGTAAGAATTTTTAACATTTATTCTCTTATGACTTTTACTTCGTTGTTTAATCCGAGTTTTATAATACTTGACGAAACGCCGTTTGTTTTTTCGTTTTGCCTGTATTTAACGATATAATCGACTTTTTCTTTAATTTCGTCCGATATTTCGTTGAAATTTAAAGGGGTTTTTTCTCCTGCGATATTAGCGGATGTTGAAACTAAAGGTTTTTTGAATTTTTGCAACAGTTTGTATGTAAATTCTTCTTGCGTAATTCTGATTCCAATACTTCCGTCTTCGGCAATAAGTCCGGGGGCAAGGTTTTTTGCTCCGGGATATATAATCGTAATCGGTTTTTGAGAAATTTCGATTATGTCTAAAGCCGTATCGGGTATTTTTTCGACGTATGAGTATATTAAAGAGGGATTATTAAGGAGTATGAGCATGCTTTTTTCTTTTTGCCGTTTTTTTATTTCGAAAAGTCTTGCCACGGCGTTTTCGTTTACGGCATCGCATCCCAATCCCCATATTGTATCCGCAGGATACAATATAATACCGCCTTTTTGCAGAATTTGAACCGCTTTGTTTATATCTTCGTTCATTTTAAATATACGTTCATCAAATTTGATGCAATTTTTTCTTCGTTAAATTTTTGTACAAATTCGTATCCTTCGTTAATCATTTTTTCTCTTAATTCGGAGTTATTTAGAACTTTTTTGATTGCTTCCGCCAAGTTTTCGATATTATCCGGTTCGACGTAAATTGACGATAAGCCTCCGGTTTCGCTGAATACTCCGCCTTTTGTGGTTATTACGGGTATTTTTGAATACAGTGCTTCTATTAAGGGTATTCCGAAACCTTCGAAATATGACGGGTAAACAAATAATTCCGCTTGTCTGTAAATTGCGGGTAAGTCTTCGGTCGGGACGTTGTTGAGTATGGTAATTTGTTCGGTCATGCCGTTGTCTTCGGCGAATTTCAGAAGTTGGTTTTGGTAATCGGTTTTTTTTCCTACTATAACAAATTCGACATCTATTTTTCCGTGTTTTAAAGCTTTTAGGATTGAAAGCGTGTTTTTTCTTTTTTCGACAGTTCCGACGTTTAAAATATATTTATGCGGGAGTTTGTATTTTTGTGCGGTTTCTATTTTTTTGCCCGTTTCGGCATCGTTGTAGAAAACCGGGTCGCATCCTTGATATACGACTTCTATTTTATTGTCGGGTATGTCGAGGAAGTTTATGATATCGGTTTTTGTTTGTTCGCTTACGGCGATAACGGTGTCAGCCGTTTCGCATGCGTATTTTGTTTTTTGCAGATAAATTTTTCTGTCAACGGCAGCGTAAAGTTCCGGGTATCGTAAAAATATGAGGTCGTGAACGGTAACAATAAGTTTAGCGTTTGTTTTTTGATGTGCTTTATAGGGGAGTTCTCCGCTTAAGCCGTGAAAAACATCTAATTTATATTCTTTTATTTTTTTTGTAATACGAACCGTTCGCCAGTATGATTTAAAAGTTTTTCCGAGGAATCCGTTCGGGACTTCCGTTTTTATGTTTTCGGGAACTTTAAAGTCGATTGAGTTTTCGGTTGAGGGCGTAAACAGGGTGTATGAATTTTTAGGATAGTATTTTGAAACGGAAAGGATTGTATTTCGACTGTAATTGCCTAATCCTCCGCTGTTATAGAATGCTCTTTTGGCATCAAATCCTATTTTCATTTTTTAAGTTTTTTATTGTTTGGATTCAACAATTAAGCCGTTTTTGGTTATACGGTAACGTTAAATTCTCTGAGTGCGTCGTTAAGAGATGTTTTTAGGTCTGTGGAAGCTTTTCTTTTTCCGATAATTAATGCTGCCGGAACTTGAAAGTCTCCGGCGGGAAATTTTTTTGTAACCGTTCCGGGTATAACAACCGAACGTGCCGGAATAACGCCTTTGTATTCGGTAGGTTCCACGCTTGTAACATCGATTATTTTGGTTGATTTAGTAATTGAAACTCCCGCGCCTATTACTGCTTCTTTCATAACTCTGACTCCTTCGACTATTATGCTTCTTGAGCCGATAAAGCAATCGTCTTCAATAATTACCGGTGCTGCCTGAAGCGGTTCCAACACGCCTCCTATTCCTACTCCTCCGCTCAGGTGTACTCTTTTTCCTATTTGTGCGCAAGATCCTACGGTTGCCCATGTATCGACCATTGTTCCTTCATCTACGTATGCTCCTATGTTTATGTAAGAGGGCATCATAATTACTCCGGGCGATATGTATGCTCCGTATCTGGCAACGGCATGCGGAACGACTCTTATTCCGAGTTTTTCGAAACCTTTTTTCAGGGGTATTTTATCGTAAAATTCTAAATCTCCGGCATATAGGGATTTCATGTTTCTGAGCGGGAAATACAGTATTACGGCTTTTTTTGCGGTGTGGTTAATTTCCCAAATGCCGTTTACCGGAGCCGCAACTCTCAGTTTTCCTTTGTCTATGAGGTCTATTGCTTCGAAGACTGCTTTTTTTGTTTCTTCGTTTTTGAGAAGTTCCCGGTTTTCCCATGCCGCATCAATAAGTTCAAATATTTTTTTCATCCGGTAATATTAGTCTTTTTTTAAATCTCAAAATTATGATATTTTAGTTATATACAAAATTACGGTTTCGGCAATGCGGTTTTAAAGAAAGGCGAATTGTTGTAAAAATATCATAATAAGCTGAATTACATTGTGTAAGAAAATAAGATGTTATTCTCTTTGTTTAATGATTTTTATGATGTTGTTGTTTTGATATTTTGCTTTGAATGTTAATTTTCCGTTTTTATCGTATTGTGAAAGTGTTCCGTTCAGCATTCCGTTTTTATATTCGGCTTCTTTTTTTAGTTTTCCGTTTTCATACCATTGTTTTGATTTTCCGTTTCGTTTGTCTCTGATATAGTTTTCTTCTCTTAATTTTAGTCCGGCGGGTGTAAATTCTTTCCATTTACCGTTTTTGGTTCCGTTGAGGTAATATCCTTCGGTTTTAATGCTTCCGTCTCTGTAATATACTTCGTATTTTCCGTTAAGGGTACCGTTTGTGTATGTTTCGCGTAAAGTTTTAATTCCCGAAGAGTTAAAATAAAAGGCATCTCCGTGTTTTAATCCGTTTTTATAATGTATTTCGTATTCTTTGTTTCCTCCGGGATACCAAGATGTCCAGATACTGTCGAGTGCGGCATCTTTAAAAAATCCGGACATTTTCTTTTTTCCGTCTTCGTAATATGATTTCCAATATCCTTGTTCTTTACCGTTTTTAAAAAGTCCTTTATAATATATTTGACCGTTTTCGTAGTAAACAATCCATTCGCCTTCTTTTTTATCGTTTTTAAAAAGTCCTTTTTTCCAAACAGAACCGTCCGGATACCAATAAGTCCAGATTCCGTTCATTTTACCGTTTTTATAAGGACCTTCGTTTCCTTTAATCGTAACAGAGTCGCCGTTAATTTTGTTTGTTTGCCAATAAGTCCAGATTCCTTCCTGTGTATCGTTTTTAAAGTTCCCGAAAATATCCGGGTGTCCGTTTTTACGGAACCATTTTGCCGAACCGTTTTTTTTGTCTTCTTTAAAGTTTATTTCGGCTTTTATGTTTCCGTTTTTAAAATATGTTTTATGTAATCCTTCTTTTTTGCCGTTTATGTATTTTCCTTCTTTTTTAATTTTGCCGTTTTTATATTTCGAAATCCATATTCCGTCTTTTTTACCGTTTTTAAGATTTCCGCTTAAAGATATTATACCGTTTTCGTAATATATTCTGTTTAATCCGTTTTCGTAGTTTAAATCGCTTTTAATATTTCCGGTTTTGTAATACGAAACCCAATTTCCGGTTTTTATTCCGTTTTTATATTTGCCTTTTGATTTAATGTTTCCGTTTGAATAATAAGTAACCCATAAAGAGTCTTTTTGTCCGTTAGTGTATTTGCCTTCGGCTTTAATTGTTCCGTCGGGATATTTCGACAGAAATTTTCCGTTGCCGTTTTTTACGAGGGTATCGCCTTTTGCCGAAATGTATAATTGTAAATATTCTTTTCCGTTTATGTATTTTTTTTCGGATTTTAATTTTCCGTTAATGTAATATGATTTCCAAACTCCGTTTTTTTCGCCGTTTTCATATTTTCCTTCTTTTTTTAATGTTCCGTCTTGAAACCATTCTTTGTAATTGCCTGTTTTTTTGCCGTTTTCGACATATCCTTCATTTAATTTTTTACCGTTTTCGTAAAAATACGTAACCCTTCCCTGCGGAATACCTTTGTGATATTCAACTTCTCTTATAAGTTTCCCGTCTTTATTCCAAAATTTCCATAAACCTTCTTCTTTTCCGTCTTTAAGAATGCCTTCGCTTATTTTCTTTTTATTTTCTCCGTAAAATGTTTTAAAAGTTTGTGCATTACCCGTGATAATTACAAAAATCATCAACCCGGCAATAATACATTTGTATTTTCTCATTTTTTATTTTTTTTATTTTTATTTTTAGCGCTCAAATTTAAAGCGATTTTTTTGAAATTCGGCTTTTTTATTTTTGTTTATAGGATTCTGTATTAAAATCTTGAAAAAAAACACATCAAAATATTGGCTTGATTTTTTAATACGCGGAGCCGTATTGTTTGTTTTAATATATTTATTTTATCATTTTTTAAGAGAAAACGAATATATAGACAAAATTTATGTTAATATATTAAACAAATTTGCCGGATTTTTGTTGTTTTTTGCGCAAAAATTTACCGAATTATTCGGATTTGAAGTTACTGTTTACGGAAAAACCATAAAAATAGTTGACGGGTTTAAAGCTCACGGCATATATATGGACAGGGGTTGCATGGGGCGAAACGTAATGCTTGCATATGCCGCATTAATAGCGGTTTTTCCGGGAAAAATAATTCATAAACTATGGTATATTCCCGCCGGATTAATTATAATTATCTTTGTAAATGTTTTGCGTATTTCCGGATTGGCAATTACCGCATATTGTTGTCCGGAATACAGTGATATTAATCATTATCTTGTTTTTAAGATAGTTGCCTGGGGCGTTATTTTTATTTTGTGGAAAATCTGGTTTAACAGGTTCAGTCCTTTTGCCGGCAAATATAAAGATGAGTGACTCTAATAACCGATAATAACTTTGTATCCTCCGTATTTTCTTATATTAATAACTTTTCCGTCTTCAAATATTAAATATTGACCCTTTATTCCGATTAAAACTCCGGAAAATTCGGGTGTTTTTTCCAAATTAATACTTTTTATTTTCTCGGGATAAGTAATTACCGGATAGTTAAATTCATAAATTTCATTATCGTCGGTAAAGTATTGCAAAAAATCACTTTTCAGGATTTTTTTTGCTTTTTCTTTCTCAACATTCAAGTCTATATCGAGATTAACATCATTTTTTAACATTTTTTGCCAACTTGTTTTGTCGGACATATATTTTTTTAGATTTAATTCTATTAATCCCGCAATATGTCTGTCGGGGGTTTCTGCAAATTTAACGGCTTTTGCGGCACCTTGGTCCATCCATCGTGCAGGAATTTGCGAAGCCCGGGTTACACCGACTTTTAATCCGCTTGATAAAGCAAGATAAACATAATGAGTTGTCAGGCAATTTTTTTTCGACCATTCTAAATCGCGGGCAATACCGAGGTGCGCTTCACACAATTCGGGACGCAAAATACACGGAGCCGTTTCCGGGGCAGAAATAAAACAAGGATAACAATATCCTTGCGCAAAAGATTTTTTTGTTTTATTTCCGCATTTAATACAATTTATTTGCCCCGTCCATTTAAAAAAAATCTTTTTACCCGTTAAATCATTCATAAGAATCTCCTTATCGTCATATACAAGGCGATATTCTACCGGATTCTTTTTTTCCGTTTTCATTTTTGATAAAGAAAGTTCGATTTTCATCATTTCGCAAAGATAAAAAATAATAAAACCCGAAAAAAACACTACTTTGTTATGCATAGTTCTAAAAATTTTACATATCTTTGCAAAACAAACCTTCTTAAAACAATTAAATGAAACAAATAAAAAGTATTATTTTAAACGAAAAAGCATATAAGATAACCGAAGATGCCTATTTGCTTCTTTTTGATTTTTTAAATCATATAAAAAAAACAAGTTCTTCATCTTCTTACTACGATTCCGAAATTCAAACATCAATTCTTATAGACATGGAGTTGGAACAACGCAAACAGCAAATTGCAGACATACCTGTTATAGAAGAAGTTATAAGAACAATGAAAGAAAATCGTAAAATAAAATATAAAGAAAAATTTTACGAAAACGAAAAGTTCCGAAAAAAAGAAAAACTAACAAATACAAGGAAAGGGCTTTACAGAAAATTGTCCGATAAAATACTCGGCGGAGTATGTTCGGGTATTGCGGACAAATTAAATACAGACCCTGTTATTATTCGTATTTTATTTCTTCTTGCCGCATTATTTAAAGGATATTTTATACCGGTTTATATTTTACTCTGGATTATTATTCCGCCGGAAACAGAACAAACAAAACCCGGAAAAACAGTTTCGTTATGAAAACAGAAAACGTAAAAGCACAAATGCGCAAAGGAGTTTTGGAATATTGCACATTATCTCTGCTGGCAAAAGGAGACGCATACGTATCGGATATAATAAAAGAACTGAAAAATGCCGAGCTGATTGTAGTGGAAGGAACATTATACCCTTTACTTACAAGGCAAAAAAATGCCGGTCTTTTAAGTTACAGGTGGGAAGAATCGAATCAAGGACCGCCTCGAAAATATTATCGCCTTACGGAAAAAGGATATTCCGCTTTGGAAGAGCTGGATAAGTCTTGGAATCATTTAACCGAATCAGTAAACAAAATAAGAAAATCAAACAAACAAAAATGAAAAAAGCAATCAGCATTCATATCGGCAGTCGCATTTTTAATACAGACGAAGATGCTTACCGGGTATTAAACGATTGGCTTACCCGTATAGAAAAAAAATACGAAGCCGAAAAAGACGGGGAAGAAATTCTTAAAGACATTGAATTGCGTGTTGCGGAATTATTTGAAGAAGCAACCGGAAACAACGGGATAATTACAACGGCGGAAGTTGAAAATATTATTAAAATAATGGGTAATCCGGAAGATTTTGACAATGAAACACAAAACGAAGAAACCAAGACTGCTGCCGGACAGAAAAACGAAACAAAGCGAAAACAAAAAAGATTATACCGGGACGAAGAAAATAAAGTAATTGCCGGAATATGTGCCGGGCTGGGAAGTTATTTCGGTACAGATCCGGTTATTATAAGACTGCTTTTTATTGCAGCATTTGTTATAGGCGGGTTCGGTCCTTTACTTTACATAATACTTTGGATTGCCGTTCCTAAAGCCGTTACTGTATCACAAAAACTTGAGATGAAAGGAGAACCGGTTACTGTTTCAAACATAGAAAAAGCTGTTAGAAAAGAAATAGAATACATTAAAAACAACTTTTTTAAAAGCGAGAAACATTGATTTTTTATATCTTTGTGTTTTAAAAGATTAAATTATCATGCTTGCAATAATATCTCCCGCCAAAAAGCTCGGTAAATCAAAAAAAACAAGTTTTAAATTATCGGAAATTCCGTTTCCGGAAGAAAGCAAAAAATTAATATCGGAACTTCGCAAATTTACTCCCGAAGATATTTCCGAATTAATGAACATAAGCCCTAAACTTGCCGAGTTAAACTTTAAACGATACCTCGAGTGGAATTATCCTTTCGACGAAAACAATGCCGGAGCCGCACTTTTTATGTTCAACGGAGATGTTTACAGAAGTATGAATGCCGATGATTTTTCCGAACAGGATATTTTGTTCGCACAAAAACATTTAAGAATACTTTCCGGATTATACGGAATTTTAAGACCGGCGGACAAAATTATGCCCTATCGTCTCGAAGCCGGAACAAAATTAAAAATAAACGGCAGTAAAAATCTTTATGATTTTTGGGGTAATAAAATAACGAAAAAACTCAACGAAGATTTATCGGCTCTAAAAAATAAAGTTATCGTAAATCTGGCATCGAACGAATATTATAAATTAATAAAACCCGAAAACATAAACGGAAAAATTTTAAAAATAACATTTAAGCAAGAAAAAAACGGAGAATATAAAGTTATTGCCATACATGCAAAAAGAGCAAGGGGCTTAATGTGTAACTTTATAATAAAAAACAAAATAACAAAGCCCGAAGATTTGCAAACATTTGATTACGAACAATATAACTTTAATGCGGGTTTTTCTTCGGATAACGAATATGTTTTTACCCGTTGATTCAAAAAAAATATTTTAAGACATCAAAGCAGCGTTTATAAGTTTTTTTTTATCTTTGCATTCGCAAATGCAATTTCTCACAGGTTGTTAAGAGCAGCTTGTGAGAAATTTTTATAACTCCTCGAGAACAAAAAATATCAACAATATGAAAAAGCTGACAAAAGAATTTATACACAGTTTACCCAAAGCCGAACTGCATTGCCACCTCGACGGCTCTATGAGAGTAGAAACAATTATAGACCTTGCAAAAAAACAAGGCGTAAAACTTCCGGAAACGGATCCCGAAAAACTAAAGCATCTTCTGATTGCCGGACCGTGGTGCGAAAGTTTGGTCGATTACCTCAGAGCTTTTGACATTACAACATCGGTATTGCAAACACAAGAAGCTCTGACCAGAGCCACATACGAACTTGCCGAAGATGCCGCAAACGAAAACGTAAGATATATAGAAATAAGATTTTCGCCGTTGCTGCATACAAAAGACGGTTTAAATCTTACGGATGTTATAGATGCGGTAATAAAAGGTAAAGAAGAAGCCGAAAAAAATCTTGACATAATTATCGGAATTATTATTTGCGGATTAAGACATTTCTCGCCGGATAAATCTTTAACTCTGGCGGAATTAGCCGTTGCATACAAAAATGCGGGAGTAGTCGGTTTTGACCTTGCCGGTGCAGAAGAAAATTTTCCGGCAAAAGATCACAAAGAAGCATTTTATTTAATAGTAAACAATAACATTAATACAACCGTTCATGCCGGCGAAGCATACGGACCGGAATCCATTCACCAAGCCATACACTACATAAGCGCTAACAGAATAGGACACGGAACACGCCTCAGAGAAGACGGTGATTTGCTGAATTACATTAACGATCACCGTATTCCTTTGGAAATGTGTATTACATCAAACGTTCAGACAAAAGCAGTAAAAGATTTACAAAGTCATCCGGTTAAATTCTATTTTAATTACGGAATACGAGTAACACTTAATACCGACAACCGTCTTATTTCCGGAACTACGCTGACCGACGAATATTGGCTTGCCGTTAAAGAGTTCGGATTTAATGCAAAAGAATTAAAATATCTTATTATAAACGGTTTTAAATCAGCTTTTTTGCCGCACAAGAAAAAAGTAGCGTTAATAAAAAGCGTTATGAAAGAGCTTGAAGATAAAGGTCTTAAAATCGTAACGGATTATATGTAAAAACAAAAAATTAATTTCATACATTAAAAAGTTGCCGGAATATTATTGAAAAACATTTTCCGGCATTTTTCTTTTTTTAAAATCCGAAATCGTCAGCCGGCACAAACTCCAAAGTTCTGCTTTGCATGTTAACTTTAACAAGTTGCACTTTTATGTCGTCACCGAGTTGAAATTTCTTTTTGCTTCGTTCTCCGATAATGCAATAGTCGGATTCGTCGAATACATAAAAATCATCATCCAAATCTCTGACGGCAATCATTCCTTCCACCGCATTTTCTTTAATTTCCACATACAGTCCTCTTTCCGTTACTCCGGTAATAACGGCATCGTAAACATATCCGAGTTTATCCTGCATAAATTCCGCCTGTTTGTATTTAACGGATGCACGTTCTGCCATTACAGCAAGGCGTTCTCTGTCCGACGCATGCTTGCATTTTTCGTTAAGTTCGTTGGTCATTGCCGGTTTACCGTGATTTAAATACCGTGTAAGTAATCTGTGCACCATCATATCCGGATATCGTCTTATGGGAGATGTAAAGTGAGTATAATGACTGAATGCAAGCCCGTAATGACCGATGTTATCGGCGGAATATTCGGCTTTAGCCATTGATTTTACGGCAAGTTGCTCAATCATGTTTTGTTCTGTTTTACCTTTAACGTCTTCGAGAAGTTTGTTTAAAGAAAAAGAGATTTCCGTTTCGTCTTTAAACGAAAAATCGTATCCGAATTGTTTTATGAAGTTTGCAAAAGAATGTAATTTTTCTATGTCCGGTTCGTCGTGAACACGATAAACAAAAGGTTTGTGAAGAGTTTTTCCGACAAATTCCGCAACTTTTCTGTTTGCCAAAAGCATAAATTCTTCTATCAGGTGATTAGAATCTTTTGCTTCTTTAAAATAAACCCCCAAAGGTTTACCGTTTTCGTCGAGTTTAAATTTTACTTCTATTCTTTCGAACGAAACCGAACCGTTTTTAAAACGTCTTTCACGTAATTTTCGGGCAAGTTTATTAAGTTCCGTAATTTCGTTTGCCATATCGCCTTTTCCGGATTCTATAATTTCCTGAGCTTCGGCATAATTAAATCTTCGGTCGGAGTTTATAACCGTTCGTCCGAACCATTGTTTTTTTATATTCGCCTCACTGTCGAGTTCAAAAATCGCCGAATAAGTTAATTTGTCTTCGTCGGGTCTTAACGAACATATTTCGTTTGAAAGTTTTTCGGGTAACATGGGAATTGTGCGGTCAACAAGATAAACCGAAGTTGCTCTTTCGTAACCTTCTTTATCTATGGGGTCTCCTTCTTTTACGTAGTGGGTTACGTCGGCAATATGCACGCCTACTTCAATATTTCCGTTTTTCAGTTTCCTGAAAGATAAGGCGTCGTCAAAATCTTTGGCATCTGCCGGGTCTATCGTAAATGTCTTTATTTTTCTGAAATCTTTACGTTTTTTGATTTCTTCTTCCGAAATTTTATCCGGTATTTTTTCGGCAAGTTTGCTTAAATTTTCGGGATATTTATACGGAAGGTTAAATTCGGCGAGGATTGCGTGCATTTCGGTATCGTTATCGCCTTCGTCGCCCAAAACGTCGATAATTTTTCCGGTAGGATTTTTTTGATGTTCGTCCCATCGAGTAATTTCGGCAACGGCTTTTTTGCCGTGTTCGGCGCCGTTCAGATTTTTTGAGGGAATAAAAATATCATAAGGCATATTTCTTTCCGTTACTATTAAAAAAGCGATGTTATCGTTTGTTATGCTTACGATTCCCACAAACCGCGTTTTATTGCGTTTAATTATTTCCGTTATTTCGCCTTCGGGACTTCGTTTTTTTCGTCTTGCCCAAATTCTTACTTTTACGATATCTCCGTTTAAAGCTCTGTTCATGTATTTTCTCGGAATGTAAATATCTTCTTCGGTATCGTCGGAAATAACGAATGCCGAGCCGGATGCCATAAGCGAAACTCTTCCGGTTACGACGGATTTTGTGGGTGCGAATTTATATTTGCCTCTTTGTTCTTCGCTTAATTTACCCTCTTTGCATAAAGTGTTTAAAACTTCGTTAAGAAGTTGCTTGGTTCGTAAGTCCGTAATTCCGAGTTTTTTTGCAACTTGTTTATAATTAAGGTATTGTGCGGGTCTTTTCCTGAAAATATCCAACACGAGTTTTTGGAGTGTTTTTTTGTTATATGCAGGTAGTTTCTTTTTGTTTTTCTTTTTATGTGCCATTATATTTTATTTAGTTCTTTAAATTTGATGTCAACGGCATTATCCCAACCCGGTTTAATTATAATATTATCGGGGAAGTAAATAATGCGTTCGGGTTGACGGTGTTTGAAATAATTTCCGGTATCGTATTTTTTGTTTTCGTTTTCGTCAAAAATAAATTCTAATGTATAGTTTCCGGAAACCATGTTTTCGTATGTTAATGTTGTATCTTTTTTTATTAAATCTTTTTTTATTAAATTTTTGTTTTCGTCGTATAAATTCATAATAATTTGTCCTTTTTCCAAAACCGAATATTCGGCGGAATCAACCGACAATGTATCTTGTTTGCCGTAAAAGTTTTCGGATGCAAAATGCTTAACGCCCGAGAGCGATAATATGATGTTTCCGTAATCTTCTTCGGATCTTACTTCTATTTTGTATTCTTTGTTTTGTGAATAATTTCCGTAATAATCTTCGAGTGCGAGAGAGTCAAGTTTTAATATATAAGAAGTTCCGCCTTTAAAAGAACTTTTTATGTTAATTTTTCTTTCGTTAACCGAATCTCCGAATACTTTAAAAGAAACCGGTATTTCAAGATTTACGGTTTGTTTTGTTTTGCCGGTATCTTGTTCCGAATTACCCGATACCTGTGTGTTTTTGCTGTCTGAAGGGGTTTTTACGGTTCTGCGGCGGTGTTTTCTTCGTATTTTTTTATATATCAAATCCAGCGTGTCTTTATGTTCCGTAATTTTATTTTTATAATATTCTTTGTAAAAAACAGAAATTTTTAAAGTGTCGTTATCGATAATATTTTTATCTTTTATTATACAAGAGAGTGTGTCTTTTGTATTATTTTCATGTATTTCAAAAGCATCTTTTTTGTTAAATCTTATATCTCTAATTTCGGGCGGTTCAGTCAACGGTTTATTAAATATCAAAATAAACATTTCTTTTTTTGTTCTTTCGGCTTTTTTCAGTCTTTGCCTTTTGTGTTTGAACACGATATTTTTAATATATTCAAAATATATTTTATCTCCGTTCGTATTATCGTAATCAAGAGTTCTTATTTTCAGCATTAAAGTGTCTTCTTCCGCTAATTGTTTGTTCGTGATTTTTAGAATTAATCGTTTTTTATTTTCTCCCGGAATTTTTTTATACCAGGGAATTTCCGGATTGTTTTCGACAAGTTCCGCAAAGGTTTCGGCTGAAAACGGTTTTTTAAATTCAAAAACTAAAGTATCCGGTGCCGGACGATTAAAAGAAATCAGCGACTGCTTAAGAAGGGTCAGCGTTAAAGTATCTTTAAAATGCTGTATTTGATTTCTGAAAAATTTATTGTCGTAATTAAGAATCAGTTTTAAAGTGTCTTTCCGGTAAATATCCGGATTGTTTATGACACATGTCAATAAAGTATCGGTTTCGGAATATATTTTTTTACAAAAATCCGTAACGGAATCTTTTTCTTGCAAGCTGACGTAAAAATCGTTTACAAACGGTCTTCGCAAAGCAAAAATCAAAGTATCGGGAGACGGTCTGTAATATTCCAACAATTCTTGCTTGCGAGTATCTTCCGTTAAAGTGTCTTTGAGTTCAAAAAGATGTATCTTTGCGGTATCGATATTAAGTATCGGAGTTTCGGTTTCAAAAACAAAACAGGCAAAAGAATCCATCGCCGTATTGACATCGGGCAAATCGATATATTTTTTAAGGGTATCCGCTTTGCGGTCAAAATCAAAATTTAATGTATCGCATTCTTTAACCGGCTTGCCCGGAGAATCTTTATTAAAATAAACTGCCGTAAAATTGAGAGTATCTCTCGTGAATAAATTTTTGTCTTTAAGCCATATTATCACTGTTTTTCCGGTATCTTGTTTTTCGACAAACGAATTTTTATCGTTAAGGTCAAAACCTAAACCCGATATTTTAACACTGTCGGCATTTTTTGCAAATTCAAATACGCACTTACCTTCTTTTTCACGTTTTGAATTTAGAATATATTGTTTTTTATTGTCTTCTTTAAAAGAAAAAAGCAAAATATTTTCGGGTAAATATATATATCTGTTTGTAACTATAACAGTATCCCGGGTCAATGTATCGCCTTCGGCATCATCGAGATTATCGTGCAAAACCGTGCCGGCTTTTAACGTATCCGTTTGTGCTTTCGTTTCTACTTCGGGAACAATAAAACTGTCGATAAATGCTATTTTTTCTTCGGGAAGATTAAATTTTAAATTAAAATCATTGTCTTTCAGTGCAAATATTTTATATTTTCCTTTTTTTATAAAATCAAATTTAAATAATCCGGCAGTATCGGTTTTTGCAATATAATCAGGTTTTTCTTTTACCGGAACAGAATCATTCCGGTTAAGATACAGCATTACAAACATGCCTTCCGAGGGATTATGTGTTTTTGCGTCAACAACTTTTCCGGAAACTTCCATGGTATCCAATTTGTTTCCGGTAGAAAATATAAATTTAAAATCGCTAATTTTATTGCCTTCGTGGAAATCTTTTACGGCATCGCCGAACAAAAACGTATATGTAACGGTATCTTTAAGCGGTTCGTTTAATTTTATCAACAGTGTTTTTTTTCTTATTTTAAAATCCGGCTTTTGCATAAGCGGAGGCGACGATAAAAATACAGTGCTTAAATTATCCGTAACAAAAAATTCGTCGAAAGTAATTGCTATCTCGTCGCCCGAAAAATTAACACCTTTATTCGGCGGAATACTTTTAACTATTTCCGGAGGTTCCGTATCTTTTTCGCCTCCGGTAAGAGTTCCGGTTTGAGCGCACGACGAGATTAAATAAATAATCGAAAATATAAACCTGTAATAATTTTTTTTCATGATTTAATCTACATAAACTTGCAGAATTATGTGCTTTATTTTTGAAATATTGACCAAAATTAACAAAATTTGCCGGCTTAAACGAAATTATGATAAGAATTACGCATCACAGGGCTAAATGCATAGGTTGTAATTATTGTGTCGAAGTTGCTCCTTCGCGTTGGACAATGGACGAATCGGACGGAAAAAGTAATTTAAACGGGGCTTCGGGGAAAAAAGGATTTTTTACGGTAATTGCAAGCGATGATGAATTTTACGCAAATACGGAAGCTGCCGAAATATGTCCGGTAAAAATTATTAAAGTCGAAAAAATTTAACCCTCTGTTTGACAAGCCGTAATCTTTTTCTATTTTTGCAAAATAATTTAACAGCCCCCGTAGTTCAACGGATAGAACAATAGTTTCCTAAACTGTAGATACAGGTTCGATTCCTGTCGGGGGTACTTTTATATAAATTTTCGTTTTTTTAAAATTCCCGTATATTTACGCCTGAAAATTATGCCGAACAAAAAATATTTTATACTCAACGGTGCATACGTTGCGGAAAGCGAAATGATTTTTGACCCCGAAAATCGAGCTTTTTTATACGGAGATACTATTTTCGAAACAATAAAAGCCGTAAACGGAAACATTCTTTTTTTTAACGAACACATAAACCGCTTGACAGCCGGCATGTCAATTCTTAATTACAACATTCCGGATAAATTTACTTTTTTTAAAGAAAAATTAAAAGAAGAAATATCCGGGCTTCTTAACCGAAACAAAATTTTTAAAGCGGCAAGAATCCGCATAAACGTTTTCAGAAAATCCGGCGGTCTGTATTCTCCGAAAACAGACAATGTAAATTATTTTATAAGCGCATCAAAACTTGAAAACGAATATTTTATTTTAAATAAAACCGGACTGCATTTAGGTATTTATACGGAAATAAAAAAACCGATAAATGTTTTTTCTCCGTTTAAAACGGCAAATTCTTTAATTTATGTGCTTGCCGGTATTTACACAAAACAAAATAATTTCGATGATTGTATAATCCTAAACGAAAAAAACGAAATAGCCGAATCCGTATCTTCAAATATTTTTGCCGTAATAAACAAAACATTAATAACCCCCGGATTAAACAGCGGGTGTATCAACGGAATAATACGAAACGAAATAATAAAAACAGCCGAAAGAGAAAATATTTCCGTAAAAGAAAAAACTTTAACGGAAAACGATTTATTAAATGCCGAAGAGATCTTTTTAACAAACTCGATATCCGGTATTAAATGGGCGGTAGCTTATAAAAACAAACGATATTACAA
>JAADDR010000045.1 GCA_013153865.1 Chlorobiota bacterium | reverse complement strand
TTATGATTTACGGCTACGATAATTGCATCGTAATTATCGGCAATTTTATCAGTAAGTTCAATTCCGTATTCGTTTTTAACTTCTTCCGGAGATGCAAGCGGGTCGGTAACATCCGTATTTACTTTATACGACTCCAATTCTTTTACTATTGTTACAACCTTTGTGTTTCTGATATCGCTTACGTTTTCTTTAAAAGTTATTCCCATTATCAGAACTTTTGCACCTTTTATGTATTTATCCGATGCTGCGATCATTTTTACGGTTTGTTTTGCCACATATCCGCCCATTGAGTCGTTTACGAATCTTCCTGAATTTATTATATGAGGATGATAGCCGAGTTCTTTGGCTTTGTGTACCAAATAATAAGGATCTACTCCTATGCAGTGCCCTCCTACCAAGCCGGGCGTAAATTTAAGAAAATTCCATTTTGTTCCCGCGGCGGCCAAAACTTCGTAAGTGTTAATTCCCATTCTGTTGAATATAATCGAAAGTTCGTTCATTAAAGCAATATTTACATCGCGCTGAGTATTTTCAATAATTTTTGCGGCTTCGGCAACTTTAATGGAACTTGCTCTGTGGGTACCGTTTTTTAAAATTATTTCGTATGTTTTTGCAATGTTATCAAGGGCTTCTTCGTCGCATCCGGAAACAATTTTGGTTATATTCGTAAGCGTATGGACTTTATCGCCGGGGTTTATTCGCTCGGGAGAGTAACCTACTTTAAAATCTTCGCAATATTTAAGCCCTGATTCTTTTTCGAGAACCGGCACACAATCTTCTTCGGTACAACCGGGATAAACCGTTGATTCAAATACCACGTAATCGCCTTTTTTAATGTTCTTACCGACAATTTTGCATGCCGACAGTAACGGTTTTAAATCGGGTTCGTTGTGTTCGTTTATGGGTGTAGGTACCGCTACTATGTGAAAATCGGCTTTTTTGATGTCTTCGGGATTTGAAGTAAATTCTATGTTCGTTCCTTCGAAATCTTCGGCGGAGAGTTCTTTGCTCGGGTCGATGTTTTTTTTCATCATTTCAACCCTTTCGTCGTTAATGTCAAAACCTATTACTTTAATGACTTTTGCAAATTCCAAAGCAATGGGTAGTCCTACATATCCCAATCCTATTACGGATATTGTCGCTTTATCTCTGATAAGTTTGTTATACATTTTAGTATTATTTTATGTTCAATATTTATTTTTTAACAAAGGATGATAATCGCCTTTAAGCCCAACGGGCTCGGCATTTCTTATTCGGTAAAGTGTTTTTATTACAGGTTTAACGTCTTTAAGACCGAAACCGTTTCCTTTTAATATTTCTTTGTAACTGAGCGTATGCAAATCGGAAAATCCTTCGTTGAGTTCTGTTTCTTTTCCGTCAACTGTTATCGAACGGTATGTTCTTTGCCCGTTTTTTTTAATTTTATCGGGAATATTGTTATAATCTACGCTCAAGAACCATCTTACGTTTGCTTTTTCGAGCGATAAGAATCCTGCTGCCGATGCTTTGTCGGAAACATGAACGGTACTTTCTTTAATTTCTCCGAAAATCCATGTAAGGATGTCAAAAAAATGAACCCCTATATTTGTTGCAATACCTCCTGATTTTTGTATATCTCCTTTCCAACTGAAGAAATACCATTTGCCTCGCGAAGTCAGATATGTCAAATCTATATCCCAGATTTTATCTTCCGGTGCATTTTCAGTTTCTTTTTTCAGTTTTATAATATCCGGATGCAGGCGCAATTGCAGTATATTATTGATTTTTTGCCCCGTTTCTTTTTCAACTTCCGCAAGTGCGTCAATATTCCAAGGGTTAAGAACGAGAGGTTTTTCGCATATTGCATCAGCTTGTTGTTTTAAAGCAAAGCGAATATGAGAATCGTGCAAATAATTCGGTGTGCAAATACTTACGTAATCTATTTGTTTGTTTTCGTTATGTCGAAGTTTATCTATATGCCTGTCGAAACGTTCAAATTCGGTAAAGAAATCGGCTTCGGGGAAATAGCTGTCCATAATGCCTACACTGTCGAATTTATCGAGTGCGGCAACAAGATTATTTCCGGTTTCTTTTATCGCTTTCATGTGTCTTACGGCTATATATCCGGCAGCTCCTATAAGTGCAAAATTTTTCATGAAACAAATAACAAAGAATTTTAATGTTTTTATTTTATTTACAAAATATAAGTTATCAGTTATCGATTAATTTGATAACTTTATTGTTTTCGAGTTTGTATTTTTCGTTACTTTCCGGACAAACGGCAATTCCGTTTTTGTCGAAATTAAGCCGGTGTCCGTATTCGCTCATCCAGCCGATTTGTTTTGCGGGGTTTCCTACTACAAGGGCATAATCTTTAACGTCTTCGGTTACAACCGCACCGGCACCTATAAAGGCAAATTTGCCTATGTTGTGTCCGCATACTATTGTTGCGTTAGCTCCTACGGTAGCACCTTTTTTTACTGTCGTGGTTTCGTATTGTCCTCTGCGGTTTACTGCGCTTCGGGGGTTTGTTACATTGGTAAAAACCATTGAAGGACCGAGAAATACGTCGTCTTCGCAAATTACTCCGGTATAGATGGAAACATTATTCTGTACTTTAACGTTTTTTCCGAGAATAACATCCGGCGAAACAACTACATTTTGCCCTATATTGCATTTCTCTCCTATTTTGCATCCGGGCATTATATGTGAAAAGTGCCAAATCTTTGTTCCTTTTCCTATTTCGCAACCTTCGTCTATTACGGCTGTTTCGTGGGCAAAATATTTATTGTTTTCCGGCATATTCCAATACTTTTTCGGTTATGTATTTTAATTGTTCTTCGTCAAGTTCGGTATGCATTGGTAAAGATAAAACAATTTCGGTTAATTTTTCGGTAACCGGAAAATCGCCTTTTTTATATCCGAGATATTCGTATGCTTTTTGCAGGTGCAACGGATGCGGATAATAAATCATTGCGGGTATTTTATTTTTATTCAGATAATCTTTTAATCCGTTACGGTCAATGTCTTTTACTTTTACGGTATATTGATGAAAAACGTGTGTTGATTTTTTGTTTCTTTCGGGAATTTGAATTTTATCGCAGTTTTTAAAAGCATTATCGTAATATCCGGCAACTTTTTGCCTTGCTTTTATGTAATTGTCAAGATATTTCAGTTTGACGTTTAATATTGCGGCTTGCAAGGAATCTAATCTCGAATTTACGCCTGTTTCGTCGTGAAAATATTTTATTTTTGAGCCGTGATTTGCTATTTGTCTTATTTTTTCGGCAAGTTTATCGTCGTTTGTGTATAAAGCGCCGCCGTCGCCGTATGCTCCGAGATTTTTTGAGGGGAAGAATGATGTGCATCCGATATTTCCTATTGTTCCGAGTTTTTTAACCGTTCCGTCATCGAAAGTGTATTCCGCACCTATTGCCTGTGCGTTATCTTCGATAACATAAAGATTGTGTTTATCGGCAATTTTCATTATTTTTTCCATATCTGCGGCTTGCCCGAAAAGGTGAACCGGTACTATTGCTTTTGTATGGGCAGTTATTGCCTGTTCCAGCCGGTTTGTATCCAAATTAAAAGTGCCGGGATTAACATCTGCCAATTTAAGTTTTAAGCCGAGCAAAGCAACGACTTCAACGGTTGCAACAAACGTAAAGCCGACAGTTATGACCTCATCTCCGGGTTTTAAATTCAAAGACATTAGTGCTATTTGCAAAGCATCTGTTCCGTTTGCGCAAGGAATAACGTGTTTTACGCCGAGATATTTTTCTAAGTTTGCCTGAAATTTTTTAACGGCCGGACCGTTTATAAAAGCTGACGATTCCATAACTTCCGTTATCGAATCGTCAATTTCTTTTTTTATTTTCCGGTATTGACCTTTCAGGTCAACCATTTGAATATTTTTCATATTCAAAATTTATTTTGCGTAATTTACGGCTCTTACTTCTCTGATTACCGTTATTTTTACTTGCCCGGGATATGTCATTTCTTCTTCAATTTTTTTTGCGATATTAAAAGATAATTCTTCTATGTCTTTATCTGTTACTTTATCGCTTCCTACAATAACTCTGAGTTCTCTGCCGGCTTGTATGGCATAAGTTTTAACTACGCCTCTTTCTTCTGCGGCTATGCTTTCGAGTTTTTTTATTCGTTTAATGTATGATTCTGCAACTTCGCGTCTGGCGCCGGGTCTTGCTCCGGAAATTGCATCACAAACTTGAACTATCGGTGATATAAGACTTGTCATTTCGACTTCGTCGTGATGTGCTCCTATGGCATTTACCACTTCGGGTTTTTCTTTGTATTTTTCGGCAAGTTTCATACCGTATATAGCGTGCGGGATTTCAATTTCTTCGTCCGGCACTTTGCCTATATCGTGAAGTAATCCGGCGCGTTTTGCGAGTTTTACGTTAAGTCCGAGTTCGGCAGCCATAACAGCCGAAAGTTTAGCTACTTCTCGCGAGTGTTGCAATAAGTTTTGCCCGTATGATGAACGGTATTTCATTTTTCCTATTAAACGCAGAAGTTCTCTGTGCAAGCCGTGAATACCTAAGTCTATTGCTGTTTTTTTACCTGTTTCGAGTATTTCTTCTTCGAGTTGTTCTTTTGTTCTGGCAACAACTTCTTCGATGCGTGCGGGGTGTATTCTTCCGTCGGTAACAAGTTGGTGCAAAGCAAGTCTTGCAACTTCTCTTCTTATCGGGTCAAAACTTGACAGGACTATTGATTCGGGTGTGTCGTCAACAATTATTTCTATACCTGTTGCCGCTTCCAAAGCTCTAATATTGCGTCCTTCGCGTCCTATTATTCGTCCTTTCATATCATCGCTTTCTATATGGAAAACCGTTACTGCATTTTCGATAGCGGCTTCGGTTCCTATGCGTTGTATTGTTTTTACCACGATTTTTTTAGCTTCTTTGTTTGCCGTAAGTTTTGCTTCTTCGATAATATCGTTGATATGAGCCATAGCTTCGGTTTTTGCTTCGGCTTTAAGTGATTTTATAAGTTCGGCTTTTGCGTCTTCGGCTGATATGCCCGAAATGTTTTCGAGTTTTTCTATATGTTGTTTAAGAAGTTTGTCTAATTCGGAATTTTTGTTTTCTACTATTTCGAGCTGCTTTGTCAGATTTTCTCTTACTGCGTTAAGTTCTTGTTTTGATATTTCAAATTCTTTCAGTTTGTTTTTGAATTCTTCTTTCCTTAGATTTAAACTGTTTTCTTTTTGTTTTAAGCGATTTTCGGCTTCAGCTATCCGGCTGTTTTTTTCGTTTATAACTTCTTCGTGTTTTTCTTTCAGTTGAAGAAATTTTTCTTTTGCCTGTAATATTTTTTCTTTTTTTATGACTTCGGCTTCATTTTCCGCTTCTTTTACAATTTCTGCGGCTTTCTTGTGCATTGCTTTTATTTTCAAAAAATATCCGGCAAAGAAACCGAATGCCGCTCCTATTACTACTGCTATTATAACCATTTCGTTCATAAGTTTTTATGTTTTATTTTAATAAAAAAGCCCGTATTTTCCCAAATATTTAAAAAAAGCTCCGATAGAGCACTGATGGAGTTGCCTTTCAGTTCAAACTTTCACTGCCGGTAATCCGGATTTTGATTCAGAATCAAAATTGCGACCTGTTTTCCGTGAAAATGAGCATTACTCCAAATTTGTAAGTGTTGAGCTTAACAAACAGTTTTGAGAAACATACGGGCCGTTTTTTTCGGCTTTTATTTATATCAAAGATACAACTTTACAATAAATAATGCAAGAAATATCATTTATTTTGCTCGATAAAATTTTCTAAAATATCATTGATTTGTTTTAATTCTTCATTTAATATTGAAACGTCATTTTTGTTTTCGCATTCCAAAAGTTGTTTTACGTATTGTAATGATGTCATTGCCAATAAATCGAAAGGTTCTCTGTCGGCATATTTATTTTGGTATTGTATTAATTTATCATTTATTATTTTTGCCGATTTTCTGATAATTTCTTCTTCATTGCGATTAATACGCATAGGATAATATTTCGTGCCTATATTTATTTTT
>JAADDR010000172.1 GCA_013153865.1 Chlorobiota bacterium | reverse complement strand
CCGGGCGAAAGAATTTCGCATCTGTTTCGGTATGTCTGCTTGGTATAATTTTCGTGTTGCTCGATAAACACTTCCTTTGATTTTAAAATTATTTCGAAATAAGAAACCGGAGGGAAATATGCCGTTGAAAGAACAACTTTGTTCGGGTTGTTTTGCATTTGAAAGATAATTAATTGTAATTTATGCCGGTATTTATCTAAATTTGTATGAAAAAATAAAACGTGGACAAATTTAAAAAAATATTTAAAGAAAATAAGCCGATTATAGCTATGATACATGTTTCGGCTACTCCCGGAACTCCCGGATACGGCGGCAGTGTCAAAAAAATAATTGATAAAGCTTTAAAAGAAGCTTTTATTTACGAAAAAGCCGGCATAAAAGCGGTTATGATTGAGAATATGCATGATGTTCCTTACTTAAACAGAACTGTCGGGCATGAAGTTTCCGCATTAATGAGCATTATTGCTTACGAAATTAAAAGTAAAACTGATTTAATATGCGGAATTCAGATTCTCGCAGGTGCCGGCAAACAGGCTTTAGCAGCCGCACATTCCGCCGGAGCGGATTTTATCCGTAACGAAGGATTCGTATTTTCGCATGTTGCCGACGAAGGTATTATGCATTCCGATGCGGGAGAACTACTCAGATACCGAAAACAAATAGGAGCCGAAAATATTTTGATTTTTACGGATATTAAAAAGAAACATGCTTCGCATGCCGTTACTTCGGATACTGATATTGAAGAAACCGCAAAAGCTGCCGAATTTTTTCTTTCCGACGGGTTAATAATTACCGGAAAATCAACCGGTCGGCAGGCAGACCCCGAAGATGCGGCAAAAGTTAAAAAAAGTGTTAAAATACCGGTTATGGCAGGTTCCGGAATAACTCCCGATAATTTGGCTTTTTTCTCCCATGTCGATGCATTTATTGTAGGATCCTATTTCAAAAAAGACGGAAATTGGAAAAACGACATAGAAAAATCGCGTGTCGAAAATATGATTAAAGCACGACAAAAAATATTATAAAATTTCTTATTTATAATTTTTCTAAATAAGAATAAAATCGTATCTTTGCATCCGAAAATACGAAATCAAATTATTAACAATAAAAATTATAAAAAAATGGGAGTATTAACAGGAAAAAAAGCACCTTTATTTACGGCACCCGCCGTTATTAACGGCAACGAAACGGTTGATGCGTTTAAACTGGAAGATTATATCGGAAAAAAATACATCGTATTATTCTTTTATCCGGCTGATTTTACTTTTGTATGTCCTACGGAAATATTGGCATTCCAAGATAAAATGGAAGAATTTGACAAAAGAGACGTTCAGGTTATAGGTGTATCGACCGATTCGCAATTTTCTCACTGGAAATGGCTGCAAACCGAATTAAACGACGGCGGAATTAAAGGCGTAAAATATCCTTTGGTTGCCGATCAATCAAAAATTATTTCTATGGATTACGATGTTCTTGCCGGCGAATATGACTGGAACGAAGAAGGAAATTTGATTTTTGAAGGCACACCGATGGCTTACAGAGGTTTGTTCTTAATCGACAAAGAAGGTGTAGTGCAACATCAGGTTGTAAACAATATGCCTTTAGGACGAAGCATCTCGGAAACATTGCGAATGGTTGATGCCTTGCAATATTTTGAAAAACACGGAGAAGTATGTCCGGCAGATTGGCACGAAGGCGAAGAAGCTTTAGTTCCTACGCATGAAGGAATTGCCGAATTTCTTGCAAAAAAATAAACTGTGATTTTACGTGAAAAATCAAGAGGCTGCGGTTAAACTGCAGCCTCATTTTTTGTGTTTTCCTGTTATTTCTGCGTATAACATAAATTTCGATTTATTTTCTCCGGTGTCTGAAAACCACGGTTTTTTAGCGATGTTATCAAAATTTTACAGCACCTTTGAGAATTACGCTCATTTCTGCGGCTTTACGTAAATCGCAGGTTTCGTTTTCGGTGCCGGTGTATTCGAGTATCTCAAAAGTTTTTTTATCTAATTTTGCTATAAAATTATCCGACTGGTATAAATAAAAATCATCTTTTTCGGTTAAGCTGAAATCAAAACCGCTTTCTTTTGCCGATAAAGTTTGATTTTCTTTATCGTAATAATAACCGTCGCGTTCGGTTGCAAATGTTGTTTTGTTAAAATACAAATGCGGTTTCTCTTTGTAAGGAGCACCCGATGTCGGGCAAAATGTTTCGCAATTTCCGCACATATTACACCAGTCGGCAAGATGGATAATTTGTGATTTTTGTGTAACCTCAAAAACCGTATCATTAACAATTTTGCCGTTTTCGATTTTTTGCAAATTAAATTTTACCGGTTCTGTTTCGTAATGTTGCAAAGCAAGGTTAGGACATAAGGTAGTGCAAATATTGCAAACTTCGTCGCACAACAAACAGCGCGATGCTTCTTTTACGGCTTCGTCTTTTGTAAGACTTGCGGTAACGAGTTTAAAGTTTTTACGGTCGGATAAATCCGTTTCTTTAACCGGAACATCCGGTATGCGTTTTGCTTTTTTCAGCATTAAATCTTTCAGGTCTTGATGTTTGCGGGTTTTGTCCGCTTCGTGCGGTTTTGTTTTAAAATCAATACCCGCTTTGTCGATAATTTCCTGTGCGGCTTTTCTGCCGTCGCCTATTGCCTTTATCAAAGTTGAAGCATTGCGTTTGGCATCGCCGCCTATAAAAACGTTTTTGATTTTTGTTTCGTAAGAATTTTCTTCCGTTTTAAGAAGTTCAGGATTTACGAAATCTACGGCAAGACTTTGTCCTATTGCCGGAATAAAAGTATCAGCTTCAATTTCAAAATCGGAATCCGGAATTTCAATCGGACGAGCTCTGCCGCTTGCGTCTTTTTCGCCGAGTTTCATTTTTCTGCAAGTTACCGAAACTGTTTTTCCGTTTTCGGTGTTTATCTTTACCGGATTTACCAGCTCTTTTATTTCGATACCCTCGTCGATAACATCTTTAATTTCTTGATATTCCGCCGGCATTTGTTTAATCGTTCGTCTGTAAAGTATAGTAACTTTGCCTTTGTCGCCGACAAGACGATATGCCGTGCGTGCAACATCCATAGCCGTATTTCCGCCGCCGATTACGACAACGTTTTTACCGAAATCTTGCAGTTTGCCTTTTTTAACGTCGTATAAAAATTCCAAAGGGTCAAGAAATCCTTCGGCATTATTACCTTCAATCGTAAACGAAACGGCATTTTGTGCTCCGGCAGCTATATAAACGTAATCAAATTCCGAACGCAGTTTTTCGAATTTTTCTTTATCGACTTTTTGTCCGTAATGAATTTTTACGCCTTCTTCTTCTATTTGGTTTATGTCAATGTCAACGGCATCATCTCCGAGCCGGAATTTCGGTATTGCCGCCGATACCATACCTCCGGCTTTTTCTTTGGCTTCGAAAACTTCAACGTCGAAACCCGCTTTGTTAAGGAAATACGCCGCCGAAAGTCCCGACGGTCCGGCACCGATAATTGCAACTTTTAAGGTTTTGCCGGTTTCGTTTCTGAAACTGTCGGCAACACAGACTTCGTTGTTAAGATGTTCGTTGTGGTATTCGGTTACAAAACGTTTTATATCTCTTATGCGAAGCGGATTATCATAATTAATGCGCGTGCATTTTGTTTGGCATGTGTGGTCGCAAACCATTCCGGTGGCATTAGGGAAAGGATTTGTTTCGGTAATTACTTCGTAAGCTTTTTCAAATTCGCCTTTTGAAGTGTAATACATATACGAAGGTATGCCTTGATTTGTCGGGCATGTTTGTTCGCAGGGAGCAAACGTGCAATCGAATTGTCCGAGCGGAACACGGGTTTTTATGCTCGGGTCGTGCGGGCTTTGTTTTTTATATCTTTCCGATGTTTTTACAAAATCGGCATAATCGTTAAGTTTAAAAAGTTTATTTTCTTTTGAAAGACGTATTTTTTCTTTTCTTAAATTTTCGATGTATTGTTGCAGTCTGCCGTATCCGCCCGGTTTCAGCAAGTCAGAACTTACGGTTACGGGGTATAAACCGCATTCGGCAATGTCAACGATATTAAATGCATCGGCACCGCCCGAAAAAGATATGTCTAAACTTCCTCCGAAGTCGTTTTGCAGATTGCGGGCAACATTTATTGAGATAGGATGTAATACTTTTCCGCTGGCATACATCATTTTTTCGTTTTCCGGAAATACGTCTTTGTTGTTGATGCTTTCGAGTGTATTTGTAAGTTTAAGCCCGAAAAACAGATTTTTTTCTTCGGCTTTTTTTGTAAGTCGTTTTATAAATCCGAGAGCATCTCCGTATTTTACGTCATGTTCGAAAGCTTCGTCCGGAACTTCGGTATTAAATCCGGAGTTTTTTATAATTTCTCTTAATTCTTTTTTGCCGAGAAGCGTAGGATTTAATTTTATTGTAGTATGCAGATTTCTTTCGGTAAGAAGATATTCGGCTATTTGCTCGATTTCGTCGGGCGGACAGCCGTGCATGGTTGATAAGGTAATGTTATCGGTAAGTTGCGGTGAGATATTTAGTTTTGTAACTTCCGGATATATGTCTTTTATTTCTTCAAGTTTTTTATTCAGTTCGGCAGATGCGTCAGTCATTTTATCAAAAAACTCTTGCACGTTGCTTTGCATAATGCCTTTTAAATCGTATCCGGCACTCATGTTAAAAATAAATCCGGCTTCGTTTTTACTTCCTATGTTCAGTTTGTCTTTCAGAATATGAATTAAAATCCAAGCATTCAGATATTCGTCGAATGATTGATGAAGTTTTAATTCTTGCGACCATTCGCAGTTGTAACCTTCGTCCTGCATGTCTATGCAAGGTTTGGAAACTTCGAGTTCGTCGAGTGTTTGCACGGTTTTAAGTTCGATATATCGCGCACCCGTAAGCCATGCGGCAACAATATTTTGTGCAAGTTGCGTATGCGGACCTGCCGCAACGCCGACCGGACTTTCGAGAAGTTGTCCGAAACGCCGGGTTTTAAAAGTGTCGTTTTCGGAAGGTGTAAAAAACAACTCTTCGTATATTCCGAGAATGCTTTTATTTGTATCGTATTCGTTAAGAATGATTTGTAATAATTTTTTTAAAGATAAAGGTGTGAATTTGTCAGTCATTGCAAGATAATTTTCAATAAAAAGGACAACAAAGGTAAAATTTTTTTATTGAATATAAATTATGGTATTATTTTTTACTTTTGCGATTATGCCGGATAAAGTAAGTTTTTCAGCAGTAATTTTAGCATCGGGCAAATCTTCCCGAATGAAAACATTTAAATCGGAACTTCCGTTTGACGATAATCAAAACTTTTTTCAAAAAATTACCGGCGAATATCTTAATTCCGGATGCAAGGATGTTATTGTTGTAATGAGTGCCGAGAGTTACGCTTCGCTTAAAGAAAAAATAAGTATCCCCGAAAGGGTAAAAATCGTAATAAACAAATATCCCGAAAAAGGCAGGTTTTATTCTTTAAAAACAGGAATTTCCGGAACGGAAGATGTTGATTTTTGTTTTGTTCAGAATATTGATAATCCGTTTATCGACAGTAGATTAACCAGCTTTCTGCTTAAAAATTCTCATAAAGCGGATTATATTATACCTTCATACGAAGGCAAAGGCGGGCATCCCGGATTAATTTCCCGAAAAATTATTGAGGCAGTAAAAAAAACACGGGAAAATTATCTTAATATGAAAGATTTTTTAAACCGTTTCGGGAAATTTTATGCGGAATACGACGATGAAAGGATACGGGCGAATATTAATACCGTTTCGGATTATTTTTATTATTTTGAAAAAAACAAACTGAATTTATGAAATATTACCTTGCCGTTTTTACTACAGTCTTAATTCTTTTTATTGTAATTTTTGCATTAGCCGGCTCGTATTTTAATATCTCTTTTTATGTTTTTGTAAAAGTTTCTCGAATTGCGCTCGGTGTTTTTGCGATAATTATTCTAATCCTTTTTTACAGAAGAAGAAACGGAGAGTTGTTCGGTAAACTTGACATTGATATGTTTCTGATATCTTTTGCCTTTTTGAAATTAAAAAATAATATAAATGATGATAAAAA
>JAADDR010000196.1 GCA_013153865.1 Chlorobiota bacterium | reverse complement strand
TGCGGTAATATCATGTTATATTCGTCGTTACGGATTATGAAGTCGGAATGTTTTATTTTATAATTATCGTCTATTTGGTTCTTTATTCGTTGTAATATTTTTTCTTTTGTTGTTTTATCTCTTTTTATAACTCTTTCGATTCTTGTGTTTATCGGTGCGGTAACGGTAATTATTTTTTTTACGTTTTTGTAGATTCCCGATTCGAATAGTATTGCCGTTTCTTTAATTATGTACGGGGAGTTTTGTTTTGATGCCCATATTTCGAAATGTTTTTTTACTGCGGGATGAATAATTGAGTTTACGGTATTAAGTTTGTTTTTGTCGTTAAATATTAAGTCTGCAAATTTTTTTTTGTCGAGTTGATTTTTTGAGTCATAAATTCCGTATCCGAAAATCATTTTAAGTTTATTTATTATTTCCGGGTTATTATTCATTAGTTTTTTAGCTTGTGTGTCGGAGTTATAAACAGCAATTCCGAGTTTTTTAAAAACTTCGGCAACAGTTGTTTTTCCGCTTCCTATTCCGCCTGTTAGTCCTACAGTGTTCATTTGTAAGAGTTTAATGTTGTTTTTATTAATAATGAAATGAACTGTTTCCGAGAAATTCTCTCAGTATTGATGTCGGCGGTATTTCTTTTTCGTTGTTCATATCTTTAAAATAAGAAAGGAATTTAAGCAGTCTTTTGGCTTCTGCGAATTCCGGTTCTGTTTGGGGGATTGTTTTAAGCAGAGGTTCGGCGTGTTTTTTTATTACGGCTAATTCGTATAATAATGCCGAGTTAAACATAATATCAGCATGTTCTTGAAACGGAAATATGTTTTTTTCTTCTCCTCTTCTTACGCTTTGCCATCTTTTAAGTGTTTCGTAGGCACTGTATCCTCTGTATTTATGATCTCTTATTATTCTTCTGAGAAGGCGGTTATCTGTTGTAGGGATTCTGTTGTGCCCGTCTATTCCTATTTGAGTAAGTGCAGAAATGTATATTTTGTATTTTGCTTTGTCGGGAATTTGTTCGGTAAGTTTAGGATTAAGAGCATGTATTCCTTCTGCGATTATGACGGTTTCTTTGTCAGCGGATATTTTGGTGCCGTCGTAATATCTTTTGCCTTTTTCAAAACTGAATTTGGGTATTTCGATTGTTTTTCCGTTACGGAGGTCATTTATGTTTTCCGTAAATTTATCTATATCGAGTGCATCGACGGATTCGAAATCATATTCTCCGTTTTCGTCCAAAGGTGTTTTTTCGCGGTCAACAAAATAATTGTCTAAAGAAATTTGTACGGGTTTTAATCCGGCGACAATAAGTTGCACCGCAAGGCGTTTAGAAAAAGTTGTTTTTCCGGAGGATGACGGACCTGCAATAAGTATTAGTTTTACGGTTTTTTGTTCTTTTATTTTGTCTGCAATTTCCGCTATTTTTTTTTCGTGTAATGCTTCGGATATTTTTATAAGTGTTCCCGCATATCCTTCATTGATTCTGTCGTTAAGTCTGCCTACGTTGGCGGCATTTAGAGCTTTTACCCATTGCTTGTGTTCTTCTAAGATGTCGAACATTTTATCTTGTTTTACAAAAGGTTCAAGTTCTTCGGGATTTGTTCTTTTGGGTATTTTCAGCAGCATACCGTCGTAAAGAGGAATTATGTCAAATTTTGTAAGATAGCCTGTGGAAGGGACAAGGTATCCGTAAAAATAATCAATCATGTTATCTAACTGATATACCGAAGTGTAAAGTGCAGGGCTTTGTTTGAAAAGATTGGCTTTTTCGGGAAAGTTACTTTCTTCAAATATTTTTATCGCTTCTGAGTTGAGAATGTCTTTTCTTGCAAATGGGTAATCCGCATCAATTATTGCTTGCATGCGTTTTTTTATTTTTTCTATCAATTTATTTTTGCCTGTTAAATCAATACCTCTTATTTCGCAAAAGTATCCTCGCGATACGGCGTGTTCTATCATTAAATCGGCATCCGGAATAATATCTTTTACGGCTTTCATTAAAACAAAATACAGTGAACGAAAATACATTCTTATGCCGTCTTGATTGGTTATATCAATAAATTCTACCCTGTGAGGTTTAATTATCCTGAAAGAAAGTTCTTGGACTTCGTTGTCAACCAATGCTCCGAGTACCGGGTATTTTAATTTCGGATTTGTGTCTTTTAAGATTTCGAATAAACGTGTTCCGAAAGGGTATTTCTTTGTTTGTCCGGTACAAATGCAATCTATTTCTAACATATTTATTTTATTTTTTTGAGCAAGGGCAAGAATACGTAATATTATTTTTTTTGAGAAATTTATTTTCGGAAAAAATTTATATTTTTAATTTTGCGGGCAATTTTGAATTAATTAAAATTTATCATTAAAAAAAACAGATATGACATTAGATACTAATTTAGAGCATATTACAAGCGAAAAGCAGTATTATGATATTATTGAGAATAATGAAAATGTTATGATTTGCTGCGGCAGAATGGGACCTATGTGTGTGCCTGTTTATGCCGAGATGGAAGATTTACGCAAAGAATATACTCATGTGAAGTTTTATGATATGCTTTTTGATTTGCCTGATGCGCATGTTATAAGAAATTTACCCGAGTGTGCCGGTTTTATGGGACTTCCTTTTACTGTTTATTATAAAAACGGTAAGGTTGTAAAAGCTACCAGCAGTATTCAAATGCGCGATCAGATAGTTTCTATTTTGGATGAATATTTTTCCGAATAAAGTTTAAAATATATTTATATTTTTTTGTCAGAGTAATATTCAGGCTGTATTAAAAGTATCAGAGTTATCCCGAGTATTAAAAAAATCGGTATTGCCCAAAAACTTTTGATGCGGTCTTTTTTTTAAATATTTAAGTTATGGAAGATTTGTTATATGATGTTATTATTTTAGGCGGCGGTCCTGCGGGTCTGACAGCCGGAATATATTTGTCGAGAGCTAAAATTAATACTTTAATTTTAAATGAAGGAATTACGGGCGGGCAGATGTCGTTGACACACGAAATAGCTAATTATCCGGGAATAGAGAGTATAAGCGGGTATATGCTTTCGCGTAATATGCAAAAACAAGCCGAGTCTTTCGGATGTAAGATTTTATCTAATATAAAAGTTACAGGTTTTGATTTTTCTTCGGAAATAAAAAACGTAACAGTCGAGAACAGGGGAGTTTTCGGGGCAAAATCAGTAATAATATCAACCGGAGGAAAATCAAGGGAACTAAATGTGCCGGGAGAAAAAGAATTTGCGGGCAGGGGAGTTTCTTACTGCGCTACTTGTGACGGAGATTTTTTCAGAGATAAAGAAATTATAGTGGTAGGCGGCGGAAATTCCGCACTTGAAGAAGCGGTTGCTCTTACGCAATATGCAAGTAAAGTAACGGTTGTTCATGAGTTTGATTATTTTCAGGCTAATAAAAAAGCCGTTGATGAAGCTGTTAATCATCCTAAAATAGATTTTGTTTTAAATTCTACTGTTTCCGGTTTTTACGGTTCGCAATCACTTGAGAAAGTTAAAATTAAGAATTTAAAGACGGGCGAGGAAGTCGAAAGAGAAATAGACGGAGTTTTTGTTTTTATAGGTTATGTACCTCAAACCGAACCATTTAGAGATGTTTTAAATCTTACGGAAAGAGGCGAAATTATTGTTGATGAAAATATGGCAACAAACATAAAAGGAGTATTTGCGGCAGGAGATTGTATTGCCAAACGTTTCAGACAGATAACTACTGCTGTTGCAGACGGCACTAAAGCTGCTTTGAATATTACGGAGTATCTTCAGAGCTGAAACGAAAACCTTTTTGAGAAAGAAAATATTTGAATTGCTGAAATTTATATATGTTTCAGCAATTCCGGTTTAATAATTCGGCTCCATATTTTATATCCTTTTTCATTCATGTGAAGTTTATCTTTCAGGAAAATATCTTCTCTTATAGTTCCGTTTTCATCAAACATTTCTTTTGTAATGTCTATGTAATATAGATTTTTGTTTTTGTTGCAATAATCTTTAATTAATTTATTGGTTTTTTTCATTTCAGGTAAGAACTCAAGTCTGGAAGGGGAGGGTTTTATAGAAACAAAGAATATTTTAGTTTCCGGAAGATATTGTTTAGTAAGTTCCGTAAAGATAATAAAACTTTTTAAAATAACTTCGGGAGTAAGAAAAGGTGCCAACACGTCATTGTCGCCTTCGTAAACTACTATTGCTTCGGGTTTATAAGGTTTTACGATGCGAAAAAAATAATAATCGAGTTCGGGCATTGTAGAACCGCCGAACCCTCTGTTTATTACCGGAATCGGAAATAAATCTTTTTTTATGTTTTTCCATTTTCTGAAACTCGAACTTCCTGCAAATAAAACTTTACCTTTTTCTATACCGTTTACGGAATCTTCTTTCTCAAACTCAAGAATTTCGTTTTCGTAACGGTTAAAAAAAGTTGTATCCATGTCTTTTGCCAACTCTTTTATATAATTAGAAGCCGTATATGTAAAGAAATGTTCGGAAAAAGATTTTACCGGCAGGGAACTTTCGTTTTGACCGCGCGAAAAAACGGATATAAGAATAAAAACGGATATTAAAATGTATTTCATAATATATTAATACGTTTTACCGGCAAATATATTTGAAATTTCTTTATCTTAATAAATCATTTTATAAATTTGTGTTTAGAAGTTATAACGAAAATTTAATTTAAAAAAGATATGACACTTATAAAATCCGTATCCGGAATAAGAGGAACCGTAGGCGGAAATCCCGGAAATAATTTAACACCCGTTGATATAGTAAAATTTACTTCGGCGTTTTGCGTATTGACAAAAAAACGGTTAAACAAAAAAAACATAAAAATTGTTATAGGCAGAGATGCCCGTATTTCCGGACAATCGGTTTCGGATATTATTGCCGGAACTCTTGTTGCAAACGGAGTTGATGTCGTAAATATCGGTCTTGCGACAACACCGACGACGGAAATTGCCGTTACCGAAGAAAATGCCGACGGCGGTATCATAATTACGGCAAGTCATAACCCGAAACAATGGAACGCTTTAAAACTTCTTAACGAAAAGGGCGAATTTTTGTCTGCGGAAGCGGGAAACGAACTTCTTGACATAGCGGAAAAAGATTTTGAAAATATAAGGTTTTCGGATATTGATGATTACAAAAAAATCAGAAATAAAGATTATTTGCAAAGACATATTGATTTGATTTTACAAAGTAAGTATGTTGATGTCGAGGCAATAAAGAATGCCGGTTTCAGAGTTGCGATTGATGCCGTTAATTCGGTGGGAGGAATAGCTTTACCCGTATTGTTGGAGCGTTTGGGAGTTAAAGAAATCGTAAAATTGAATTGCGAACCGGACGGAAATTTTGCTCATAATCCTGAACCGGTGCCGAAAAATCTTACTCAAATATCGAATTTAATGAAAAAAAAATCGCTTGATGTCGGTTTTGCGGTTGATCCGGATGTCGATCGTCTTGTTATAATAAACGAAGACGGAACGATGTTTAACGAAGAATATACCATTGTTGCGATTGCCGATTATTTGTTGTCTGAAAATCCGGGCGGAAATACGGTTTCGAATTTATCGTCGAGCCGTGCTTTGCGCGATATAACCGAAAAATACGGCGGTAAACATTATGCTTCGGCTGTGGGTGAGGTAAACGTGGTCGAGAAGATGAAAGAAGTAAATGCCGTATTCGGCGGAGAAGGTAACGGAGGCGTTATTTTTCCGGATTTGCATTACGGAAGAGACGCATTGGCGGGCATAGCGTTGTTTTTAACGCATCTTGCAAAAACAGGAATGAAGTGTTCGGAACTCAGAGCAACTTATCCCGATTATTTTATATCGAAAAATAAAATTGATTTGGATAAAGATACCGATGTCGATAAATTATTGCTTTCGGTAAAAGAAAAATACGAAAATAAAAAAGATGCGGAAATTTCGACGATTGACGGAGTAAAACTGGATTTTCCGGACGGTTGGGTGCATTTGCGCAAATCTAATACCGAACCGATAATACGCATATATGCCGAAGCCGAAACACCGGAAAAAGCGGAAGAATTTGCCGAAATGATTAAAAAGATTTTGTGAGCATATTGATTTTTAGGGTTAAAAATATATTGTCCATTTTCCTATTTCTTTT
>JAADDR010000190.1 GCA_013153865.1 Chlorobiota bacterium | reverse complement strand
TTAATTGCTTTTCTGAAAACGTCAAAAACCAATGTAACGTAAAAAACAAAAGTCGTAAGCCAAATAAAAAACGTGTTAAACCAAACGGTATCAAAAATAGTATTGCCTATTTTTTTATACGGAGCATAAAAATGTGCTCTGCCCGTATTTGATTCCGGCATTTTAAAAACGGGGTCGATAATTTGAACAAGTTCGTTGTCTTCTTCTTTTAAAGCGTCAAATTCGGCTTTGTTGCGTAAAATTTCTTCAAGTTTTTTGTTGTGATTATTTCTTTTAAGTTCGAATACGGCTTCGCTGCTTCCGAGTTTTTTTATCAGAAATCGGGACACCGAATCCGATTTTAAATTAATAAGATATTGCCGTTTGTTAAGATATTTATTTGCCGAATTAAAATAAGATGTTAATAAGTTGTATGTATTATCGTCAAATTTTTCAGGCTCTAATTTTGATGTTTCATTAAATTTAAAAGGATATTTTTTGTTTAGTTTTAATATTTCGTTTTTAAGAATAAGCAATCGTTTTTTTAATTCGGACGAGTTATTATTGTTTTTTATGTCATTAATACAAGAATTTGCATAATTTTTAAGTTCCGGAATAAGATAAGAAAGAGTAAAATTATTTTGGCTTTTAAGCATATCGGTTTCGAAATAATACTTTTCGTAATTGTTTTTCTTAAATTGGGCAACCGACAGAGCTTCGTATGCCCATCGCGAAGTCATTAAGTCTCCTATAATCGGAACTTCTTTGTAAGAAGTAAAATTTTTGTGTAATTTCGAGAAATCTACTATGGCGCCGCTGAAAAGAAGTTGCGGAACAAGAATAAACGGTATTATGATATAAATTGTTACTACCGAATCGAAAGTTGCGGAGATATTGAGTCCTAATATGTTGGCAAAAGCCGCCGCAGAGAATAATATTATCCAGTAAGTTAATGTCATGTCGCGAATTTCCAAAATAAAATTGCCTACCATTATAAACGAAAGTATCTGAATTGCGGAAATCGCAAACAATACAATTATTTTAGAGTTCAGATAACTTATTTTGCTGAGGTTAAGAAATTTTTCGCGATTTAATATTTTCTTGTCTTTGATTATTTCTTCCGCACTTAATGTCATACCGAAAAATAAAGCAACCGTAACGGCCATAAATAAATATGCGATTAAATTTATGTTTTCGGCAAATACGTATGCATCCGGATTATTTTCGGTGCCGCTGATGTATTTTGTAAAATATCCGAGTATTACGGCAAGAATCGGCGCTTCCAGAAAAGTTACAAGAAGATATTGCTTGTTTGTAAGTTTAGATTTTATGTTACGCGCGGTAAAGATTATGAATTGTTTAAATCCCGAAGGTGTTTTAAAATGATTGTCGGGTAATTTAATTTTTCCTTTTTCGGTTTCTATATCAATGTTTTTTGTTCGGGGTTCTATTTCAGTTTTATACTTTTGGTACCATTCTTTAGGGCTTATTTTTCTTACTTTGGTAATTTTACCGTATTCGTCAACAACTTTTGCTTCGAGTATTTCGAGGGGTTGTTGAGCATCTACGTTTCCGCAGCAAGAGCATCCCGCTTCTTCGGGGTTTACGTAATTTGCCGCTTTTTTAAAATAAATAAGAGCATCGACGGGGTTCCCGTAGTAAACCGGATGCCCTCCTTTATCCATCATTAAAAGTGAGTCGAATAATTTATAAATATCAGAAGAAGGTTGATGAATGTTTACCAGAACGAGTTTATTTTTAAGAGCTTGTTCTTTCAGAAGATTCATAACCATGTCCGAATCCATCGAAGATAAACCGGAAGTGGGTTCGTCAACAATAAGTATTGCCGGTTCGCGTATAAGTTCGAGTGCTATGTTAAGGCGTTTTCTTTGTCCGCCGCTTATAAATTTGTTTACGGGGTTTCCTACCGTTAAGTTTTTTACTTCGGATAAGTCCAAATCGTCTAAAATTTTATTTACCGCTTGTTTTATTTCTTCTTCGGTATAATTACTGAAGCATAATTTGGCATTATAATATAAGTTTTGGTAAACGGTAAGTTCTTCGATAAGTAAATCGTCTTGCGGTACAAAACCGATAATTCCGTTAAGTTTATCTTTATCTTTGTGCAGGTCGTAACCGTTTATTGTTATTTTACCTCCGTGAAGCGGAAAAGTTCCGTTAAGCACATTGAGCAACGTAGATTTACCGACGCCGCTTCCGCCCATTATTCCTATCATTCTGCCGGAATATTCGGTAAAGCTGAATTTATGTATTCCGTTGTCGGAGTTATTGTAGTAAAATTCTATTTCTTCGGCTTTTAAAATAACTTTAGATGCGGTATCTTCGGTAAGAAAACGGCTTACAATGTCGCTGTAATAAATATTGTTTATTCGCCGGCTTTTTATAACCGCTCCGTTATCGAAGATGTAAAGTCTTCCGGGATTGATGTTTTGGCTGTTGAGAAACAGACTGTCGTTGCCGAGATATTTAAGTACGTATGTATTGGTGCTTTCGAGACGTAAAATAAATAAGTCTCCGTCGAGTTTTTCCACAAATTTGTGTTTGTATCCTTCGTTGTTGCCGTTTTTGTCGGAGTTAATTATTATCAGGTTTGATTTTTTTGCAAACGAGTCTGTTCTTCCGGTGGCTAAACTGAACAGTTGTTTAAACTCAAATTCCGAAACATAAAAAATATCTGAAACGGTTTTTACGAAATCGAGTTCTTTTTCGGTTATTTCGTCGTCTTGGTTTATAAATTCAAGAAGGCGTATAAGCACTACTATTTTTTCTTTTTGTTGCAGTTGCTCGTTTATTTCACTGCATATTTTAAGAACTTTTACCGAATTCAGCGATGTTTGTTTTCGTACTTTTCTGCTGTCGTCTTTTTTTACATGATGATGTTGTTTAACGTATTCGTCGAAAAGATTAAGGTATATCTCGCTGTACTCTTGATTAAGCATCATATCGAGATAAGATTTTACGACTGTTCTGGCTTTGTCCGAAACTTCTTCGGCATCGGCATTTGCTATAATCGCAAATAATCTCATTAATGCTTTGAGTATCGATTCGTTCATGTCAGTTTTTTATTTTTTAATATGTTAAACTTTTAATTTTTCGCCTTCTGATTTTGCAATTATAACGGCACCGCAACTGTCGCTCCATACATTTACCGATGTCCTGAACATATCGAGTATCCGGTCAACCGGTAAAATTAAAGCTATCCCCGCAAGGGGTAAATCTGCGGCTGTCAGAATTACCGAAATCATAACCAGACCTGCCATCGGTACTGCTGCAGCGCCTATCGAAGCAAGTAATGCGGTAATTACAATAACGGCTTGTTCGCTTAAGTTAAGGTCGTATCCGTATGCTTGAGCTATAAATAATGCCGCAACTGCTTCGTATAGTGCTGTTCCGTCCATGTTTACCGTTGCTCCGAGCGGCAATGTAAACCCCGATATTTTGTTTGAAACTCCGGCATTGTTTTCAACCGACTCCATGGTAAGAGATAAAGCCGCTCCGGACGATGATGTGGAAAATGCCGTAAGCAAAGCCGCCTGCATGGCTTTTAAATGTGCAAACGGATTAACTTTTGCCATAAATTTTAAAAACAGCGGCAGTATTACAAAGGCATGAAAAGATAAAGCAAGTATTACCGTAAGGGCATATAGTCCGAGCATATGCATCAGACTTGAGAGGTTGCCGGCTTGTTCGGCAACGGTTTTTGCTACTAATCCGAATATTCCGAAAGGCGTAAATTTAATTATGAAGACGGTTATTTTCATCATTACTTCAAAACCGGCGTTAAACAGGTCGGTAAGTATTGTTCGTGATTTCGTGCTTACTTTTGTAATAAAAAATCCGAAAAGAACGGCAAAGAATATAATTGACAGCATGCGATTTTGGGTAAATGCTTCGAATATGTTTTCCGGTATTATATTCAGAAATGTGTCGGAAAAACTGTGATGTTCTATACGGGGAATATCCGAGGTTTTTATGAGGTTCTTGTTTATTCCGTTACCGGGTTTTATTATATTTACAAAGAACAGTCCCGTAAGTATTGCCGCCGTACTGGTCATAAGGTAGTAGAGCATGGTTTTAAGTCCGAGCCGCCCGAGGTTTCCGGCGGATCCTATGTTTGCTATTCCGGAAATTACAGACATGAGAATAAGCGGTATTATTATCATTTTCAGTGCTTTTAAGAAAATGATACCCATCCATGATATATAGCTTACGGGCGGATTGTATAAAGAGTATTTAAGTATCACTTCTTTTTGTTGTTCCGTAAGTTCCGTATCAGATATTGCGGATATTTTTGCGATAATTTCTTTTTCGGAGTATGTTTTTTCGGATATTATGCTTTCTATTGCAATAAGTTGTTGGTCAGACAGTCGTATTTTGTCTTTTTCGGAGAGTATTTTTTTGTATGCGTCGAGGTTTATTTTGTAAACATCCGGAAAAGCAATTCCGTAGAGAATTGCCAGTATCAGAGCAATAAGTATTTGCCAATGTAATGCAAATTTTTTATTCATCTTTCAGCCGCCTTAAATTGTTTTAGCAACAGGTGTCGCAAGTCGTAAAATTAAAAAAAATATTGTTTTTATCGTTATATTTTCGACCGGTAAAACAGTTTTACGGATAAATGATTTTTCCGGATTACCGGTTATGAGACTATTTATGCGTATTTGTCGTGTTTTAAAATGTTTTATATTCTTATTTTATTGATTTGTAATATAAAGTATTTCCGTTTTCCGGTCTGAATATTCTTTTTGCGACATCTAAAATATGTTCGGAGTTTACTTTTGCATATTTCACGGTTTCTTCGTTGATATAATTTGCGTCTCCGAGTAATTCGTAAAAAGCCGAGTCCGCAGCTTTATTCAGAATATCCGTTTCGGAGAATATAAATCTTGATTCTATTTTATTTTTTACTTTTTGAAGTTCTCTTTCGAAGATTCCGTTTTTTATCAGATTTTCCGTTTCTTTCATTACAAGTTGTTCGGCTTCTTTTACGTCCGTGTCTTCGGAAGGTTTACCCGAGAAAATAAAAAGTCCGGGGTCGATGCTGCCGCTTATGTATGCGTCGAGAGTTGAAAAAACAGGATTTTTTTTAATTAAATTTTGAAACAGGCGGGAAGATTCGCCGTTTGATAAAATGTCGGAGAGTAAATCGGCAGCATAAAAATCGGGATGCAAACGACCGCACATGTGATATGTTTTATACCATGCGTCAACGGGAACATTTCTTTCGACGGTAAGGGTTCTTGCTTCGGTTTGTTCGGGCTCGGCGGGAATATTTCTTTTTTTTATGTTTCTTTTTTCTATATCTCCGAACCATTTTTCGACCGTATCCTTTATGTAATTTAATTCAAAATTTCCGGCAATGCTTAATATTGCATTGTTCGGAGCGTAATGTTCGTAAAAGAATTTTTTTACGTCTTGCATTGTAGCGTTTTCGATATGCGAAATTTCTTTTCCTATGGTTGCCCATTTGTAAGGATGCACTTTATATGCAAGCGGTCGCATAAGTAACCAAAAATCGCCGTAAGGTTTGTTGAGGTAATTTTGTTTAAATTCTTCGATAACGACTTTTCGTTGCACTTCCAGACTTTTTTCGGTAAAAGCCAAACTCAGCATACGGTCTGATTCGAGCCAAAGTGCCGTTTCGAGATTGTCTTTCGGAAGTGTTTCGTAATAGTTTGTGATGTCGTTGTTGGTAAAGGCATTACTGCTGCCTCCGGCTTCCTGCAAAGGTTTGTCGTAGTTCGGGATATTTATCGAACCTCCGAACATAAGATGTTCAAACAGGTGTGCAAATCCGGTTTTATCGGGGTCTTCGTCTTTTGCTCCTACATTATAAAGCACGTTTACGGCGGCAATCGGTGTGTCTTTATCTTGATGGAATATGACTTTCAGTCCGTTGTTTAACGTGAATTTTTCGAATTTAATCATGTTTGTTTCTCCGAATTATTTTATTTTTTCTCTGATTTATTCTGATTTTAGATGTAAACTTTATCATTCAATTTCTTCAACGCTTTCATATAATCTTTTTCGTTGTGTTGCGTAGTATGAATTATTGTATCTTCAACTTTTATTTGCTTTGTTGTTTTACGTATATTCTCGGATTAAAAATCAAAACGTGTATGATTAATTTGGTTTTTTGCCGTTCGGTATTCCAGAATAATATCGTCGATAATATTTTTAACGGGTTTAATTTTGTTTATCATTGCCGAGACTTGCCCTATTTCGAGTTCGCCGTTTTCGATATCGCCTTCGAACATGCGGAGTTTTGCTCTTGCTTTGCCGAGAAGTCCGG
>JAADDR010000106.1 GCA_013153865.1 Chlorobiota bacterium | reverse complement strand
CGGTAATACACTTGACCAGTCATTTCTTCCGGTTACTTCAAGGAATAAGTAATTTCTGAAAGATAAAGAACCGCTGAAATAGATACTGTTTACTCTGCTTTCGCTGTAAGAGTTACCTAAAATCGGCGTTACTCCGGATTTAACATTAGACAAATTATAAACATCTGCAAGCTCTAATTGAGGAGCTACACCGTAAAGTCTGTTATAAACGGTCTTCATTTGATTTCCTCCCAAGTTAAACGTCATATGCAAGTCATCCGTTAATTGTTTGTTGAACATCAACAAAATATCGGAATTGGTTTCGTACCATGTTCTGGAAACTTCTTCGTAATAACCTTCAGGGTATTCATTTGAACCTTTAGCTTTATTTGAAGTATTTATTGAAGTCCAATAATCTGTACCTGTTCTTACTTGAGCCGTAAACCAATCGGTAAATTTATATCCCAATTTAATGTTTCCTATAACTCTGTCTTTATCTAAAGTATTGAGGTTTGTATCAAGAACCCAGAAAGGATTGTTTTGGAATCTTGTATTCCAGTTTAAAGGAGTACCTGCTGCTGCAGTATTATCCGCGGCTAAAGGAAGATTTTCGTAATCTCTTAAATAGTTAAAATCAACATTTCTTCCCGACCACAGCATTTGTTGAACGGGATTTTCGTTATCATATCCTCCGGTAGGTAAGTTATCACTGCTTGTTTTTATATAGTTCACTGAGAATGAAGCAAATAATTTCTCGGTTAGATTCAAATTAGAAGAACCGTTAATTGTAGTTCTGCCCAAATCGGTATTAGGAACAATTCCGTTTTCATTCATTTGGGTAACCGACAATCTGAAATTCGCTTTTTCGTTACCTCCGGTTAACGCAACATTTTCACTGTATTGCATTCCCGTATCATAAAAATCTTTAATATTGTCAGGGAAAGAAATCCAAGGCTCGGGATATTCACCGTTGCTGGTAAACTGAACTGCTTCCAGTCCTATATCCAAAGGCATGCCCCAACTTTCGTCAACACCGCCGCTGCCTGTTTGTCCGTCAATCCATTCAAAAAATGTATTACTGGCACCTTGTCCGTAAGAATTTTGAAAATCCGGTAATCTTAAAGGATTTTGCATTGTAATACTGGAAGTTACGGAAACTCCTATTCCTTGTGTATTTTCACCTGATTTTGTTTTAATCAAAATAACACCGTTAGCAGCTCTTGAACCGTATAAAGCAGCAGCGTTAGCTCCTTTTAATACGGATATTTCCGCAACATCGTCAGGGTTAATATCGGCAGCTCCCGAAGGCATATCATAACCTCCGTAAGATCCTGCACTACCGTAATTTGAGTTGTTAATCGGAATACCGTCCACTACAAAAAGCGGCTCGTTATTACCGGTAATTGAAGTAGCTCCTCTCAGGATAATACGAGAAGAAGCACCGACAGCACCGGACGAATTGGTAATATGAACTCCGGCAATTTGTCCTGACAATGAATTTACAATGTTAGTTTCTTTTGCTTTGGCAAAATCTTCGTTCGACAAATTTTGAACCGAATATCCCAAAGCTTTTTTCTCTTTGGTAATACCGAGAGCGGTTACAACAACCTCGTCAATAGCTTCGCTTGAAGGCTGCATGACAACATCCAATACATTTCCGGTTATTGCAACTTCTTGTGTTTCCATACCTATGTAGGAAAATACCAAAGTGTTAGAACCGTCGGGAACTTCAATAGAATATGTACCGTCGCCTTGCGTCATGGTACCTATTGTTGTTCCTTTTACAAGTACACTGACTCCGGGCAACGCATCACCGGCATCATCGGTAACTTTACCCGTTACAGTGTTTTGAGCGTAAACTTGCAATCCCATTATAGAGAAAATTGCAAATAATAGCATTAGTTTTTTCATAAACAAACAATTTTTAGTTAACAATTAAAATTCATTTTATCAGACAAACATAATAAAAAAATAATTCTAAACAAAGTAAGAAGCAGCATTATTTTTAATAACTTTTATTTTAAAAAGTACAATACACTGAGAACAAACGACATAAAGAATTTTCGCAACCTTTAACATTTTTTAACATCAAAGGCAAATATCCTTATTTATAAACATAACTGACAATATTAAAGAGGTCTGTTATAAAATTCATTTGCATTAAACACCAAGCATGTTGCAAAACAGAAATAGAAAAATTCCGATTTAAAAAATTTAATAATTAGATTTGCTTAATTTTAATACAAAACAATAAGAAATGCTGTCTAAAGGAATAAAGAAAAAAACGGATATTTGGTCAGGGGAAGGATTTGACGAAGCAACAAGAAAAGAAGTCAAATTTCTTCTGAAAAATAATCCCGATAAACTAATCGAATGTTTCTATAAAAATTTGGAGTTCGGAACAGGCGGATTGAGAGGAATTACGGGAGTCGGAACAAATCGCATAAACAAATACACAATAGGTGCCGCAACACAAGGGCTTTGCAACTATATTTTAAAAAACAAAAAAGAAAATGAAGAAATTAAAACGGCAGTTGCTTACGACAGTCGAAACGACAGTAAGTTTTTTGCGGAAATAACGGCAAACATATTTTCGGCAAACGGTTTTAAAGTTTTTATTTTCGAAGATTTAAGGCCTACTCCGGAACTTTCTTTTGCCGTAAGAGAGCTGAAATGTAAGGCAGGAGTGGTAATTACGGCATCTCACAATCCGAAAGAATACAACGGATACAAAGTATATTGGGAAGACGGAGCGCAAATAATATCTCCGCAAGACAAAGAAATAATAAAAGAAGTAAATGCGGTTACTGATATTTCGCAAATAAAATTTGAAGGAAAAAAAGAAAATATTAATATTTTGGGAAGTGATTTTGACAAAAAATACATACAACGCATAAAAGAACTGTCGCTTTCGCCGGATATAATAAAAAAACATTCCGGTTTTAAAATTGTTTACACTCCCATTCACGGAACAGGTGTAAAATTAGTACCGCAAGCTCTTAAAGCATTCGGGTTTAATAATGTTTTCAATATTCCGGAGCAAGATATTCCTGACGGGAATTTTCCCACGGTTAAATCGCCGAATCCGGAAAATGCCGAAGCTCTGTATCTTGCCGTCAAAAAAGCGGAAGAAATAAATGCCGATTTAGTGCTTGCCACCGACCCCGATGCCGACAGAGCAGGTATTGCCGTAAGAGATTTAAACGGAAATATTGTTTTGTTGAACGGCAATCAAACCGCGAGTTTGCTGATTTACTATTTAATAAAAGCAAGAAAGGAAAAAAAACTTCTTAAAGGAAACGAATACATAGTAAAAACAATAGTAACAAGCGATTTATTAACGGATACGGCATCGTCTTTCGGGATAAAACATTACGAAACTCTTACGGGATTTAAATATATAGCACAAATAATTCGCGAAAAAGAAGGTAAAGAAATTTTTTTAGCAGGCGGCGAAGAAAGTTACGGATATCTTGCCGGCGATTTCGTAAGAGATAAAGATGCGGTTATGTCGGCGGCACTGATTGCCGAAACTGCCGTTTGGGCAAAAGAACAGGGTATGTCTATGTATGAAATGCTTATCGATATTTATTTAAAATACGATTTTTACAAGGAGGCATTGATAAACATTGTAAAAACAGGAAAAAGCGGTGCCGAAGAAATAAAAAAAATGATGACCGGTTTCAGAGAGAATCCGCCCGAGAACATTGCCGGCGAGAAAATAACGGAAATTACCGATTATCTGCTCGGAGAATGCAAAAATATTATTTCGGGAGAATCAAAACCCGTTAATTTGCCCGAATCAGACGTGTTGCAATTTGTTACCGACAAAGGAACAAAACTTACCGTACGCCCGTCCGGCACGGAACCGAAAATTAAATTTTACATAAGCGTAAAAACCGGTTTGTGTTGTAAAGAAGATTTTGAGAAAATTAATTCGACCCTCGAAGCAAAAATAAAATCAATAAAAAAAGATTTAAATATTAACTGATAAACGTCCGGTTTAAAACTCTCGGATTAATCATAAAATATAATCTTTATTTTTTCCTTTAAGGATATCGATAAGTATATTATAAACCATATCTTCTCTTTCTTTAATAAATTTCTCAAACCCGTCTTCTTCCCAATTATTAATTCCGGTTAAAATATGTTGCATGGAAAACGGGTAGCCGACCAAAGAAAGCACCGTAAGAAAAAAATGTTGCGGATTTACTTTATTTATATGACCTTTTTCGGCTTCTTCCTTAAGTTGCCCGTAAAATAATTCCGGATTATACAATTTGGTAAAAATTTTAAGTTCGAGTATCCTTTCCGGATTTCTTTGCATCATCGACATTATAAAGAAAGGTAAATGCGGATTAAATTTAAGCAGCAATCTGTTAAGTTCCGATATATATTCTTTAAGTTTTATTTCTATCGGTTTATCCGAATCCAAAATATCGGGCAATGCGGGTGCAAATTCGGATATAACTTTTTCGAAAACCAAATCTATAAGGTTTTCTTTACTCCTGAAATGATAATTAACGGCTGCAATATTTATACCCGCATCTTCCGAAATTTCTTTTATCGCAGTACGGTCTATACCTTTTGTGAAAAATAATTTTTGAGCCGTAAGCAATATTTTGTCTTTTGTTTTCATTAATGTATTATTATTTTTGCTTCTTTTTTAAAAGCCCGAAGATACAAAATTCAAACAAATAATTCAAATACTTATTTAAACAGTTGCCGTTTTTATCTTTTGTTTGTTTTACACCCGAACCGTAATTTTCGGGAATGTTTTTTTATACGGTTAATATCGGTAAAACATTTTATATAAATAATTAATCATTCAAAAAATCTTCTCCGAAATTAAGCGGCAATAAATCTTTTGCATCGTTAATAACGGTAATTTTAGTTTCGCTTACAAGATAGATTTTAATGGGTTTTTTAAATCGCGTTTCTGTTTCGACCAATACCTGTCTGCAAGAACCGCACGGAGGTATGGGAGTTTTTACGTAATGATTATTCGTAAACGCCGTAACGGCAATTGCTTTTACCGGCACGTCCGGGAATTTAGAATTTGCATAGAATACCGCTACTCTTTCGGCGCAAAGTCCGGAAGGATATGCGGCATTTTCCTGATTTGTTCCGGTTATAATCTCGCCGTTTTCGAGCAAAACCGCCGCTCCTACGTTAAATTTCGAATACGGAGCGTATGCATTTTTTACGGCATCTTTTGATTTTTGTATCAGTATTTGTTCTTCGCTTGTTAATTCTTCCGCCGAATCGTATTCGTAAGCAACAGTGGTAATATTTCTTTTTTTCATCTGTTTTTTGTTATCTTATTGTTTCTGGATGCGTATTTTAAGGTAAAATATGCCCCGCAAATTTGCGAGGCATAGGTTTAAATCGAAATTTACGCATAAATTATTGCAGTTCCTTTTCGGGAACGTTTTTAAGTGTTTCTTTTAAGAAATCCCAGAACTTGGCAACGGATTCGATATGCACTTTTTCGTCCGGCGAATGCGGAAAACGAATTGTGGGTCCGAAAGATATCATATCCCAATTCGGATAAGTTGCTCCCAAAACGCCGCATTCCAAACCGGCATGTATTATTTTTACTTCCGGTATTTTGCCGTATTTTTCGTTGTAAGATTTTTTCATTGCCGCCAAAATCGGTGAATCGAAATTCGGTTTCCATCCGGGATATTCACCCGAGAGTTCTACTTTTGCGCCGGCAAGCCGGTAAAGTGCTTTTATGTCTTGTGCCAAAGCGTCTTTTGCGGAATCTACCGAACTTCTTACCAAGTTTGCGGCAATTATTTTTCCGTTTTCGGATTTTACTATGCCGAGATTTGTTGAAGTTTCGGGAATTTCGGGCATTTCGTCGAGAAAACGTTGTGCGCCGTGAGGTGTTGCTCTTATAAGTTTATAAAGTTTTTTGGCTGTTTTGTTTTGAATTACAAATTCGGGTGCAGACGTTTCTTCAATATTTACGGTAACATCCGGATCAACGATTTTAAGTTCTTCTTTAACGATTTTATTAAATTCAGCCGCATATTTTTCAAACTTTTCGGTATCGTTTTCATGCACGGTAATTATTGCAACCGCTTCACGCGGAATTGCATTTCGCATATCGCCTCCTGAAATACTTGCAAGGCGCGTTTTAAATTTTCGCGAAATGTTATGTAAAAATCTGAACATTATTTTGTTGGCGTTACCTCTTTGCAAAGGTATGTCAACTCCCGAGTGTCCTCCTTTAAGCCCCGTTACGGTAATTTTAAATGCTTTGTGGTTTCCGGGTACTTTGCTTTTTTTATATTTTAAATATGCGGTAACATCTATTCCTCCGGCACAACCTATGTAAAGTTCGCCTTCGTCTTCGGAGTCGAGGTTCATAAGTATGTCGCCGTCGAGTAATCCGGGTTTCAGGTTAAATGCTCCGGTCATTCCGGTTTCTTCGTCTATTGTCATAAGGGCTTCAATCGGACCGTGTTCTATGTCTTTTGATTCGAGAACCGCCATTGCGGCGGCGACACCCATTCCGTTGTCGGCACCGAGTGTTGTTCCTTTTGCCGTAACCCATTCGCCGTCAACGTATGCGGTTACGGGGTCTTTTTCGAAGTCGTGTTCTACATCGTTATTTTTTTGCGGAACCATATCGAGATGTCCTTGTAATATAATTCCTTTTCTGTTTTCGTATCCGGGGGTTGCCGGTTTTTTTATGATAACATTACCGACTTCGTCGGTAAAATGTTCCAGCCCTCTTTCTTCCGCCCAATTTTCCATAAATTTTATTATTGCGGCTTCTTTTTTTGAAGGTCTGGGAATTTTTGTCAGTTCAACAAAATTTTTCCAGACTTCTTTCGGTTCTAAATTTAATAATTCGGTATTCATTTTTGTATATTTTTTATTTATTAACAATGTGTAATCTTTTCATAAAATCATCTTTGTATGATTTCGACAAAGGTATGGATTTATTTTTGTCAAAACCCTGCATCATAATCATATTATTGTCGATTCGTTCTATTTTGTCTTTATTTACGATAAACGACCTGTGTACGCGAATGAATTTAGCCGACGGTAATTTATCGAGTAATGCTTTCATTGTAAAGTGTATTGTATGTTTTTTATCAACGGTTTGGATTAAAACGTAATTTTCCATGGCTTCTATATACAATACGTCGTCGTAAAATAATCTTACAAACGACGAAGAGCTGCTTTTGATAAATATTCCTTCGGAATGAGAGTATTCCGATTCTTCTTCGAATTTATTTTTTGCTTTTGTAACTGCTTTTAAGAATCTTGAATAACTAACGGGTTTCAGCAGATAGTCGGTAACATCGTATTCTATCGCCTGCAAAGCGTATTTTTCTTTTGCCGATATAACTATAATTTGCGGCAGGTTATCCAAAATTTCAAGAAATTCCACTCCGCTCATTCCGGGCATTTCGATATCGAGAAATATTAAATCGGTTTTATTTTTTGTGTTAAAGAAATTTGCGGCATCGACGGCATTGTCGAATTTTTCGGTTAAATCAAGGAAATCGGTTTTTTGTATGTATTTTTCGATTACCAGTCTTGAAACTTTATCGTCGTCAATAATAATACATTGCATAATTTTTCGGTTTTATCAGTTTTGTATAATGTCAAATATGTGTTGTAATATTCCGGTATTATCTACCAAGAGGTTAAAATATTCGTATCTGTTGGCAGACAGAACTACCGATTTTTTTGTTGCTTTAAGATATTTTGTTTTTCCGTCAATATTCATTCCGGGAGTAAGGATTACTTTTTTTGAGTATTTTTTAGATTCGTCGTAATCGTCCGTTAATTCGCCTCTTATAAGTATCAGTATTTTTTCGTCTGTTCCGGAATCGAAATAAATTTTTTCGTCTTTGTTTAAGTTATGAACGTTCATTATACGTGCCAAATCTACCAGAAGATAATCCGGGATGCTGAAAAAAAGTTGATAACGCCTCAGTAATTTAACTTTGTCTTCCAAAAGGGTTCCGTTTTCCGAGAGGGTTTTCATAAGTGCTTGTTTTTCGGGCGACATTTTTTGTAAATAGTCGAAACATTTACGCGGATTTTCGTTATAAATAATTTTTGCGGCGGTTGAGTAAATTAACTCGTCGGGGTGAAACAGGCAAAGAAAAACTTCGTCAGGCAGTTCGCTTCGGCGTATTTGTCTTAATATTTTGCGGGTATTTTCCGTTGTCCACGGTTTAATGTCTTCGTAAGAGTGTTCTGTTTCGGATATTCTGTTTTTTGATTTGCTTCTGTGTAAACGTTCTGCCATTTCGAGTGTTTTTGCTACTGCCCACGAGCTTATTTTATCGTAATCGAGAGTTATAAGCCAACGCAATCTTCTGTCGAAAGGCATACGTTGTTGCGGGAAATATTTCGAGAGTTTTTTTATTCTTTGGGTATTGGATATATCGTCGAATATGGGCACGATATATGGTTTTAAGTCGGGTTCTATAAAGTTATCGATAAGTTCGAGTGCGTAAATCGTATTTTTTCCTATTATGTTTTTCTTTATTAAATTAATAATTCGCGGCTCGTGTAAGAAACTCAGAAGATTAAAGAGTAATTCGTAGTTGGTTTCCTGCTCTTGGTCTAAAGCCAGGAATAATTTCAAAGTATTTTTTTCTTCTTTTATATCGTTAACGGAAAGGAATATTTTTAATAAATTATCTATAACGACGGATATTTTATCTTTAATAAGTTTTTCTTCGTCTTTATTTGCCTGATATTTACAATAATATAATGCCCAAATAACCGATATTTGAATTTTTCTGGAAGGTTCGTTAATTTTTTTGACTATTAAAGATTTTGCGGTTCCGGACCCCATTTTTGCATAAATTTCTATAATTTTGAGTTTTATGTTTTCTTTATCGGAAGAATGGTATTTACGGTCTAAAAAAGACAGTGTTCTTTCTCCTATATCCAATAAAGCGCCGGTACTGATATGATAATATTCCGGTGATTCGAGTAAATCTACAAGTCTTTTTATGAGTTTGTCCGATTTTATTCCGGATGCAATTCTTATGGCGGAATTTACCGCAAGTTTATTTTCGGATTCGGTAAGTTTAAGCAAATAATCTTCGATACCTTCCGTATCCGGATGTTTTACCAAGTATTTTGCGAGTTTAAGTTCGTCTTCGGCTTTGCCGGAAGATGCAAATTTTTTGAGGTCTTTTTCGGTAAGTTCTTTAATATCGTCGAAAGTAAGTAAAGATACTGCTCTTTTTGCACATTGTTTGAGTTCTTCGTTATCGGTATTTTCAAATTGTTTTTCTATTTGTTTCAGGATTCTGTCGCGCCATGTAACGTCGATACTTTTAAGAACCGCTTTGTTTATGAGTTCGTCGTTTTTTTTCAGTAATGATGCCGCATACGGTTCGAAAATACCGGGGTTTGTTTCTGCCAATATAGTAACGCTTAAACGCACTACATTGTCGTTAAATTTTTTGAATTTTTTAGAAAGGACTTCGGTTCCGTATCTGTATTTTGATGTTTCTCGTTGTTTTCTGCCCGTAAGTTCTTTAAGAATTGCTCTGAGTTTTGTTTTATATGCAAGATACAGTTTTCGAGCCGTAATTACCCACAAAATTAATATCGGAAGAAAGAATACGGGAAAATATTCCAAGCTGAAACCGTCGCCGAGATTGAGTATCAAATTTAATCCTAAAAGTAAAAGACCTGCGATTCCTATTGCAAATTGCATTACTACTCCCACTTTAGACTGAACTGCCGGTTGTAAAGCGGCGGGCAAGGGTTGGTAAAGTATGTTGAATGAGGGGTCGTCAAGCCCTCTTCTCATAATACGTTCAAATGATTTGTTTAAAGTCATTAAAACCAGAAATGCAATGCTTGCGGCACCTGCCGTAAATCCTGTTATAAGCGAAAGAAATACTATTAAAGTAATTGAAAGCGGTAAAACTATCAATCCTAATTTTACCCCGTATTTTACTAAGATTCTGCTTGAGAAATATGATATAAGCAGTTCTCCCACTTTTAATCCGGCAAATACCAAAGCCATAAAAGAAGCTACTGCATTTTTATCTGAGAAAAGTGTTGATTCCTGAACTTTAATGGCTGACAAAAATCCGAAATCGGTAATATAAATAACGGTCATTGAGATTGTTGCCGACAAGAATATTAATCTGAAATATTTATCTTTTATCAAGGATTTAAAAGATGTATCAATTTTTTCTTTAGCAACTTTTTCTTTTTCTTTTTGTTCCGGAAATTTTTTATATATTTTAAATAAAATAACAAGAGCCGCGGATAAACTCGCTGCCGATATATACAGCAGATCATAAGAATTTTCGAGTATTCCGGATAAAAACGGAATAATGAGATATCCTAATATCGATGCTATAACTCCTCCCATGTTTATCATGCCGAAAAGACGTTTTACCTGAACTAAATTGAGGAGTCTTAACGCCAGTCCGCCTGATTCTATCCCCACGAGAGAAATAAAGGGCCATGCCCATACAAATACAAAGAAACTTAAGTATTTTTCCGGAATAAAGTTTGATGCTGTTGCCGAGAACAAACTGATTATAAGCATAAAAACAAGTGCCGACATAAACAGGTTACGGCTTTTTATTTTTTGCTGAAATCTTGAGTAAAGAGTAGAAATAATATAACCGGCTAATCCTGCCGTTAAGTATGCATACGGCAAATGTTCGCTTCCGTAATCTTTAATAAATACCGAATTTGCCTGCACAAAATAAAAAGCGACAAACAATCCCACAAAAAACGAATGGAAAAATAAAAGCAGGAATTTGTTCAACTCTTCGGATTTTAATCCGAATGTGTTAATCAGTATTTTTTTCAAGTCGGGCATACAGTAATTTAATTTATTTGACGGAAAGAATCGATTTGTTTTCTTTAATGTCAGTAAGCATTCTTTTTAACCGTTTTATTTCTTTTTCTTTTTCTATAAGTGTTTCGGTAAGGGTTTCTTTTTCCGCCAGTAATTTTTTATATTCTTGTTCCAGTTTGCCTGTTTTTGCGTTAATCTTAGCCGCAAATAATGATGCGGCAATAGTTTCCGATACTTTTTCGGTAAATTCTATATCAAAATCATCGAGTTCTTTAAGCGATGCAAGTTCTATAACACCTACCAGATTATTTTCGGTAAGCAGCGGAATAATAAGGATTGTTTTAGGATTTGCTTTTCCGAGTCCGGAGCGGATTTCCGCATAATCATCCGGAACATCGGTAATGTAAATTTTCTTTTTTTCGTAAGCGCATGCTCCCGCAAGCCCTTCTCCCACGACAATTTTTTTCTCTCTGAATTTTTTTCTCCCGTAAGCTACCGATGCCGTCATTTCCAAATACGGTTCGTCTTCGTCTTCATTTAATAAAAATATTCCTCCTTGATTAATTCCCAAAAAGTCAACCAAATTACTGATAATATCGTAAGATAACTCGTAAATATCGTTACTTCCTTTTCTTACAAGTTCGGCAAATGCCGCATATCCTTCGTTAGCTTTATTACGCCTTTCATTTTCCAGACGTCTTTTTTCTTCATCTTCGGATGCTTTTTTTATGCTTTTGCGCATATCCAGCAAAGAGTTTCCGAGTTTATCGTCGGCACTTAAAGGTTCAAATTCGGCATCAATATTTCCTTTTCCTATTTCCAAAGCAAAATCCGCATATCTGTTTATACCGGTAATTAAAGCATTCAAAGAATTATTCATATCTCCCAGTTCGTCTTTTCTTTTTGTGTCTTCGGCTTTAATTACATGCCCTTTTGCCATTTCCGAAAGTTTGTTTTTTACGTTAGATACCGAATCGCTTATAGATTTACCGAAATAAAACAACCCTGCCGATGCCGCCGCAATAAGAATTATACCGAATATTACAACTACCGTAATAATTTTGTTTGTTTGACTTTGGAGTTCGGCTGTTTTTTGTCCTACCATTTTATCTATATAATCGATATAAACACCTGTTCCTATAACCCAGCCGAGAGGTTCAAACAATTTTATGTAACTTAATTTAGGAATTTTTTCGTCGGTTCCGGGCTTATAATAGTCGTATTCGAGAAATCCGGCTCCTCCGTTTTTATGAATCACGTCGGCAAATGCTTCGTAAACGTTTTGTTTGGTATCTTGAATATAAAATACTTGAACCGTTCCGTTCATTTCCGGTTTTATAGGGTGCATAATAACCGTATAGGGCGGATTAACTTCGTTAAGCCATATATATCCGGCATCTCCGAAAGTTATTTGTTCTATGTCTTTTACCGCATATTTTAATTCGGGCGGAAATTCTTCTATTTTAACGGAATGGTTACGATAACGCCCTTCAGAGTCGCCCCATGCTCTTTCAAGCATTTTATAAGCACTGTTAACATTATCTCTAAGTTGCTTTTTTATAATTCCTATTTGTTCTTTTTTATAAACATCTATACTCTCGAGTGTTTTTTTTCTATACTCCCAAACAGAAAATACCGTAACGGCAACAATTGTAATAAATACTATGATGCTTGTAAATAACGGTATTTTAGTACGAATGTTCATAAAAAAATAAAAGTTCTTTTAAAAATCCGAAATATACAAAAAAATTATTTTATATACCATGTTTTAAAGCTTTTCGAGAAAAGAGAATGTTTTTTTCTTGGATTAATTTCATAATATTTATATTTTTGCCGGAGAATCAGGTATATTTATTTCATTCGTAAATAAATATTAAAAGGGAATGCCGTGAAAATCGGCAACAGTACCCGCTGCTGTAAGCTCTTTATGTTTTGAACAATCTTTGCCACTGTTTGCATTTTGACGAACGGGAAGGCGTTCAAAATACGGGAGTAAGTCAGAAGACCTGCCGGATTCTGTAATTATCCGAAGCTTTCGGGAAAAAAAGCTTTAAGGATGAATATAAAACCTCATTCTTTTATTTATTTTATTCCCATTTTTTTCGGATTAATATCGTTGTTTTTTTATTTATTAACTTTTTAATTTTTTTATCATGAAGAAAAATTTACTTTTAACATCGGTGTTAATCGCAATCTTTTCGTTTGCACTTAACGCACAAACAATTGTTGATTTCGAATCTTTAACAGTTCCTTCGGAAGGATATTACAACGGTTCGACCGATTATTCCGGAAGCGGAGATACCGAAACGTTTTACTTTTCAGATAACGGTGCAAATTTTTACGTCCGTTATACTGATACCGGAACTTATGACTATTGGGATGCTTTTGCATATTCAAATCAAACGGATTTAACTACAGCGGATTGGACTAATTATTCGGCTTACGCAAATCCTGCCGGGGGAGCAAATAATTCTTCGAATTACGTTATTGCTTTTACATATTCCGGAGACTCCGTAAGTTTTGAGAATACCGTACGTATTGATTCGGTAAAAATAACAAACTCGGTTTGGGCATATCATTATATGAACGGCAGCGACGGAAGCGGTTCCGGAACTTACGAAGACGGCGATTATTTTATACTTACCGTTACCGGTATCGACGAAAATAACGAATATACCGGAAGCGTTGATTTTTATCTTGCAGATTTTACCGACGGCAATTCATATATTATCGACAACTGGACAAATGTTGATTTAAGTTCGCTCGGAAACGTAAAAGGTCTTAAATTTTCATTATCCGCACTTGATTCTAATACTCCTCTTTATTTTTGTATGGACAACATAACTTATTCCGATGCGGTTTCAACAGAAAACATTTTATCCGATAACGTTGAAGTTTATCCTAATCCCGTTAAAACATCGTTAAACATAACAAACGTATTAAAAGCAACCGTATCGATATCCGATATATCGGGAAAAACATTTTACACAAAAAATAACTGTGACAAAACAGAAATTATAAATACCGAAAATCTAAGCAGTGGTATATATTTTGTTAAAATTCAAAAAGAAAATACTAAAACAGTAAAAAAATTCATCAAACAATAAAACACAAAAAGAGGATGTTTCTTTTAGTCTTGAAACATCCTCTTTTTAATTTATTTAAAATTTTTCACCTTACTTATTTTTCTACTTTCAATATATTCCCGACAATTTCCTCAAATTGTTCCTTGCTTCTGTAACCCACTACTTGTTTGTAATTTCCGTCAGCCGGAACAAACAATACGGTAGGGATGCTTCTTATCCCGAATAAATTTGCAAGTTGCGGATTTTTATCGGTATTAATTTTATATACCTGCAATTTGTTTCCGTATTCTGCCTGAATTGCTTTAAGGTGAGGAGCAATCATTTTGCACGGACGGCACCAATCGGCATAAAAATCAATAATTACCGGTTTGTTGCCTTCGTATTTCCACTCTTTGTTTTTTTCGTAATTCCATACATTTTCTTTAAAAGTTTTATCGTTTAAATGAATTACGTTTTGTGCGCCGGCATTTCCGTAAATAAAAAAGAAAAGTGCCGAGATAAGAATAATTTTATAAGATTTCATACGGTTTGATTTTAAGATTTTCGTAAAATATATAACGAATTTTATACCAAAAAATTACTTAAAAAGAAAGCCGTTGAATTTCAGCGGCTTCCGTTTACTTATGATTGATAAATAATTTTTATGATGCCGGATCTTCCACTTTAAGAACATCGGCAATTGCTTTTTTGAAAGTTTCTTTCGGTAAAGCACCCACAGCCATTTGAGGTTGTCCTTCTTTCGGAACAAACAATAACGACGGAATACTTTGAATGCCGAACATACCGGCAAGATTTCTCTCAACTTCGGTATCTATTTTATAAATATCAACCTTTCCGTCGTATTCTTCCGCCAACTCTTCCAATATCGGAGCAACCATTTTACAAGGTTGACACCAATCGGCATAAAAATCAATCATGCAAGGTTTATCACCTTCAAATTTCCAATCTTTATTTTTTTCAAAATTAAAAACTTTCTTTTTGAATGTTTCTTCGCTTAAAAATTCTACTTTTGCCATTTTAATTTACTTAATTTATAATTATTTTCCGTTTTTTCAATGACATATTCAAGTCAAATAATATGCCTTTTTTAAAAGTGTTGCAAAGAACATAAAAAAAAATGACATTATTACTGTTTTTTTAATTTTTTTTATAAAAAAGGATAATTTTGTCAGTTATTTAATTCATACAAAATATTGATAAATTTTAAATATTTAACATTATGCCCGAATTTAAAAGATATTTAGTTACTTCTGCTCTTCCTTACGCTAACGGACCGGTTCATATAGGACATCTTGCCGGTGTTTACGTTCCGTCCGATATTTATACAAGATATTTAAGACTCAGGGGAAAAGACGTAATTTCTGTATGCGGAAGCGACGAACACGGAGTACCGGTTACTCTTAAAGCAAAAAAAGAAGGAGTATCGCCTCAAGAAGTTGTTGACAGATACCATAATATCATAAAAAAATCTTTCGAAGAATTCGGCATTGCTTTCGACATATATTCAAGAACAAGCAATAAAATACATTACGAAACGGCATCGGATTTTTTCAGAAAACTATACGACAAAGGAGAATTTATAGAAAAAACCGCCGAACAATATTACGACACGCAAGAAAATCAATTTCTTGCAGACAGATACATAAAAGGAACATGCCCGAAATGCGGTTTTGAAGAAGCATACGGCGACCAATGCGAAAAATGCGGAAGCGCATTAAATCCTACGGATTTAATAAACCCGCGTTCTACGATAAGCGGAGCCGAACTTACGCTGAAAAAAACAAAACACTGGTATTTACCGCTCGACAAACACGAACCTTTCTTGAAAAAATGGATACTCGAAGACCACAAAGAATGGAAACCGAATGTTTACGGACAATGCAAATCGTGGCTCGATAACGGTTTGCAACCCAGAGCGGTAAGCAGAGACCTCGACTGGGGAGTTCCGGTTCCCGTAGAAAATGCCGAAGGCAAAGTCCTTTACGTTTGGTTCGACGCTCCGATAGGATATATATCGGCAACAAAAGAGCTTACGCCCGATTGGGAAAAATACTGGAAAAATAAAGATACCAAGCTCGTTCATTTTATAGGCAAAGACAATATTGTTTTTCATTGCATTATTTTTCCGGCAATGCTTAAAGCCGAAGGAAGTTACATACTACCCGACAATGTGCCGGCAAACGCATTCTTAAATCTCGAAAACGATAAAATATCAACCTCAAAAAATTGGGCTGTTTGGCTGCACGAATACCTCGAAGATTTTAAAGGCAAACAAGATGTTTTGCGGTATGTCCTCACTGCAAATGCTCCCGAAACAAAAGACAACGATTTTACATGGAAAAATTTTCAGGCACGTAACAACGGCGAACTTGTTGCCGTACTCGGGAACTTTATTAACAGAACACTGGTACTTACAAAAAAATATTACGACAAAGAAATACCTTCGCCCGGCAAAATCTCGGAAGCGGATAAAGAAATTCTCAACGAAATATTAAAATCAAAAAAAGAAATCGAAGAAAACATAGAAAATTACAAATTCAGAGAAGCCCTGAAAGCATATATGAGTCTTGCACGTACGGGAAATAAATACCTTGCCGACGAAGAACCGTGGAAACTTGCAAAAACCGACCCCGACCGCGTAAAAACAATTATGTATGTCGCCGCACAAATAACGGCGGCATTGGCAGTATTCGGAGAACCTTTTTTACCGTTTACGTCGAAAAAACTGAAAAAAATGATAAATCTTCCCGAAATAAAATGGGACGACGTAAATACCGAAATCTTAAAACCCGGACATAAAATAAACGAACCGCAACTGCTTTTCGAAAAAATAGAAGATAAAGAAATTGAATATCAGATTAACAAACTTCTGAAAACAAAAGAAAAAAACGCAAAAGAAAACATTGAACATAAACCGGTAAAAGAAACAATAAGTTTCGACGATTTTCAAAAACTCGACATACGCACGGCAACAATTATCGAAGCCGAAAAAGTACCTAAAACAAAAAAACTTCTGAAACTGACGCTTGATACCGGCATCGACAAACGAACAGTTGTTTCCGGCATTGCGGAATATTACAAACCCGAAGAAATTATCGGAAAACAAGTGCAAGTGCTTATGAACCTCGCACCTCGCAAACTTAAAGGGATAGAATCGCAAGGTATGATTTTAATGGCACAAGATTCCGACGGAAAACTATATTTTATGTCGCCTGAAAACAAAACCGGTAACGGAGCGGAAATAAGCTGATTATAAACTCAAAAAATAAATTACCATGAACGAATACACCCCGTTTACAAAACAAGCACTCGCAAACCTCAGAAATCCGGATACTTTGCAATGGTATATAATTCCGCTTCTTGCAATAATGTTTTACGTTTACGCATCGGAAGTTGAAAAAAAGAATTGGAATTTGATTTTTGCCGGACTTGCATTTTGGGGTGCCGATTGGATAAACGAAATAATAAATTCTCTGGTATTGCATTTTTCGCATTACGCACCTATTTGGGGAACTCCGGGCAAATCGGCTTTTACCGTATTAATAGGTCTTAATGTGGAAATAATGTTTATGTTCTCGATAGCCGGCATTGTTTGGTCAAAAATGTTGCCCGAAGACAAAAACCTGAAAATAGCAGGCATAAACAACAGATGGTTTTTTATCATTGCAGGATCTGTATTCTCGGTATTTATCGAATATTTGCTCAACAAAGCCGACATGCTTACATGGGACTACAATTGGTGGAATGCAAAAAATCCCTGGTTGATAATTCCTTTCGGATATATGACCTTTTTTATAATTTCTTTCCGAGTGCACGATATGAAATCAAGAAAAAAACAAATTATAACGGTATCGGCTCTCTGGGGAATTGTTATTTTAAGTTTAATTATTTTCGGAAGTTTAGGTTGGATATAAAAAAATAAAATTATGAACTGGTTACTTTACATTATTCTCGGCGGATTTGCCGGATGGCTTACCGGACGAATATTCAGAGGCAAAGGTTTCGGACTTTTAATGAACCTCGTAATAGGAATAATAGGCGGCATTATAGGCGGCTGGCTGTTTAAACTCCTCGGATTTGCAGTCGGAGGCGGCATTATACCCTCATTAATAACCGCTGTTTTGGGAGGCGGTATTTTAGTTTGGATATTAGGATTAGGAAAAAAGAAATAATCCGGAAAATTATAATACCTTTGCCGAAAACATAACTACTGACACAAAAACATGTTTCTTACATTATTCGCATCAGCACTCGTATTACTCGGAATTGCCTTAATCGGACTCGGAGTGCAAACCTTTTTCTCCAAAAAGAAAGAATTTCCCGAAACAAGAGTCGGGCATAACAGAACTTTGCGCAAAAAGAAAATATATTGCGTAAAAACCGAACAAGCCGTTATCGATAAAAATTACAAGCAAAAAAACGTTAAAAACGTATGCACGAATTGTTAAAACAATAATACAAAATTTATTAAAAAAAGATACGTTCTTAAAAGTAAGATGTACTAGTAAAATTCGTCCTGCGTTTTATGAAATACCTTGTATTTACATTCGTTCTTGCCGTTTTTTCGTCAGCCGCATTCTCGCAAAGCGGTTTGTCGGCAGAGCTGCTTACCGTAAGCACACATCCTTTTGCCGGGCAAAACCTTTCTTTACATATGCATAAAATAGATAAAAACGGATACATTACTTTCGAGCCGGGTATTATCATTTCGTATAACAGGCATATCAAAAAAAGAATATCGATAAAAATATCAACGGCGGCACTCAAAGACCGTTTCGACACATTTGCCGGATACGGCACCGCAATGCTCAAATACAAAATATTAAAATACTACAAACATTCGGTTTACGCCGGAGCCGGATTATCGGTATTTTACGAAACCGACAAATCTTATATCGAAGATTGGATAAACGAAGACAATTACAAACTTTCCGGAAATACTCTTTACAAAATAAGCATAAGCGGATTTTTAGAATATAATTACCGCATCAATAAAAAAACAGACTTGGTTTTAAGTATAAATCACACGCACTTAAAATCTTTTGCACTCGGCACGGGTATTCGCATTAAACTGCCGAACCCCGGCGGAAAAGGTTGCGATTGCCCGAGTTTTAAATAAAAAATATTTACTTCAAAAAAATAATGCCGCATCAAGTTTTTTTTTTAACTTTCCGTTCTTAAAAACAAAAAGGTGAAACACACAATTTTCATAATACTGCTTATCCTTAACATATCGGCATTTGCACAAACATTTTCGTCAAAAAACAAAAAAGCAACGGAATATTTCCTGAAAGCACTGAGCAGATACAATTCTTACAACTACGAAGAAGCTGTTTACTGGTCGGAGCAAGCACTTAAAAAAGATAAAAATTTTATTGAAGTCTATTACTTACTGTCGGATATATTCGGAGAAACAAAAAATTACGACGAACAAATAAAAGCTCTTAAAAAAGCAATATCTTTAAAACCTGACAAACCGGCACAAGTTTATTTTACTTTGGCAAAAACCGAACTGAAAACGGGAAAATACGAAGCCGCAAAAAAAGACTTCGAACTTCTGAAAAAATATGATAAAAGCAACAAATACGGTGCTCAAGCGGAATTACTCATAAAAAAATGCGATTTCGGAATAGAAGCAATAAAAAATCCCGTAGAATTTAACCCCGTAAATCTCGGAAAAAACATTAACTCGGAATACGACGAATATTTACCCGGACTTACGGCCGACGAAAGCACTCTTATTTTTACGCGCCTTATACCTTCCGGAAGAATGTCAGTTGACGGGATATACGAAAAACAAGAAGACTTTTTTATATCGAAAAAAGAAAACGGTATTTTTATGCCCGCCGAACCTTTCGGATTTCCGCTGAATACAGGAGGTAACGAAGGAGCACAGTCAATATCCGCCGACGGAAGATTACTTTTTTTTACATCTTGCGAATACGAAAAAGGCAAATCCGCACACGGCAAAACTTACGGAAGCTGCGATATTTACGTCTCGGAAAAAGAAGGAGGCACATGGGGAAAACCGAAAAATCTCGGACCGCAGGTTAATTCCAAATACTGGGAATCACAACCGTCTTTTTCCGCCGACGGCAAAACATTATATTTTGCATCAAACCGCCCGGGAGGCAAAGGCGGAATAGATATTTGGAAAACGGAAATGAAAGAAGACGGAACATGGACTGAACCCGTAAACCAAGGAGACTCCGTAAATACCCCCGGACACGACCAATCGCCCTTCATACATTACGACGGTAAAACCTTGTATTTCTCGTCGGACGGGCACCCGGGAATGGGAAAATCGGATTTGTTCCTCTCAAGAAAAGATAAAAACGGACATTGGCAAAAACCGGAAAATCTGGGATACCCGATTAATACTTTTGACGAAGAAGTAAGTCTTACGGTTAATGCAAAAGGCGATAAAGCATTCTTTGCATCATCAAAAAAATCAGAATTCGGAGGAATTGATTTATACACTTTCGATATTACCGGCAAAAACAAACCTTTGCCCGTAACTTACGTAAGCGGAATTGTTTTCGACAAAGAAACAGGCGAAAGAATATCTGCGGAAATAAAACTTTACGACATAAAAACAGGAAAAGAAACCGCACGCACGCACTCGGACAAAATAAACGGCAAATATCTGGTATGTTTACCCGCCGGAAAAGATTTCGCATTTAAAGTATCGCAAAAAGGTTATCTTTTTTTCAGCGAAAATTTCAACTTGCAAAACACCGAAGATTCTCTTCGCACCTATAAATTCGACATAGCCCTGTCGCCGATAAAAAAAGGTGAAAGAACCGTTCTGAAAAATATATTTTTCGACACCGATTCGTACAAAATAAAACCTGAATCTTATGTCGAGCTGGAAAATCTTTATAATTTTCTGATAAAAAATCCTTCGGTAAAAACAGAAATAAGCGGGCATACCGATAACACCGGCAACGAAACTCACAACAAACAACTTTCTTTGAACAGGGCTAAAGCCGTTTATGATTTTCTGATACAAAAAGGTATTCCGGCAAACCGGCTTACTTATAAAGGATACGGAAGTTCCATGCCCGCAGACTCAAATAATACGGACGAAGGCAAACAAAATAACCGGCGCACTGAAATTAAAATCTTATAAAAAAACCGGGCAAAAATCCGGCAAGTAAAATTAAATACAATTTATCTTATTGTGTTAAAACGATATTACAATTGCAGATTTAATCTTGTCTCGAAAAGACAAATGATTTTATTACATTTGTATTTTAATTTTTACAAAATTAAGATATCCGGTGCTTTTTAATTCTCTGCATTTTATAATATTTTTTCCGGTTGTCGCATTTATATTTTTTTCTTTAAAAAAAGTAAAATCGCGACAAATAATTTTACTTATTGCCAGCTGGTATTTTTATGCCGCATGGAAACCCGAATATATTATTCTTTTGCTTGTTTCTACGGGAGTAGATTATTTCGCATCTTTAAAAATAGCATCTTCCGAAGACGAAAGAAAACGCAGAACTTTTTTATTGTTAAGTATTATTATAAACTTCGGTATTTTGTTCGGGTTTAAATATTTTTATTTTTTCGATAAAAACATACATCGCCTTTTGGTACATTATAATTTGATAAGCAATATTCAGGAAAAAAGAACCTTGCTTTTACCGGTGGGAATTTCCTTTTACACTTTTCAAACAGTAAGTTATACGATAGATGTTTTTAAAAGACGCATAAAACCTGAAAAGAATTTCGTAAAATTTGCCCTTTTTGTATCTTTTTTCCCCCAATTAGTTGCCGGACCTATAGAAAGAGCCGGGCATTTACTGCCTCAGTTCGAAAAATTTACAAAACCGGATTACAAAAGAATATCACACGGTTTAAAGCTGATGTTTTGGGGCTTTTTTCAGAAAATTGTTATTGCCGACACTCTTTCTCTTATAGTTGACGAAGTATATAAAAATTCCGGAAATTATTACGGTGCGGATATTTGGCTTGCAACTTTCTTTTTTGCATTTCAAATTTATTGCGATTTTTCCGGATATACCGATATAGCAAGAGGAGCAGCAAAGATATTGGGATATAACCTGCGAATTAATTTTAAAAGACCGTATTTCTCAAAATCTTTTTCGGAATTTTGGCATCGTTGGCATATTTCGCTCAGCACATGGTTTCGGGATTATGTATATATTCCGCTCGGAGGCAGCAAAACAAAAAGCAAAGCGCGTTTTATTTTTAACATAATGTTTGTATTTGTTTTAAGCGGATTTTGGCACGGTGCCGGTTGGACTTTCATAATCTGGGGAGCATTACACGGTATTTATTACCTTTCGGAAAAGTTTATAATACCGAAAATGTTCGATAAAAAAGGTCTTATTAACGGTTTATTAAGAATAACTTTAGTTTTTGTTGCGGTAAATTTCGCATGGATATTTTTCCGTTCGCAATCGGTAAGAATTGCCTCTGCCCTAATTACCGACAGTTTTCTGTTTTCGAAAAGCAGTTTTAATTTTAATCATTTTTTACTTGCAAAAAGTTTTTTCTTTACAGGCATTGTTTTTACGGTAAGTCTTATAGAACAAAAAAAAGATATTGTAAGTTATATCTCGGAAAAACCGCTTGCGTTAAGATGGTCGGTTTATTATCTTGCCGGATTGATAATGATTTTTCTCGGAAATTACGGTATCGAAGAATTTATATACTTCAGATTTTAGAAAACAAATATTTTAATACGAACTAACTGCCAAACAGCCGTATAAAAAAAACATGCAAGACAAAAAGCCCTGCATGTTTCGTTAAATTTTAATACGGTAATTATTTTTTTATGCCGGCAATTTCTTCCAACATATCGGTAGTTAAAGATTTGGGTCTTTCTATTGCATAACCCAAAGCTCTGTCCCAAGTAATATTGGCAAGAACGCCTATTGCGCGTCCTACGCCGAACAATACGGTGTAGAAATCGTATTCTCTTAATCCGTAATGCCATTGAATAACTCCCGATTGAGCATCAACATTAGGCCACGGATTTTTGGCTTTTCCGTGTTCTTTCAAAATATCCGGAACTACTTTGTAAAGAATATCCACAAATTTGAATAATTCGTCGTCCGGAAGATGTTTTAAACAAAATTCTCTTTGCGACTGGTAACGCGGGTCTGTTTTACGCAATACGGCATGTCCGTATCCGGGTATTACGTTTCCGGAATTAAGCGTATCCCAAACAAATTTTTTCATTTCTTCTTCCGAAGGCACTTTACCTCCCATTTTTTCTCTTACGCCTTGCACCCAAGCAAGAACTTCCTGATTAGCCAATCCGTGAAGCGGACCCGCAAGACCGTTTAATCCTGCTGAAAGCGAATAATAAGCATCTGAAAGTGCGGAGGCAACAAGGTGTGTGGTATGTGCCGATACGTTACCTGATTCGTGGTCGGAATGCAGGATGAAATACATGCGCGCCACATCGTCGTAAGGTTCCGGAATACCCATTTGATGAGCAAAGTTGCCGCCCAAATCGAGGTTAAAATCCGGTTCGATAATCATGTCGCTTTTAAAACGCATGCGATAAATGTAAGCGGCAATTGAGGGTATGCGGGCAAGTATGTCGGTAGCATCTTCATACATATATTCCCAAGCATCCGTTTTGTTGAATTTACCCGATGCGTAATATTTTGCGAATTTAGATTCTTGCTGCATCGAAAGTATTGCCGCCGAGAACATAGCCATGGGGTGAGTTCCGCAAGGCATGTTTCTTAACAAATCGATAACGTATTGCGGTAATTTTCTTCTTCTTTTAAAGTCTTCAACAACTTCTTCCGCTTCGGCTTGCGTCGGTACATCGCCGGTTAAAAGGAAAAACCAAAAACCTTCCACGTAAGGATAGTCTTTACCTTTCGGTTTAGGCATAATTTCCATTACTTCCGGTATTGTTTTTCCTCTGAAACGTATGCCTTCGTAAGGGTCGAGATATGAGATGTCCGTTGTAAGCGCTTTTACGCCTCTCATACCGTTAATGGCTTGTGCAATCGTAACTTCGCCCACTTTAACGTCGCCGTATTCTTTTAAAAGGCGTTTGGTTCTGGGTCTGTGGGCTTCGATTTTTTCTCTGAGTCTGTTTTTTAATGTTGACATAATCTTATATATTTTTATATGTTTTTTTGAATTTAATCCGAAAAAAGAGCCTAAAGTTACAAAATCGAAAACCAATAACATAATTTTTCGATATATTTAAAAACATTTTTTATGCATGCATAGAAAAAGCAGGCATTTAATTTTGCCTGCTTTCATTAGAAATCAATAATTTAATATTTCCGAATTTACTACATTCTTACAATTTTAAATTCGGTTCGTCTGTTTTGTTGATGTTGTTCTTCGGTACATTTTAATCCTTTACCTCTACCGCCTTCGCAACCGCAATCGTTAACGAGTCGTGATTCACCGTATCCTTGTCCGTAAATTCTCGACGGATTTGTAATTCGTTTTTTGATATAATCGGCAGATGCTTTTGCTCTTTTGTCGGATAATTTCAGATTATATATTGCCGATCCTCTGCAGTCGGTATGTGAAGAAAGTTCTATTTCCATATTCGGATATTCGTTCATTATTTTTACGATTTTATCCAATTCGGCGGCTGCATCGGGTCTGATATTATATTTATCGAAATCGAAATAAATCGGATTTATTTCGATTAACTTTCCGAGGTCTTCTCCGGGTTTAA
>JAADDR010000061.1 GCA_013153865.1 Chlorobiota bacterium | reverse complement strand
AGTTATTATTTATAAATAAATGAGGTAACAAATTATTTTTTAAAGAAAACCGTTTATAAAATACGTTTTTCGCAAATAAAGATTTAATTTTCGGCATATATAATTAGGGTTGATATAAATATCAGACATGAGAAAAATAATTATCGACATAAAAGATTTTTTTAAAGAAAATTTTAATGTTTATGCATATTTATTTACGGTTTTGTTTCTTGCTTCGGCTTTGTATTTAAATTATAAGTTTAATTTCGAAAAAAGTTTTATTAACGGTTTTTACGGAAAACCCGTAAGTTTTGCAGTTTATTTTTTATATTATTCGCTTCCGTATTTACTTACTCTTATTGTTATTTTATACATAAAGCAAAAGCAATACCTGATTAAAAACAGAGAGTTTTGGGTTAAATTCTTTGTTTTTTTCGGCATTTTCAGTTTTACTTCGGCTTTTTGGGGATATCGTTATATAATGGATTTTTCGGACTTGAGTTATTCCGACAAGCGTTATTTTTATAAGTTATATTCGAACTTAAAACGCATAATACCTTTTATATTAGTATTTTATGCGGTAAAACGTCATTACGATAAAGATATGCCCGATTTATACGGTTTGCGCCTGAAAGGTGTTAATCTGAAACCTTTTATTGTTATGCTTTTATTGATGATACCGCTGATTGTTATTGCTTCGTTTCAGCCGGCTTTTAAGATTTCTTATCCTCAGTATAAGTTTTATTATTACGACGGTGCTTCGGGTATGTCGCCTTTAAGCAGCGAACTTCTATTTGAGCTTGCATACGGTTTGGATTTTGCGGCAGTAGAACTTATGTATCGCGGAGCATTAATAATAGGAATGATTAACGTATTAGGCAAAGAAACCGTTTTGCCGGCAACGGCATCTTATGTTGTTTTGCATTTCGGCAAACCTGCCGGAGAAGCGATAAGTTCTTTCTTCGGAGGTTTATTTTTGGGTATTTACGCATCGGCAGAGAGGAATATTACCGGAGGGATTTTTATACATACCGGTATTGCTTATTTAATGGAAATTGCCGCAATATTACAACATTATTACGGTAATTGACTTTATAACCGGGTTTATTTATTTACTTTGCAAACAGATTTAATATCAGAAATAATAATTAATCATGCGTATTGACATTATCAGTGTTTTGCCCGAACTTTTGGAAAGTCCTCTTAATCATTCAATTATAAAAAGAGCCCGGGACAAGGGTATTGCGGAGATATATGTTCATAATTTAAGAGATTTTTGCGAAGATAAACATCGTCGCGTTGATGATTATGCTTTCGGCGGAGATGCCGGAATGGTAATCAAAATAAAACCGGTTGACAAAGCAATATCGTTTTTGAAGTCGCAAAGAAAATACGATGAAATTATTTATACTTCTCCGGACGGAGAACCTTATACGCAAAAAGAAGCAAATAAATTATCGCTGAAGAAAAACATAATAATACTTTGCGGTCATTATAAAGGTATAGACCACCGAATACGCGAACATTTTATTACAAAAGAAATTTCTATAGGCGATTATGTGCTTACCGGCGGAGAGTTAGCCGCTGCGGTTATTACCGACAGCATAGTGCGGCTGCTGCCGGGTGCCATATCCGACGAAACTTCCGCATTGAGTGATTCTTTTCAGGATAATTTGCTGGCTCCGCCCGTATATACGCGTCCGGCGGAATACAAAGGCATGAAAGTTCCGGATGTTTTATTATCCGGTAATTTTAAAGAGATAGAGGATTGGAAATTGCAAGAGTCTCTCGAGCGCACCAAAGTTTTAAGACCGGATTTGTTTGATAAATTATCAAATAACGAATAAAAATTTGAGTTACGGAAGATGTTTTCTTAAATTTGCGATAATAATTATCCGATATGAAAAACGATAAACTCGAAAATCTCGATAAATTATATTATACTATCGGAGAAGTTGCCGATATGTTTGACGTTAATGTTTCGTTAATACGTTATTGGGAAAATCAGTTCTCTATACTGAAACCTAAGAAGAATAAAAAAGGGAACAGGTTATTCACCCCTAAAGATATTGATAATCTGCATCTTATATATCATCTGGTAAAAGAAAGAAAACTTACCTTGGAAGGTGCAAAATTAAAATTGAAAGAAAATAAAGAAGATACTGTTCAAAATTTTGAGGTAGTAAAGCGTTTGAAGCATATAAAATCCATGCTGATTGAGATAAGAGATTCTATATAAAAAATATCAACGATTTTCGATAACGGCAATTCGTTTTTTGCCGTCTATTCCAATAAATAATTCGTTTTTAAATTCTACGTGTTTTACATACGGTGTTTGTTCTTTTATTTTTTGCCTCATTAAAACATCCCATTTTATAAAGCATTTTTCTTTTCTGTGATTAACGGAGATATAAGCAACGTTCATAGAAGTAACGTTATGAAAAAAATGTGATCCTGCCGATGCTTCGAGAGGGAAATCGTCCAAACTTGTTTCTACAATAACTTTAGCTTTGGAGATTTGAGTCCAATTAACAGGTATTCCTATCCATTTGTCGCGCGTTCCCCAACGCCCCGGACCTATAAGCAGGTATGATTTTCCGGCATCAATCATTTTTTTGTTAAGTTTTTCTATTTGTTTTGCTATAATATCTGTTTTTGATTTATCGAAAGTATCCGGAGGTACAAAAATAACGTCTTTTATTCCTTTAATATTTCCGTTTCCCATTGCATTTTCAGAAAACAGCAAAGCTTTTTTTATATCTGTTTCCGCAATATTTATGTTATAATCCTGAGCATTTCCTATTAAAGGTTTTACTTGTAAAAGATACAACGAAGCTTCTCTGTTTTCGTCGAGGTTTAAGTCTGCGGCAAATTCTATTTCAACGGGAGTTCCCATTGTTTCTTTCATTATTTCAAGTATAGACGATATTGTGTCTGCCAGCGGTATATATTTATATTTCAATATATTGGCAAAGTTAACTATTCGCGGACCGTAGGAATCGATTCCGGGATAAATTGCATCGTTGTCGGGATTGTAAACCGAAAGGCAGTGTTTTATTCTGTCTTTGTTCAGGCGTTCGGCATCGCTTACGGACAAGCGGATAAGTCCTGCCGTTTCGCCGCGCTTAAAGTCTATTGATTCTTTTTTTAAGTCAACGGCAAAAAATTCCGTTTGTGTATTACGGAATAAGTCTTTTTCGGAATGATTTTGCAAGGTCGGATGTTTAGGCGAGAAGCGGTATGCTTTTTCGCCTTCCACCACATATATTCCGAGCCCTATTGCCGCAACTACGGTTCCGTCTTCCGGTTTAATTTTCCCGAAAGGGTAATAGTTATAAGATTGAGCTGTTCCGCTGATATGCGGAAAATAGTAATCTTCGTAGCGATTGCCTACAACTTCCTGTATTACTATTGCCATTTTTTCTTCTTCGATTTCGTAGTTTACGGCATTAATGTAATTTTTTGAAGTTTCGGAGAAAACAGATGCAAAGACCAATTTTATTGCCGTTATAAGTTCTTTAAGGCGATGATTTATGTCCGGATGGTTATTAGGTAACAGATAAGTTGCAAATACTCCCGCAAAGGGTTGCATCAAAGAATCTTCAAATAACCCGGAAGATCTTACGGCAAGGGGTTTGTCGATAAGTTCCAGAACTTTTAATAATCGTCTTACCAACAGAGGACTAAGATTGTTTTTTTCGAATAAGGCATAAAGTTTTTCTTTGTCTGTTTCTTTTTCGGCTTCGGCAAACAGGTTATTTTGTTTTATAAAAGAGTCGTATTCGTCGGTTCCGATTATAAATGTTTTGGGAGATTTAAGTTTAATTCCGGGCATGTATTTATTTATGCCGAAGTTGTATATCAAGCTGTTTATAAAGGCAATGCCTCTGCCCTTTCCTCCCAATGCTCCGGATGCCAGCATACCTATATTGCTTTCGTGTATTACCGTAGGATCGTCAACACTTATTATTTGTCCTTTATTTTTTTCGACTCTGTTATCGAAAAATGATTTTATAAGGTGTTTTCTGAGGTCTTCTATTGTTTTAAAGTCATCGGTATTAACCGGTTCTATGGAATCGGCAAGCTTAATTTCACCTCTGGCTCTCAGCCACAGCGAGAAATGATTTTTACCGGCATGATAAGCCAAACTTTCGTCGCTTATATCGTGTAATCGCCTGTAAAAGTCTTCCATATCGACCGCCCGGGCAACTTCCTCGCCTTTTTCGTTACGAAAAATAAAATCTCCGAAGCCGAGGTTATACATAATAAAATCCATTATGTCGGCAAGCAGACTTGTTGAGTTTTTATCTATAAATCGTGATTTGTATTTTGTTTCGGCAAGTTGTTTGTTTTCTCTGTCGGATGATTGTATTGCGGTAGGAACAGCCGGAGTTTTTGTTTTTATGTATTTGATTAAAAGAAATCCGGCTTTTTTGTTTATTTTTCCGTCTTTAGGAAATTTGACATCCGAAATTACGCTTAAAATATAGTTTTTATATTTTTTGTAAATTCTAATGGCATCTTCGTAATTTACGGCTAAAAGTATTTTGGGTCTCAAGCGCATTTTCAGTAATTTTCTTAAATCGTCGGAATTATCGGTATCGTCGATAATGCGTTGAGTTTGTTCCATAACGCTTTTATATAAAAACGGTAAATATCTCGAATAATACCGCTCCGTGTCTTCTACCAGCAGTATTATTCTGGACAAACCTATTTTTGTATCGTTTTTTACGTTTATTTTATCTTCGAGTAATTTAACGATTGTAAGAAATATGTTGGAGTCGCCGTTCCAGACAAAAATATTTTCTATGCCTTTTATTTTTTCGTTGCGTTTTTTGTAGTATGAGATATCGGCATTATTATTTACCAAAAGATATACCGGCAAATCGGGATAATTATCGTTAATTTTTGCGGCAATTTTCAGCGGGGTTCTTTTATCTATGCCTGCCATTATTATTACCAGATCGAAACTTGCGTGTTTAAGTTTCTTCATGGCATCACGATAAGAAAGGGCTTTTATTATTTCCGGTGCCGAAGAAAGGTTCATTTTGTAATAATCGCCTCTTACGGCATCGTCTAATCTGCCTTCGCGCTCAATACTGAGAGCATCGTAAAGATGAGCTACAAGCAAAATTTTACGGACTCTGTAATTCATCAGTTTATAAAGAACATCGCTTTCCGAGTATGCGCTTTTGAGAATTTTGTTTACAATGTCCGTTTTTTCTTTCATGGGAGCAGCAGTTAAAATATTTTATTCGTCGTTATTTTCAAATATTTTATATTTTCTTACATCTTTTTTTAAATCTTCGGCGGTTTTTTTTATTTCTTTTATGTCTTCGACAAATTCGCTTTCTTCTTTTACCACTTCTTTTTTGATATCTTCCGCCGCTTCTTTAAATTGTCGTACGCCTTTTCCTATAGTGCGGGCTATTTCGGGAAGTTTGTCGGCTCCGAAAAGCAATAGAATTGCTAATCCGATAAAAAAGATTTCGCCTCCGCTTATAAACAACAAGAATTTCATGATTGGATATTTTTTTCAAATTTAATAAAAAAGCCCTGATAATTAATCAGAGCTTTTAAATTATTTAAAATATTTTATTATTTTTTCTTTTTATTTTTTTTCTTTCCTCCGAGATATTCTCTGTTTTTTTGTTTTGACGCGGACTCGGGAACTTTATGTTTTACCGAATCGTAAACAACCGGAGTAGCTATAAATAATGAAGAGTATGTACCGACTACTATACCTATTAACAGTGCAAATACGAATCCTTGAATTGCTTCTCCTCCGAAAATAAATATAGCAAGCAATACGATAAACGTACTCATTGATGTATTGAATGTTCTGCTTAAAGTGCTGTTTAAGGCATCGTTATAAAGCGTTTTTTTATCTCTGGTTTTAGAGAATTTAAGGTATTCTCTGATACGGTCAAACACAACAACGGTATCGTTAACCGAATATCCTACAACCGTCAATATTGCCGCAATAAATGCCTGGTTTATTTCCAAAGAGAAAGGCATTACATTATATAACAGCGAATATAATCCTATTACGATTAAAACATCGTGAGTTAAAGCCGCTATTGCACCAAGACCGAATTGCCAGTTTCTGAAACGTATAAATATGTATAAGAAAATAGCCAAGAGAGAGAAGAAAATAGCCCATAAAGCCGCAACTTTAATATCGTCGGCAATTGTAGGACCTACTTTATGAGAACTTTCTCTGTAATCTGACAGGAATTTCTCCAAAGTAACATCCGGACCCAAAACGGGTTTTAAACCTTCATATAATTTTTGTTCTACAATATTGTCGGCATTTTCATCTTTGCTGTTAACCATAAATTTGGTTACTATTTT
>JAADDR010000004.1 GCA_013153865.1 Chlorobiota bacterium | reverse complement strand
CTTTTTCTGTTCCTGCCCAAAGATTATCTTTCGAGTCAATATACAAAAAATATATATTGTCTGAATTAAGACCTTTTGATTTGTTTAATATTTTTCTGATATATTTTCCGTTTTCTTTTTTCAGAATAAAAATACCTTCGGATGCCGTGCCGAAAATCATATTTCCTTTGTAATTAACGATTGCACGCAAGATACCGCTTTTAACACCCGTTATTTTATCAATGTTTACAACTTTTTTACCGTCAAACATAAATAATCCTTCGTTTAAAGTGGCAAACCAGATATTTCCATCATTGTCTTCGCCTACGGACAATATATTTGCGGCATCAAAATCAAAACGGTTATTAAAACGAATAAACTTGCCTTTTTCATATAAAATAACGCCTTCGCCGTTAGTTCCCGCCCATAATCTTTTTTTTGAATCTTTAAAGAGTGTAAGAACTCGTCTTTTTAACGGTTTACCTTCTATTATGTTATATTTTTTAAACATGCCGTTATCGTAAAGAACTAAACCGCTGCCTGCCGATGCGAACCATAAATTACCGTTTTCGTCGGTTTCGGCATCGTAAAATTGGTTATCTGCTCCGCCGTTTGCCGTTGTATAATTCTCGAAATTTTTACCGTCGAATTTTATTAATCCGGCTCCGTAAGAGCAAAACCATATATTACCGTCTTTATCTTCCGATATTCCCATAATAATTTCATCGCGATAATCGGTAATGTCCTTAAATTGTATAAAAGGTATTCGCGGGTTTATCATTACTGCTCCGTTTCTGCCTCCTATCCAGATATTTTTTTCTTTATCTTCAAATAAAGATAAAACAGAGGTATTTCTCATTCCTCTGTCGCCGGTTAAATTATAAAAACGGGTTCCGTCAAACTTCCCGAATCCTCTTCTTTCCGAAGCATACCATAAATTATTGTCGGAATCAACCGTTAAAATATCAATGTCATTTAATATTAAACCGTCTTTTTCGATAAAATGAACAAGTTCTGTTTTTTTCAACTTGTATAACCCGTTCTCGGCGGCAATCCACAAAGCTGAATCTTTATCTTCCGTGATGTCGTTTAAATTGGTTTTTCCGGCATTAATATCTAAATAAATTTCAGACAAAGTATCCGCAATAAATTTATAAATATGTTTGTTTGTAAGAGCCAATATATCTCCGTTTTTTCTTTTTATAAATTTAACGGGTATATCTTTAAGCGATAATTTTCTTATTTTATTATTTTCGTATATATCTGTTCCTTTGTCTGTGCATATCAGCATCCTTTTATCCGGAAGTTCGAAAGTATTAATTACTATATCGGAACTCAAGCCGTCGGCTGAAGTAAAATTTATGCATTTACCGTTATAATAGCAGGTAAGTCCTCCCTTTGTAGAAAACCAAAAACGATTTTCAGAATCTTGATTTATATCGTTAACATTATTATTAACAAGTCCTTTATATTCATCAATCAAAAAATATTCAAACCCGTCAAATTTAACCGCTCCGTTTTGAGTAGCAATCAGAATATAACCGTCTTTATCCTGAAAAATATCGTCGGCATTAGATTGCGGCAAGCCGTTCTCAACTGTATAATGCTTATAGTTATACAATTGCGCAAAGGTCAAATGCCCCGAAAACATTAAAACTACCGGTATAAGGAGATATTTTTTCAATACTTTTTTATTGTTAAGATAAAAGTTGTTTCACTTTTTCGGCAATTAATTTTCCTTCGGCTCTACCCGCAAGTTTTTTAGATGCCGTACTCATAACTTTTCCCATATCTTTTAAAGATGTTGCTCCCGTTTCGGATATAATTTCGGCTACGGCTTCGGTCAGTTCTTCGTCAGACATCTGCTCCGGCAGGTAAGCACTGATATAATCAGCTTCCGTCATTTCTTTTTCATACAAATCTTCGCGACCTTTATTTTTGTAAATCTCGGCTGAATCTTTTCTTTGCTTTACCATTTTTTGCAAGACTTTCAACTCATCTTGTTCGTTTATTTCTTTGCCCGCACCGGATGTTTTAAGAAGTAAGAGTTCTGATTTTACCGCTCTTAATGCGGTAAGTTTATCGGCATTTTTTTCTTTCATTGCCGTTTTTAAATCTTCGTTTATTGTTTCGAAAAGTCCCATATTCCGTTTTTTTAAGTATAAACTGCAAAATTACAAAACTATCATTATTATAAACGTAAATATAAGGCAAAAAATATTTCGAAAAAAACATGCTTCCGATTTCTTTTTAATAGTTTTGTGAATTAATTATAAAAATATAAAAATGAAAGCATTTTACCTTGTAAAAAACGGAAAATCCGAAGACGCTTTTGAATTGCGTGATTTGCAACTGAAAGAGCCCGGCGACGATGAAGTAATGATTGAAGTTGAAGCATTCGGGTTGAATTTCGCCGATGTTATGGCTCGTTTAGGATATTACAAAGCGTGCCCGCCGCTGCCTGCGGTAATAGGATATGATGCAGCCGGAAGAATAATAAAAAAAGGAAAAAACGTAACAGACTTGGAAACAGGACAAAAAGTTACCGCACTGACACGTTTCGGCGCCTATGCAACTCATGTAGTAACAAACAAAAGCGGAGTGGTTCCCGTAACAGAAGATACTGATGCCGCAACGGCAACAGCCTTGGCAACACAATACACTACGGCTTATTATGCCGCAGAGTTCAGCATGAACCTTCAAAAAGGAGAGCATGTTTTAATACAAGCGGCTGCCGGAGGCGTAGGCACCGCCCTTACACAATTGATAAAACGCAAAGGTTGTATAATTTACGGAACAGCCGGAAGCAAAGAAAAAGAAAAATATATAAAAAACAACGGTGTTGATTTTCCGATAAATTACAGAGAACAAGATTTCTTCGAGTATATAAAATCCATAAGAGGAGAAAAAAGTTTAGATGCCGTTTTTGACTCTATAGGAGGAAACTATATAAAAAAAAGTATTAAACTGCTTGCTCCGGGCGGACGATTAGTAATATACGGAGCTGCTCAAATTGCAGGCAACAGCAGCAAAAAAAGTTTTTTAAGACCGATTAAAGTTCTTATGGGATTCGGAAGATACAGCCCCGTAAAATTTTTTGCGGAATCTCAATCTCTAATAGGTGTTAATATGCTTAAAACAGGTGATTTTAAACCGGAAATACTTAAAAAATGTATGACCGATGTCGTAAATTTATACAATAACGGAGAAATAAAACCGCACATAAGCAGGGTTTTTAAAGCTACCGAACTGTCCGAAGCTCACAATTATTTACAAAAAAGACAATCTGTAGGAAAGATAGTCGTAAAATGGTAAAAATATTTTTTCAACGTTTTATGTATTTTATAATTAATTACCTGTTGTTTATTATAAATCGTTACGTTTATACCTTACTTTTTGTATATTTGCGTAAGGAAAATCCGAATTAAAATTATAATAAAATGAAAAACCTCATTTTTATCTCCGCCTTATTATTGAACATCTGCGTAAATGCACAAAGCATTACGGAAAAAGACCTTAAAGAAACAATATACTTTTTGGCTTCGGACTCGTTAAAAGGCAGAGCACCCGGAACACCCGAAATGAAAGTTGCCGCCGAATACATCAGAGAACAATTTAAAAAAAACGGATTAATACTTCTCGGAGATAACGGTTTTCAATATTTTGACATTATTACCGGAGTTAAACCGAGCGGAAAAAACAAGTTGAAAATAAGAGGTTTTTCCTGCAAAACATTCGAAGATAATATTCCCATGCCTTTTTCGGGTAACGGAAACGTATCGGCAAAAGTAGTATTTGCGGGTTACGGGTTTGACATCAATACCGAAAATTTTAAACGAAACGATTATGCAAATATTGACGTAAAAAACAAATGGGTACTAATTTTAAGAGGTGCTCCGGAAACAAACGACAAAGACAATCCGTTGAATGCATACTCTTCCGACCTGTCAAAAGTTATGACGGCAATAAAAAAAGGAGCTGCGGGAGTACTTTTGGTTTCGGGAGAAAATTTCGACAAAAACGATAAACTCAACGAACTTAAATACGGAAGAGGAAACGCACAAGTAAAAATACCGGTTATTCACATTAAACGATATTTAGCCGATAAAATACTAAAAAAAAGGAAAATTACAGACTACGAAAAACAACTTGCAAAAAGTTCGGAGTCTGTTTCATTTGATACTCAAGCAAAAGTAAAAGCAACAGTAAATATAAAATATGTAAAAACACGAACTCAAAATGTTGTAGGATTGCTTCCCGGAAACAACAAAACATTATCGCAAGAATACCTTATTGCAGGAGCACATTACGACCACCTCGGGTTCGGCGGCAAAAATTCGGGTTCCAGAATGCCTGATACCGTTGCCGTACATAACGGTGCCGACGATAATGCTTCGGGTATTGCCGCATTACTCGAAATTATTCAAAAATTTAAAGACAAAAAAATAAGACCGGACAGAAGCATTTTATTTGCAGCTTTCAGCGGAGAGGAAGAAGGGCTGCTCGGTTCGGCATATTTTGTTAATCATCCTTTAATAAACCTCGACAAAGTTTTAGTGATGATTAACATAGACATGGTAGGACGGCTTAAAAAAAACAATACTCTGACAATTGCGGGAACCGGAACGGCAAAAGAGTTTAACAAATTACTCGATTCCTACAAGAAAAAAACAAAACTGAATTTATCTTATTCTCCCGGAGGTTTCGGTTCGTCGGACCATTCTTCTTTTTACATGAAAGATATTCCGGTATTATTTTTTAACACCGGTGCTCACGAAGATTATCATACACCTTTTGACGATGCAGACAAAATTAATTTACGGGGCGAAGTTAAAGTTACGAAACTGATATTCGATATTATTTATGATTTTTCGAAAAGACGCGAACCTCTGACTTTTACAAAAACAAAAAATCCGAGAAAGAAAGGTGCCTACGGCAAAGGTTTTAAAGTTACGCTGGGTATTATGCCCGGTTTCGGAGACACCGAGAACAAAGGGCTGAGAGTTGACGGTACGAGTAAAGGAGGACATGCCGACAAAGCAGGAATTAAAAGAGGTGATATTATTACGGCAATAAACGGAGAAAAAATATCCAATATTTACGAATATATGGAAGTTCTGAAAAAATTAAATCCGGGACAAAAAATAACCGTAAACATTTTACGAAACGGCAAAAAAGAATTACTTACTATTCAACTGTAAATACTTGTTAAAGAATTTTAAAAACAAACCATGAAATTCAGAAAAATATTGCTTTGGACAATCGGTCTTATTATAACATTAATTGCGGCGGTATATCAAAAAATGACCGGACCGACTTATCCGAAAAAAGAAACGGTAACTCTTAACGGTAAGCAATACAATTTAAAATTATTGCGCTCTCACGGAGGAAACGACGATGCCGACATAATATTAAATATAGGCGACAAATCAGTTAAGGCAAATTTATTTTGGAAACCTTATCCGCCCGTTGCGGAAGACGATTGGACAAAAGTAACTTTTACAAACGCACAAAAAGACGGTAAAAGCGTAAAACAAGCAAAGTTACCTCATCAACCGCCTGCCGGTAAACTTATGTATTACATAGCTCTTACGGATAGAAACGAAACAAAATATCTTAATAAAGAAAATCCGGTAATAATAAGATTTAAAGGTAAAGTTCCCGCATATATTCTGATACCGCATATAATATTTATGTTTGCGGCAATGTTTTTGGCAAATGTTTCCGGATTATTTGCCGCATTTAACATGCCGCAATACAAACGATATACCGGTATTACTCTTTTACTTATTACCGCCGGCGGGATGATTCTCGGACCCGCAGTTCAAAAATACGCATTCCTCGAGTATTGGGCGGGAGTGCCTTACGGATGGGATTTAACGGACAACAAACTGCTTATTGCATTTATCGCATGGTTTATCGCATTTTTGATTAACAGAAAAAAAGAAAACAGAATGTCCGTTATAACAGCATCGCTTATTACAATAATTATATTTTCGATACCGCACAGCATGTTCGGTTCCGAACTGAACAGAGAAACCGGAAAAATTATTCAAGGTATCGTATTATTTTTTTAAACATAAATTAAAACCGAAAAACACAATATTATTCAGTATGAAAACATCAATTAAAAGAACCGTTTTGTATATTCCGGCAGTAATTTCGTTTTTATTGGCTGCGGCACATTTCTCCAGAATAAATTTAAACTGTTTGGTAATAGTATCTTTGCTTCTGCCGTTTATTTTATTCTTCAAAAAACCCTTAACGGTAAGAATAATTCAAATCGCACTTATTATTATTGCATCCGAATGGGCAAGATCTCTATTTACATACATAGGAATTAAAAACTTAAACGGAGAAAGTTGGACAAGATTAGCATTAATTTTATCGGCGGTAATATTATTTACTTTGCTTTCAACTTT
>JAADDR010000089.1 GCA_013153865.1 Chlorobiota bacterium | reverse complement strand
TTTTCTATAAAAGGTTGCAACAGTAAAGGCGGAATTTCAACATTATAAATGTCCACATCCGGAAAAATATTTATTTCATAATCGAATTTATTTTGAAAACGCATTTTTTGAGTTTCCATATAATTAACCAAAGCATCTATTTCTTCGGAAAGTAAAATACTTTTTTCGTTGATGAAATCAAAGTTTTGCCTTATAAGTTTTGCAAATTTAGATAAATAACTTGCTGATTTTATCGGTTCGTTATCCAATAATGTATTTTGAATAGCCGACAAGGCATTAAAAATAAAATGCGGGTTCATTTGCGAACGTAAAATTTTTTGTTCAAGCATTATTTTTTCTTTTTCGGCTTTAAGACGATTTGTTTTATTTTTCAGCAGCCAAAGCAAAACGGTTAAAAATGTCAGTCCGAAAGAAATAAATAAAATTATGCGATTTTTTGTATTAACGAGTTTTAAATGTTGCAGTTCTTTATTTTTTTGATACAATTGATTTTGATGTTTGATTTGCAAAAGTTTATCGTCATATTCTTCCTGCAAAATCAAATGTTTGAGCGAGTCTGCTTTATTTTGAATTTTAAAAGCTTCGTTAAATTTATTTTGTTGCAGTGCTATTTTTAAAAGTCCGTCGTAGATATCGGATAAAATCCGGTTATTTTTATTTTGTTTTTCAATTTCAAGAGCTTGCAAATAATATTTTTTTGCTTCGTTATATTCTTTTTTTGCAAGATAAATATCTGCAACGTTTCTGTACGGAATACTGTTTTTAATTTTATACTCGGAATTTATTTTTATTGCTGATTTATTATATTCAAGAGCTTTATCCGGATAGCCGAAAAAATCGTAAACGCGTCCTATATTACTGTATGATTTGCTTATTCCGACATAATTGTCCGTAAGCAAATTTATTTCAAGCGATTTATTGTTGTATTCCAATGCTTTTTTGAAATTACCCGTATTTTTATATATAATGGCAATATTATTATAAGCAGCGGATAAACGAATACTGTCTTTATCTTCTTCTTGAAGTTTTACGGAATTTAACAAATATTGCAAAGCTTTTTGATATTGATTGTTTTTATAGTAAATAAAAGAAAGTGCGTTGTTTACGGCAATTTTTAATCCGTTTGAGTTTAGCTCGGCAGCAATTTCTTTGGCTTTCAGAGCCTGTTCGACAGCAAGCGCAATATTGTTTAGTTTTACATTTGAATTTGATTGGTATAACAGAATATTCGCATAACGTTCATCGGTTAGTGTTGTTTCGGACAATATTTTATCAAACAGTTCAAGTGCTTTTTTATCGTTATTGTTTTCTTGAAAAGCAAGTGCTTTAAGGTATAACAATTCATTAACCGTATTATTGTTTAATTCATTATTGCCGTAAAACAAAATACTGTCGATATATATAATTGTTCGTGTAGGTGATTTAAAAGATTTTACTTTGTCAATGATATTATTTTGACCGAAAGTGCAGGTGGAAAAAAAGATAATAATGTAAAATAATCTTTTCACGACAAAGTGTTATTTCTTTCGGTAAATTTACATTTTTTCTGATATTTGCAAATCATAGTATCACTATATCTTATTCTGCATCGGAAGTACACGGCAGTGTCATGAAATAAGTCCGGTATGATAAACCGGACTTTTGAGACAGTTTTTTGTTAATAATCAAGTGTTTAATTATATTGGTTAGTCATCTTTTTAAAATTACGGGCAGTCCTAAAAACTTATATTTCCTTTAAAATTTCATTTTTGCGTGCTTTATATTCTTCTTCATTTATTAATTCCGCTTCATATAATTTTTTCAGTTTTTCCAATCTGTCTGCAATATTGTCTTTTGGTTGTTCTGCGGAAATATTTGTTGCATTCAGGGCGTTTTCTTCTTTTTCGGCAACTGCTTGCTGTACGTCTTCCACCATTTTACCGGCTTGCTGCCTGCTTTCCAATGACATTTCGCAGCCGTAATTATCTTTGAAAAAATCGTCTAATTCATCGGCTTTAAGTGCTAAATCAGTAATATTTTTTTTGATTTCTTCTTTTCTTTCGGAATATATATCTGCCAAATGTGTCCGGTACGAAATGTATATTTTATTTTTATAAATACCGAGTTGATAAGGCGGTACATTATTCGAGTTGATATAAGTGAGCAAGGCTTCGAGATTATCTTTGGGCAGATTGTTAAGCGGCGAAGTTGCCAAAAGATAATTATTATTTTGTGTGGTAAAAATTCTTACCAAAGCCGAACCTTGATGAAATTCCCAAAAATCGCGACCTGCACGACACAATACGGGATTAACGCCCAAACCGGTAAGTGCTTCTTCGATAAAATGTGCAAAATGCGATTTTTCCGTTTCTTCAAATGCCGACCGGTCGATACTGTTGCCGCAGTTGGGACAAAATTCGGTTTCTTGCTCTATATAATGATCGCAAGCATTACATTTAACACGATATTTATGATCGTTGAAACGGTAATCTTTTAATTCTTTGATAAGATCGGTGTGTTTGATACCGAAACCTACATTATCGGCATCGCTGAATTTTGATGTGGTAACACCTACCAAAACACCTTTCGGGTTAAGCATGGGACCGCCTGAATTTCCCGGATTAACGGCAGCATCGGTTTGTATATAATTTCTTCCGTTCATAGGTTGATTGGGCGACGAAATAATACCTTCCGTTATGGTAAAAGGCATTCCGAAAGGAAATCCGTTAATAAAAATCTTTTGAAGATTACTTATTTCATAATTCTCGTCTAAGGTAATGTTTCCCGCTTTGTTTTTTAACTCTTCTACATGCAAAAATGCCAAATCCACTTCGGGATTTACCATTGTTACCTGTGCCAAATAGCGATTATGGTTATGATCTTGAACAGCAACCGTTTTATTTCCCCTGATTACGTGATAATTGGTTATAACAAAATTATATCCGGTTACTTTAAAACCTGTTCCTGTTCCGTCGGCGGTAATAATTTTATATATCGAATTTTTTATATTTTCCATAATATTATTATTTAAAAAGTTGTGCAAAAAAACCTTTTTTATTTTCTTTTGTTTTTTGTTGATTTATTCTACCTTCATGCATTGCATAAAAAACTTCGAGCAATTCGGGTGCTGCTTTATCCGGTTCCAATCCGGATACTTTTTCCAATACATCGTAAATTGCCTGTTTGTAGTTTTCTTCAAGATTAAAATCGTATATCAGTTTAAGAAATGCAACTTGCAGATAATATGCCTGACTAAAACAATATTCGTTTTTCCGGTTTTTTTCTACTTGTTCTACATAATGTTTTAATCTGTCGGTAATAATTTGCGGATTTGAACGCCAACGCAATGAAATAAAGGTATCGGCATGATATATGTTTTTCAAAATTTCTTCTTTGGGCGTATTTACCAATTTGTTCATATATGCCGTTCCTTTTTCCATACGGTAATTATAGTCAATATCTCCGTTGAACAGCCGGCTTATTTCTTCGATTAAGTCCGAACGTAATTTACCGTGAACATAAGGCATATTTGATATCTTCAATAATGATAAGGCAATAATATCCCAAATAAAATCGTCCCAACGTTTTTCTCTAAAAAATTCCGTATAGTTTTTGTAATCTTCAAAAATATCGCTGATTTGTTTCCAAACTTCTTGTTTTTCTTTTTCCGTTAATTGTTTATATGCCGGTGTTTTGTAAAAACTTGCTTTATAATTTTCGATAAACATATCGTCAAAATCATCGGAATATACGGCTACATTATGCAATATATCATAAACTTTATGGGGATAGGACAAATCTAAGGGCATTTCATATTCAAACCACAGTTCATTGTCTTTTTGATGTATTTGAGCCAGCATCAAAGGGGTAAAATTAAGCTCGGCTACTTTTCGTAACAAGGGTATTTTATGTGTTTCGGGGGTAATTTTCAGAAAAGGAGCTTTTACACTGAACAAACTGTCGGTTATTTTTACTTGAAGTTCTGCCGAGCCTTGCATTTTTGTAATTTCTATATCGCTTTCGGTATCTTTCCCTTCTAAAAGAGAAGGGTTAATGTAGTTAAGTATTGCAATAACTGTTTGTTTGTATTTTTTTTCGTCAAAAGCATCTACGGCTTCATTCCAAAATTCCGTTTTGTTAACGGGGTCGTCAATTTTTGCAACAGGTCTGACGTATCTTGGCATTACATTTTCCATATTTTTATATTTTTAGGATTAATTATTTTTACATGTTATTTAATATTTCTTTTTTCTTTGTTGAAAACTCTTCTTCCGTAATCAATTCCATTTCAAACATTTCTTTGAGTTTTTTCAGTTTTAGCATAGGGTCGTCATCTTGCAGAGCAGCCGGATTTGTACGATTTTGTTCTTGCATTATATTTCCTGTTTGCATGCCTGTATTCATTCCCATTAAGATACCGGCAGCACCCGCCTGATTGTTAGCAGCATCGCGCATGGCTTGCAATTGTTGATGTTCGGTATAATTGATACCGGCAAGTTTGGCAGCCAATACTTCGGCTTGCACATCGGATATTTTGGCTATTCTGTCTAAAGTTTCCTTATCGAACCGGGTGCCTTCTATTCTGAAATCCAAAACTTTGAAACCTAGATCATTAAAAACTTTTTCGGTTTTGTTTTTTACTTCTGTTGCTATGTTATTAAGATTGCTGTCGATGTCTACATACGAAAATTTAGCATTTGCCAAATAATCGGTAATATTTTGCGTGATACGCGATAAAAATATTTCTTTAAGTTCTGCATGTCCGAAATATTCTTTTCCTGCGACTATATTTTCAAAAAAACTTTTAGGTTCGGTAATGCGAATACTGTAATTACCGAATGCCGAAAGTAATATCGGGAAAGTATAAACAGGGTCGGTATAAGCTACCGGCACACGTGTTCCCCATCGCATATTTAAAATATCCGCTTTTCGATAAAACCATATTCCTACTATGTGCTCGCTTGCTTCGCGTAAAGCAAGAAGTTTTTTTAAAGTGGTAAAAAAGGGTTTATTATCGGATTTTAAATCATAAATACCTTCTTCTTCCAGTATTTCTTGTATTTTACCTTCGTAAGTAACAATACATGCTTGCCCCGGCTGTAAAATAAGTTTCGATGCATTCTTTATTTCATCGCCTTTATCGGTAAATTTTAAAAACAGTTCATGTGTTTGAGGGTTTTCCCATTGTATTACCGACCTGAATTGATTGATTACACCCATGTTAAAATATGTTTTAAAAGATTTTGAATCAAAATTATAAGATACTTATTAAACTTATCAAAATCAATTTATAAGCGTAAAGAAATATTTTATATTCGGGAACATGAAAGGAATAAAAAGCACGTAATGTTTGACAGTATCCGGTTTTTAAATTACAAATGTTTGATTTTTTTATTGTATAAGGAAAGACGGCTTGTGCAAATTTTTGTCATATAAATTTGTTTTACCTGTATTTTGTTTTTAAACGCGGGGCTTTTTTGTTGCGGTTTACGGTTTGAGAATATTCTTTACGGAGAGTGTTTATTGTACTGAATCGCAATCGAAATTTTTGTCGCTTAAGGGGTATTTGGTACCGCAATTGTGTTTGAAATGCCACCATTCTGAGTTAATTCCCGTAAAATTGTGTTTTTTCATTATTTTTCGCATAAACATACGATTTGCTTTTATCGTGTCGCTTAGAAGAGGATAAAACGTGCGTGCTTTTTCGGAAAAGTCGTCGTGCGGGGTTCCGAAGTCAAGTTCTTTGCCCGAGGTATCGATGAGACTTATGTCGACTGCCGAGCCGCGGTTGTGTCTTGAGCCGGTTGCGGGGTCGGCAACAAGTCCTTTTACCGGTAATTTTTTCCACATAAGTTTTTGCACGTGCAAAGGGCGGTAGCAGTCGTAGAGTTTTATCCGGTATCCGTATTTTTCAAATTCTTTTTCCGCTTTCAGCAGGTCTTTAGCAACTTCGAAACGCAGAAGGCATTTTGAACACGGATACAGCACTGTATCGAGAAAGTTGTTTTTTGATGCATATCGCACGGCAATTATGAACTTGTCGGACAGAAGACTTATGTCAACTAAATCTTCGTCTTTGAAATTATAATTTTGTTTGTTGCGTAAGCGGTGATTTAGGGTATCTTCGTGTTTTATGTTTTGTTGTAATTTTTTGTTAATAATAATTTGTCCGGTATGGTTTTTTTTATTAGCGGAATGTTTATTATTGCAAGCGAAATTAATACTTAAAAGTAATGTTATTATTATGATTTTCGGATACATGAGAAAAAGTTTGAGATGTTTGCCGGTATTTTTAATTGTTATTTTGTTTTTGTCGTGCAACAATGCCGAAGTTAGCGAAAAAAACGAGAAATTAAAGGAAATACCTAATAAATATGCCGGTTTATTTAAGATAAGCAAAAGTAAATCATTAACCGTTTTATCGGTATTCGACGTAAAAGGT
>JAADDR010000174.1 GCA_013153865.1 Chlorobiota bacterium | reverse complement strand
TATTAAAAATATTTAAAAAAGAATAAAAAAAGTTAAAATACTTTTCGGTTAAACAAGTCTTTTACTTTTTAACTTCGCTTTTCTTATTAAACACTCATCAACATAAAATAAGCATCTGTAAAATACAACTTAAATTATTTTAACGGCTAATCTTAAAAAAAGTCCGGTAATATTATTTAATATAAACTGTAAATTGTATTTTTGCCGAAACTGTAAATTAAAAATAAAAATGGCAAAAGTAAATATTGACGATGTCTTAAAAAGATTAGGCATCAAAGAAGTAAATCCGGGCGTAACTACCGGAACCGAATGGTTTAAAACCGAAGGCGACATAACGGTTTCATCATCGCCGATAAACAACAAAGAAATTGCGAAAGTTCAAAACGGAACACTCGACGATTACGAAAAAGTCGTTAAAAAAGCACAAGAAGCTTTTAAAGAGTGGCGAAACGTGCCTGCACCCGTAAGAGGCGAAGTTGTAAGACAAATAGGACTTGCTTTACGCGAATACAAAGAAGACCTCGGAGCTTTGGTTACTTACGAAATGGGTAAGATTTTCCAAGAAGGAATGGGCGAAGTTCAAGAAATGATTGACATTTGCGACTTTGCCGTAGGACAAGCACGTCTTATAAACGGCGTAAATCTGCAATCGGAACGTCCTCAACACGTTTTAAGAGAGCAATATCATCCTTTGGGAATTGTCGGAATAGTAACTTCCTTTAACTTTCCGGTTGCCGTTTGGGCTTGGAATACGGCACTTGCAGCCGTTGCGGGCGACGTGGTAATATGGAAACCTTCGTCTAAAACTCCGCTTACGGCAATTGCAACCATGAATATAATTAAAGACGTTTTGAAGAAAAACAATGTTCCGGAAGGCGTATTTAATTTGGTTGTGGCAAAATCTTCGGTAATGGGAGATAATTTCGTCGGCGACAAAAGAATAAACCTGATTTCCGCAACCGGCTCAACGGCAGTGGGTAAACGCATCGGCGGAATTGTAGGAAAACGCCTCGGAAAAACGATACTCGAACTCGGCGGTAACAATGCCGTTATTATCACTCCGAGTGCCGACATACCGATGGCGGTAGGTTCTACCGTATTCGGAACCGTAGGAACGGCAGGACAAAGATGCACATCAACACGAAGAATTATTATTCACGAAAGTATTTACGAAGATGTTAAAAGCCGTTTTGTTAAAGCATACGAAGGCGTAGCAAAAAAAATCGGAAATCCGCTCGACGATAATACTCTCGTAGGTCCGGTTATAGACCGTTTTGCGGTAGAAGCATTCGAAAGAGCCGTAAAACAAGTGCAGGAAGAAGGCGGCAAGATTGTTTTCGGAGGCGAAGTTTTAAGCGGTTACGAATCGGATAATTATGTTATGCCGTGTATTGCGGAAGCCGAAAATCATTATAAAATAGTTCAGGAAGAAACATTTGCTCCCATTGTTTATCTTATAAAATACAGCGGAGGAATAGAAAATGCGATAGCAATAAATAACGATGTTCCGCAAGGATTATCGTCGGCATGTTTTACTCTTAACATGAGAGAAGCCGAAGAATTTATATCGCAAGTAGGGTCCGATTGCGGTATTGCAAACGTAAATCTCGGAACTTCGGGTGCCGAAATAGGCGGTGCATTCGGCGGTGAAAAAGATACGGGCGGAGGCAGAGAATCCGGCTCGGATGCTTGGAAAGCGTACATGAGACGCCAAACAAACACCGTAAATTGGGGAACGGAACTTCCGTTGGCTCAAGGTATAGAATTCGATTTCTAAAAAACGAATATTTTCAAAGAATTGCCCGGTTAATTTATTTCCGGGCTTTTTTTATGCCTGAATAATAAAAATTGCCGGACGTTTATTTAGTTCGGGTTTTTGTTTTTTCCATTCGGCGATTGTTTTTGTTTTTATAAATTCGGTAGGCAAACTTATGTCGGCGGCAATACAAAGCAAGGTAGTATTTTTACACGACTGCAAAACGGCATTAAGCATTTTTGTATTGCGAAACGGTGTTTCCATAAAAATCTGACTCTGATTTTCAGACTTTGATTTTCGTTCCAAATATTGTATTTTTTTTATTCTTTCGTTGTCTTTTACGGGCAAATATCCGTTAAAAGCAAAATTCTGACCGTTCATTCCGGATGAAATCAATGCCATAAGAATCGACGAAGGACCGACAAGAGGCACAACATCGATATTTTTTTTATGAGCAAGATTTACCGCTAATGCTCCGGGGTCGGCAATACCCGGATTTCCGGCTTCGGAAATAATTCCTATCGACTTACCCGAAAAACAAGGTTGTAAGAACGAAGCAACATCTTCCGGTTTTGTATGTTTATTAAGTTCGAAAAAAGTAATATCGTTTATATTTTTGGTTTCGGATACTTTGCGGTTATATCTTCTTGCCGTCCGGATGTTTTCGACAATAAAATAATCCAAATCGTTAATAATATCAATAACCTTTCGGGGTATTACCTCCGATATTCCGGTATCGCCGAGTGTTGTCGGTATTAAATATAATTTGCCTTTCATATTATTTTTATAATTTCTGTATATTCATTCTGAAATCTTTCCACCTTATCAGTTTTGATTCCGGAAATTCTTTTCTTATATGTTTTATATAATTATTCCTTGCAAGTAAAAAAACAATATCTTTATCGTCAATTATAATTTGTCTTTGCTTTAATTTATTCCTCAATAAAGGGATTTGCAAAATTAAATATTCAAGATTTTTTTTATTAATCTGATTTTTTTGCGTTTTATCTCTTATTTTTAACGGTTTGTCAATTATATCCGTCAGAAAAACACCTTTTTCTTTTAATTTATCCAAATACTGCAAATATTCTTTTTTAGTGCCGGGAATACTTTTAAAATAATGATAAAAAACAGTAGCGGGCAATGATGAATAATTTTCTATATTCCTGCCGGGATTCATTTTTTCGGGAACATAAAAATATTTTTGCCCGGACGGAGGAGGTGCTTCCGCAACCAATAAGGTTTTGATTTTATCAGGTCTGAATTTCTCCGATTCTTTAATATAGTCAATCATCTAAAAAACAAAAAACTCATAATTTATAATTCATAACTCATAATTAACAATTAACGCATATCGTTTTTATCATTCATCACAACAACCTTACCCGCATATTCTCCGGTATTTGTTCGAATATTTAATATAAACATTCCGGAAAAATTTTCGGGTAAATTTATTTTAATCAAGTTGTCCGTATAGTCTGAATTTATATCTGTTTTTAACATTTCCTGCGAAAAATATTTTTTATAAACTATCTTTCCCGACAAATCGGATATTAAAACATCGGCATAAGTTATTTTTTCATAATTTCTGAACTTTACGTAAAAATATCCTTCGGCGGGATTCGGATAAATTGTTTTTTGCATAATAACATCATCCGGAATATTTTTTTTCGTTCCGGAAACGGTAAAATCATCAATATTCCAACCGCAATATTGTTCCGAGCGGTCGGTAGGTCCGAGTGTAAATTTTATTCGTATCTTTTTTCCGTCTGCAAATTCCGATATGTCAAAAATTTGTTTGCTCCAAATACTGTCTGTTATCAGCGTATTATCATTTTCCCATATTTTTATCTGTCCGGAAGAATCGTTTTTTATTTCTATTGATGCTTTGTCATTTTTAAACTGACCGAATCCCGCATATCTTTCGAAAGATAAAAAAACATTTTCGAAATTCTCGCAATCTATTACCGGAGATTCGGCATATTCGAAATCATTTTCGATATCATTTTCGTAATCGCCGGGATAATTTCCCAAACCGCTTAAATCCGTTCCCAAAACATTACTACCCGAAAAAGCAGTTTCGGGATCCGGAAAACCGTTTTCGCCTCCCAAACCTTCAGGCATTCCTGTTTGAAATTCGCCGGTAAGTTCCCAAACATTGCCTGTTTCGAAATCATCAAAAAATATATTTTCAAGAATGTAAAAAGTTCGTCTTAAAGTATCGTTAAACAAATATTCATCCGCCGCCCCGTTCGGTAATTCAGACCAAAAAACAATTTCATGTTCGGAAAAAGACAAATTAACTTCGTTAAATTCAATATCCGTAATATCACCGCTTGCAAGATTTCCTGTCCATAACAGACTTTCGGTTTTTCCGTTGTCGATTTTATATGACAATTTTAAAGATGTTAAGTCATCGGTTCCTCTGTTTCTTATTTTTACGGAAGGAATAAATCCGTTTTTACCAAAATAATAAGCTTCAGGGGCATTTATTTTCAGCAATTGTGCATCCGAATTATATAAAGGAACATTCGGGTCGTAACCTTCAAAGTCGGTTACGTCTAAATCTAACGGATCGAGCCAATCTTTCAGGCGAGTTTCCGGTGTTGTTCCGGTATCCCAAGAATACGAAAATTTACCGAACCAATCGGGGTCGTCAAGATCATCGCACGATGCATAACCTCCGTGAAGTTGTCCCGTTATTTTATGATTTTGATTAAATAAAGGCGAACCGGAAGAACCGGGTTCTGTAGTGGTATTTCTGTCCCAAACAATCTTCCAATGCGATTCTGCATCACTCGAACTGCCGAGATAATAATCCGACACCGAAGCATCATCGTCAAAAGATATTTTTTTTATGTCGGCACTCGGATGATGTATGCAAACGGAACTTGTTGACGAAATATCATTATTATCCCAACCTGCATAATACACATTATATGTATAGGGCGGTATATCGTTCATTTCGAACAGGCAAAAATCCGACTCGTAATCTCTCGCACGCAACACGGCTCCGGATAAATCGTCATGCGAAGGCGAACTCGAAGGGTTATCACAGGTTTGACTTTGCCAATTAAACCAAAATACCAAATCTGCCGGGTCTTCGTAGCAATGATTTGCGGTTAATATATAAGGTGTGCCGTCTTCCCGCGTATTGTTTATTAAAGTTCCGGTGCAAAAGCCCGAACCTCCTGTTACCAACATACATACCGAACGAACTTGATCTTGCCAATCATCGGCATCCGGACAGGCAACATTCATATTGCAATCGCCGGAACTTCCGAAACTTTTATTCGCCTCTCCTACTCCTCTGAAACCGTGCGTTACTCTGCCTATTACAAGTTTTCCCGAAAAATCGGATTTGTACGGTTCAAAATATTCCAAAATAATTTTATCGCCTTTTATTAAGCTTGTTGCAAAAGTTTCGCTTTTTTGCATATTGGCGGAAGTAAAACCGCCGATAATATCCGATTTATCGGAATTATAAATGTATAAAACGGCTTTTTCGGGTATTTTAAATTCCGAAAACTTTAAATTTAACGTTAATGCTCCTTTCGAAATAATTTTCAAACGGTACAAAACACCCTGCGGCAAACTGTCGGCAAAAGCAAGCGATTTAAAATCAATATCGATAAAAATATTTTTTCCGAATTGCCAAGGTTTGTCTTTTGATTCGTTTTCTATTGCTTCCGCAAGAAGTTTTTTATTGTCGAGTTCGGGAAGATATAATTCCGGTATATCGGTTTCGGACTTTAAATTATATTTTTTATCAAAACTTAACGGGCTTCCGCCGATATTTATTTGTGCGGATATTATTTGCGGAATAATAAAAGTAATTAAAACTATACTTATTTTAAATAATTTCATGTTTACGGCATAAGATATTTGCATAAAATCAAACGGCAAATTTAAAATTGCTTTGTAAAGATTATCAAAATTAATAATTTAGCGTAAAATTTATAATTTTTAAAAAAATAAAATTTTGAAAATAACTTTTTTGGGAACGGGAACATCACAGGGAGTGCCGATGATAGGGTGCAAATGTAAAGTATGCATGTCAAACAATCCGAAAGAGAAAAGACTGAGAAGTTCCGTTCTTATAAATGTGAACGGAAAAAACATACTTATTGATGCCGGTCCGGATTTCAGGCAACAAATGTTGCGCGAAGATATTAATAAACTGGATGCCATTCTTATTACTCACGAACATAAAGACCACATAGGCGGATTGGACGATGTGCGGGCATTTAATTACATACAAAAAAAACCGATGGATATTTATGCCGAAGAACGTGTATGTAAATCGCTGCAAACAAGAGATTTTGCCTATGTCGAAGAAAGAAAAGATTATCCCGGAATACCGAAAATGAATTTTAATGTTATTGAAAATAAAACATTTGCCATTGATGACATAAAAATCATTCCTATAAGAGGAACACACATGAAATTACCCGTTTTCGGATACCGAATTAAAAATTTTGCTTATATTACCGATATGAATTATATTAGCAACCGAGAAAAAGAAAAACTGAAAAATCTTGATATACTGGTAATTAACGCTCTGAGATATAAAAAACACGTATCTCATTTTAATTTTGACGAAGCATTGCAAATAATAAATGAAGCAAACCCGAAAAAAGCATATTTAACGCATATAAGCCATAAAATAAGCTTTGAAGA
>JAADDR010000164.1 GCA_013153865.1 Chlorobiota bacterium | reverse complement strand
TCTTATTAATACGCTTTTGCAAACAAAACTCTTCTTTTCGAGGGTTTGCCGGTAACCATGCATTTACCTTCTTCCTCGGGAAAGTCGAAAGGTATGTTTCGTATCGTGGCTTTTGTCTCCTGTTGTATTTTCTCTTCGGTTTCGGGTGTTCCGTCCCAATGTGCCGTTATAAAACCGCCTTTTTCTTTTAATATTTTTTTAAACTCGTCGTAAGTATCGGCTTTATGTATATTTTCATCTCTGAATTTCAGTGCTTTGGCATAAATATTTTCCTGTATTTCGTCAAGCAGTTTTTCTATAATGTTTTCGATACCTTCGATATCGTAAATTTTCTTTTCGGAAGTATCCCGGCGTGCAAGTTCCGCCGTTCCGTTTTCCATATCGCGCGGACCTATTGCCAAACGCACCGGGACTCCTTTAAGTTCCCATTCGGCAAATTTAAATCCGGGACGTTGCGTAGTGCGGTCGTCGAATTTAAAGGAAATATTTTTTGTTTTAAGCTTACCGGTTATTTCCGAAACTTTTTGTCTGATGGTTTCCAGTTGTTCGTCATTTTTATAGATTGGCACTATAACCACCTGAATCGGAGCAAGTTTAGGCGGCAGAACCAATCCTTTATCGTCGGAGTGTGCCATAATTAAAGCACCCATAAGTCGCGTAGATACTCCCCACGAAGATGCCCAAACATACTCTTCTTTACCCTCTTTATCGGTAAATTTTACGTCGAAAGCTTTTGCAAAATTTTGTCCGAGAAAATGAGATGTTCCCGCCTGCAAAGCTTTTCCGTCCTGCATCATTGCCTCTATGCTTAAAGTATCCAAAGCTCCGGCAAAACGTTCGCTTTCGGTTTTTGCTCCTTTAATTACGGGCATTGCCATCCATTTTTCGGCAAATTCGGCATATACGTCAAGCATTTGTTTGGTTTCGGCAATTGCTTCGTCTGCCGTTGCATGAGCCGTATGACCTTCCTGCCAAAGAAATTCGGCTGTTCGCAAAAATAAGCGTGTACGCATTTCCCAACGCACCACGTTTGCCCATTGGTTTATGAGAATCGGTAAATCTCTGTATGAGTGTATCCATTTTTTGTATGTGCTCCAAATAATTGTTTCGGAAGTGGGACGAACCACGAGTTCTTCTTCGAGTTTTGCGTTTTCGTCAACAACAATTTCACCTTTTTCGTTGTTTTTAAGCCGGTAATGTGTAACTACGGCACATTCTTTCGCAAAACCGTCAACATGGCTTGCTTCTTTCGTAAAATAAGATTTAGGGATAAACAGCGGAAAATATGCGTTTTGATGCCCCGTTTCTTTGAACATTTTATCCAATTGTTCTTTCATTTTTTCCCAAATCGCATAGCCGTAGGGTTTTATCACCATACTGCCTCTTACTCCCGAGTTTTCGGCTAAATCGGCTTTTATGACGATATCGTTATACCATTGCGAATAATTTTCTTCTTTTGAAGTAATTCCTTTTGACATTAATTTTTTATTTTAAAATTCGATTTGCAAAAATAGAATAATTTAATTTATAAAAAACTTGAAAACAAACTTCTTAAAACAACTTTAACAAAGTTTCGGAAGCTTTGCCGAAGTGTTATGTTTTTCATTTAAAATTCTGTTACTTTACCAAAAATTTTTCGCCGGTATCTTTAACTATTCTTCGATAAAAATCTTCGCCGTATCCGGGTTGCGAAAGATGCGGATTGAGATGCCCCGGATTGGGAGTTTTAATATTTCCGTCCATATATTTCATAAACAGATAATGATAAAAATCTTTCCATTGATATACGAGATTATTTGCATTGTTTACGGAAAAGTCGGTTATAAATTCAACAGCGGCTTTTTTATCGGTATCGTATAAAATTTTTGCTCCGGCATCTATCGCTTTAACTTTATTTTGAAAAAGTTTTTCCAGTTCGTGTTGTTTTTTATCTATTTCGGGATGTATGCGATTATAAGCGAGATAAGCAAAATTCGATACTTGGTTAAAAGTCCAGAATGCCGAATTATCCGACCATTCCATCATACTTCCGTTTCCGACGGCATAAGTTTCCGGTATTCGTGTCGAAGAAGAATAAATCGGTGTGTAAACGGTGCTTGCGGCATCATCTACACCGAACCAAATAATGCCTCCCGTTTCGTCCGGCAGCCAACTTCTCGATTGTGCCACGAAAGTAAATCCTGTTTGTTGAGTAGCCGTAGCTCTTTCGTTACAAAATTCGAGGGTATCTTTATTGTATTTTTTAAAGATTTTATCGAGTTCGGGACTTCCGTCGTTTGTAATCTCCCAAGTAAGCGGTCGCCAACGGTAAGGCAGTTCGAAAGGTCCGGCACCTGCGTCTTTTCTCATATCGAGAGGTGTGTCTTCGAGATGGTCGCGAAGGAAATCGAACATATCTTGGAGGGTAATTTTTCTGTCGGGTTTTATCCAAAGCGGCATACGGTTGGTTGCGTATTTGTTGGGGTTTGCTCTTCCGTCGGGAAAAGATTCGGCATTTTCGACATTTCCTTTTGCGTAATCGAAATATTTGTCCATACCTTTTTTTACGTCTTTAAACATAGACCATACTCTTATTTCGCAAAATCTTGCGGCGCCGAAATCTACGGGTGCGTAGGTGTCCGAAAAGCTGAAATCTTTATCGTTACCGACAAACCAACCTTTTTTTCTTGCAAAAGATATAACGTCTTTACTGTTAAAAGTATCGGCTTTCGGGTCGTTCCATTTGTTCTTTTTTTGATAATCGAAAGTTGTAATTCGTGCCTGATTTGCGTGTCCGCAGATATATCCGTCGGGGATTTTTCGGGCAACCCATACCGCACCTTTTTCGCCTTGTCCTTTTCCTATCATTTCAAATATCCATACTTCGTTTTTATCGGCTACCGAGAAGCTCTCGCCTTCGCTGTAATACCCGTATTTTTCTACCAAATCGGTCATTATTTTTATTGCTTCTCTGGCGGTTTTAGAACGTTGCAAAGCTATGTAAATAAGACTTCCGTAGTCCATTATTGCACCGTTTTGATGATGCAGTTCGTGCCTTCCTCCGTATGTTGTTTCGCCGATTGCAACTTGAAATTCGTTCATATTCCCGACTACGTTGTAAGTGTGTGCAACTTGCGGTATTTTACCGAGGTATTTGCCTGTATCCCATTCGTAAATATCGAGCATTGTTCCGGCAGGCCAATCGGTTGCGGGCCAAAAATAAAGTTCGCCGTAAAGCACGTGCGAGTCTGCATTATAGCTTATCATTACCGAACCGTCGGCAGATGCCCCTTTAGTTATTAAGAAGTTTGTGCATGCATAGGTTTCGGAAAATAAAAAAGCAAAACCGGTAATTACTAAAATCGAAAAAAGTTTTTTCATAATTGATATTTTTAAAAGTTTTGATTAAATTTCATAATTAATTTCGTAACAAAAATATAAGAATTAACATAAAAATCACTACTTTTGTTAAAATAAAAAAGGATATTATGACCGCTAATAAAGAAGAAGTAATTCTTGAAACGATAAAGAAAAAGTCTATTCTGAAACAGAAAGTTTTTTCAAATACATATAAGGTTTTCGGAGATTTAAAAAATCTTCTTAAAGATATAGAAAAGAATTATAACGCTAAATTAAAAGATGCGGTTCCGGAAGCGCCTTTTAAATATAAAAACATAAGTGATTTTCAGTGCGAACTGAAAATTGCGGGTGATATTCTGATTTTTCAGATGCATTCAAACGTTTTTGAATTTGACCGCGACCACGGAGTATGGAAAATATCTTATGTGCAGAATAACGAAATGGTAACTTATTCGGGAATTATTAACATTTATAACTTCCTTGCCGATTCTTTTAAATATGACAGAGTAAATGATTTGGGTTATCTTATAGGCAGGATTTTCATAAATAAAGACATGCATTATTTTGTAGAAGGGAAACGCCAAATGGGATATTTATACAATGATTTCGGCAACAGCGTAATAAATAAAGAGAGCATGAAAGAAATTGTGGATACCGCCATTGCGTATTCTCTTGATTTTGATTTATTGGTTCCGCCTTACGACAGTATGAAAGTAATAACCGTGGAACAGATACGCGAAAAACGTCGAAGATCCATGATACAAACCGGCAAAAGGTTGGGATTCGGGTTCAGGTCCGACGATGTAAACGCCGAAACTCCGGTTTATACCGGCGGCTAATCGATTTTTATCAACTTGCCTGATGATACGGTATCTTCAACAATAATTGTCGAAGGATTACCTTTGTAATATACGTTTCCGGTTCCGGTTACGGTGCAGTTTAATATTTTACGGGCAAATACGTATATATCGCCTTTTGAATCGTTTTCGACATATACATCGTCGGAGATTAAATTGCCGGCATCTACGGCTGCCAGACTGACATTCCATAATTTAAGATATGCGGATTTTCCTTCTACCGTTGTTTTGCCTCCGTTAAGATGCGTATTCCAGTAATAAAAAACCCTGCAATTTACTTTTAAACGAACATCGTTAAATTTAGAGTTTGCTATTAAGCCTATTTCGTCGGGATTGTATAAAGTATCATCTGAAAAGATACATGATGCCGCATTAAGTTTTATGCGACTGATTTTTTTTACGCGCAGTTTTATTTTTATTTTGCTTGATTCGGGTTTTGTAAATTTGCAGTTACCGGCATTATCGAGCGTTAAGATATTATCTGCCGTCGAATATGTAAGGTTGTCGGCATATTTTTGTTTTGCAAAAACTTTTAATTCGTTAACGGTATCTTGTATAAGTTCTATATCAAAAACATCGTTTACTTTTAACGTATCAAAATCCTGTAAAGCGAATGTATATTCTACGTCGTCTCCGGCTCCGGTAATGCAATCAAATGTTTTTGTGCAAGCATTAAAAATTGTCGATAATATAATTAAAAATAATAAAATCTTTTTCATGTTATTTTTTGTTTGCATACCACCCGATTCCTATTTCGGCAATATCCAGAATATTAAGATTTGTTTTCATGGCAAAATCCGCAAAAAAATGTTCGGAAAATTTATACCTGACGACTCCTCTGTTATACATCTTGTAATTATCCAAATGATCGGTAAATCCTATATATACGCCTTCCTGTATCATTAAAGACAATTTGCCTATTATAAGTTCTTGCGATATATGTATTCCGGTTTTTATTTTATAGTAATTTTTAACGTCTTCTTTTCCTGCTCTTATCATTTCTTCGGGAACTGATTCGTCGTAAAAAAAGTCGGCACCTGTTCCGAATGCAAATTTATATCCCGATATTTTTTTAAATTCTCCGGAAACCGAACCTGCGAAGTAATAATCTTCGGAGAAACGTCTTGTATGTTTTCCGCCTCCGGCAATAATAAGGGCAAATTCTTTTCCGGGTTTAAAGGGCGGTATTTCTTCGTTGTTTAATTCCGTCTTTTTGCTGATGCTGATGTCGGTTCCGGCATAAACAGTCCAGAAATTCAGCCCGATATTTGGTTCGGATAAATTGGCATTCGAAAAATGCCCGAAAGCCGTTCCCGCCGACAAGGCAATTTTATCGTTAATGTTATATTTTAAATCGAGTGCCGCCCTGAACCAGATATTCAAATGAGTTGCAACGGCAATGTTGTAATAATTTTCCGTAAGGTCGAATTTTTCGGTAGAGTATGCAAGTCCTACTCCGAGTTGCCAAAACAGTTCGGTTTTGTTTTTGCGATATAACGGGAAATAAAATGAAGGAAAAAGCGAAACGACTTTTCCGAAAACCGTATCGTTTGCAAGAGAGCCGTAATAAGCCGCCAAACTTACCGACGGATAATCGTAAAGGCGCTGCCAAAGTTTCTCTCCTTTGAGTTTTTTAACCGTCTCGACTTGAAATCCTCTTACGGCATCATCGGTAAAATATGAAATAAAAGAGTATTCCGGAAGTAAAAATCCGTAGTGATAATCGATTTTAAGACTTAAATTTTCAAATTTCGGATTTTGTGCCGATAATTTTCCGGATAATAATATAAAAATGCTTGATATGGTAATAAAAAATTTGGTCATTTTCAGCCCCGTGTTATTTTTGCCAATCAAGCAAACGTTGCTCGCCTTCGAGTTTTTTTATTTCGGTAATATCCCGGCTTACTTCTATTGTTCCTTTGTAGTTTCCGTCATCGTCGTAAAGTGCGTAATATTCTATTAAAATAAATCTGCCTTTCATCTGTATCCAAAATCTTGCTTTGTCTTTTTCTTTATTTTTAAATGATTTTAAAATTTCTTCGACTATATGCACACTGTCGTGAGGATGGCAGTTTTGCACGGTTCTCCCCAGAATTGCTTTAGACCGCGTAAAGAATCTGTGTTTCGGATTTGAAAAAAATCTTACTCTGTCGTTTTCGTCAACAAATGTAATGTCAAGCGGCAAGTTGTTAATCATAAGAACAATTTGTTCCGGCAATAAGTTTCCGGTTTCGAGGTTTACCGTATTTTCCGTAAAATTGCCGGGTATTTTCTCTTCGTCTTTTTTGTTTGCGTTATGTTTTATGCTTTGCGGTGCTTTTATATACGCAAATCCTATATCGAAACTTTCGGTAAGCATATTTTCGAAATCGGAAGTTTGCAAAATATCGAGTGCAAAAGGATGTAAAATATATTCTTCTCTGAATATTACGGGAACAACCGCAAAAAAGAATCGTCCGGTAAGATCGTTAATGTCGTCTAAATCGGGATTTTCGTTTTCCAATATTTCGGAAATTTCTTTTAAGATTTCGCGATATTCGTCGTGAAAAGCCCACATTACTTTCAGGCAGGAATGTTTTTCTTCTTTTTTTTCTATATAAGGGAATAAAATGTTTTCTTTTTTGGAGTAATGTTTTTCAAATTCTTTTAAATCCGAGAACTGTTTACGAAGTTTTGCCTTATTTTCTTCGGATATTTCTTTGTCCTTATTTATTTCTTTAAGAACGTTTTTTATATCTTTTAAACGTTTTTCAAGTTCTCTGTTTTCTTGTTCGAGATAATATAAAAAAGTTCCTTTTTCAGGTTTTTTTTTGGGGTATTTTTTTAAAGGTTCGAAAAATATATTGAGTATTTTACCCACTTGACGTTTTACCTGATATACGGAAAAATCTTTTTCGGTAAGTTCGTGAACGAGGTAAAAGACATCCGACGGTGTTAAGTTATCCAAATCATCTTTGTATTTATCGATAAATTCTTTACGTTTACCGCCGTTAAAGATACCTGCGGAAAATTCGTACAGGCGGTTTCTTCTGCGTGATATATTGTTTATAAATTCAGACATTTTTTCAGTTTTTTGCATCCAAAAGTAATATTTTTTTAAATAATTGCTAAAGCATTGTTTAATTTATAATTTTGCAAAAAAAATGTTATGAGTATTGCTCGAAATATAGAGAAAATAAAATCCGAACTTCCGTCTTACGTAAAACTTGTAGCGGTTTCAAAAACAAAGCCGGAAGAAGATATTATGCAAGCGTATAATGCGGGGCACAAGATATTCGGAGAAAATAAGGTTCAGGATTTGGTGAAAAAATATGAAAATTTGCCTAAAGATACGGAATGGCATTTTATAGGGCATTTACAAAGTAATAAAGTAAAGTATATTGCACCTTTTGTTTATTTGATACATGCTGTTGACAGTTTTAAATTATTAAAAATAATAAATAAAGAAGGCAAAAAAAACAATCGCATTATTAATTGTCTGCTTCAGATGCATATTGCGAAAGAAGATACTAAATTCGGGCTTTCTTTCGAGGAAATAAAAGATATTTTAAGTTCGGAAGAAATAAGTTCGCTTAATTACGTGAACATATCCGGGCTTATGGGTATGGCTACGAACACTAAAGATTTGCAACAAGTAAGGAAAGAGTTTGCTTACCTCAAATCGTGTTTTGACGATATTAAAAAAGATTTTTTTCCGGATAAAGATGATTTTAACGTTTTGTCGTCGGGCATGTCGGGCGATTATAAGATTGCAGTCGAAGAAGGTTCTAATACCGTAAGAATAGGCAGTTTGATTTTCGGAGCCCGAAATTAAGAAGGATTAATTTATTTTTTTAATGAGTTCGTCGGCTTTGCTTTTATATTTGCCTTTTCGTGCCGTTATTCCGGTTAAGATTTTGCGGGCTTCGGTATTTCTGCCGAGTTTTAAAAGTGAGTTTGCCGCATACCATTCGGCATCTTCAAAATATTGTGATGTTTTTTCACCGGTAATTTTATTAAAACGATTAAGAGCTTTGTCGTATTTTTTAAGTTTGTAACAGGCAATTCCGGATTTATACAAAATTTCGTCGTCGGCGGGTTTATACTCCAAATAGTCGTTAAAATCGCTTAAAGCTTCGTCGTATATACCCAAATCATACGAGAGCAATGCACTTTCTCGTAAACTTTTAATTTTATCGGCATTTTCGTTTGTGTTTTTCTTAAACATCTCGGAACCCCGGGTTGTTCCGAACATTGAGGTTTCTTTTGCGGGCTCGCTTATTTCGGCATCGACGGTTTCTTCGGCAGATGGTATATTTGCAGCGAGAGCATCGGTATTTACTCTTCCGGATGTTTCATTTTTTTCGTCGAGAACCATATCTTTTTTCTCCGTATTATTTTCCGAAACAATATCCGGTTTATTTTCATTACCGGGTTTATCGGTGTTTTCTTGTTTTATTTCGGTATTTCCTTTTATTTCTTCCGATTTTACGGAGATGTCTTCGTTTTTTTTATTTACCGGAGCAATTATTTTTTTTTCGTCATTAATAACCGGTATTTTATTATCGCCGGCTTTTTTATATTCGTCAGAATTAATATCGGCAAGGTTTTTATCTCCGCCGTTCATGTAAAAACGTATTAAAAATCCTGCGGATAACAGTAAGATTAAAGATGCCGCAACGGATAAAATGTTTCGAATATTTTTTTTAGGGGTATTGGTATTAAGAGGTATTGTTTTACTTTTTTCCGATACCGAAGCATCAATTTCAGCATTCAATTTATCTACGGTTGCATCCAATTTTTTTATATCCAACAATGTAAAAAATCCTTCAAGTTCGTCGCTGCACATGGGGCAAGAAGCCGTATGAAGTTCGATACGCCGTATTTCTTTCGCATCGGAATTTCCGGAGATATAATTTATCATCTCGTCTTTCGTAAGACAAGGAGTTTGTGCAAATATGTCCGTTATTTCCGATTTCATGAGAACAATTGAATGAACGTTAAAAACAAGATATTTATTCCTTGTTTTGTTAAAATATTTTTTAAATTTCGTTTTCCGTTTTGAATATAACTTTTAACTTTTTTTTCGGAAAAAGATGTAATTTGTGCAATTTCGGCATAAGACTTACCTTCGAAATAAAACAAACGCACGCAAGTCTGCTGCTCGTTATTCAGTTGATTTACGGCACTTTGAACATATTCTTCCTTTAATTCTTTGATTTCATTTTCTTTAAGATGCAATTCGTAATCATTTTCCATAAAATTTTCGGCATCTTTTTTATATTCCTGATTTCTTTTTAAATCTGATTGTTTTTTTCGTAAAGCCATAAGGCAGTGATTTCTTGTAACGGTATAAAGCCACGACTTTACATTTTCGATGTTGTGGTTAAGCAAATCGTCGAAAAGTTTTTCAAAAATTTGCATAACCGCATCTTCCGCTTCGGTTTCGTTTTTAAAATATTTTAATGAAACAAGAAATATAAAGCGAGTGTATCTTTTAAATAATTCACCCACTATTTCTTTGTCAAGAGTTTCTTTATAAAGCGAAACCAGTTCGTTATCAGATATTTGAGCGTAATGTTTCAAAAATAAAATCAAAAAATATTCATTACAAAATTAGAAATTTTTGTTAAAAATCGAACAATTAATGTATTTTTGTTCAATTAATTACGTTTTTATAAAAACTTGTATGATAAAAAAATACCTTTCGCTCGTAAAATTCAGTCATACGATATTTGCCATGCCTTTTGCTTTTATCGGATTTTTTTTGGCTCTTAAAACATCCGGGAAAGAGATATTAACTTACGAGAATTTAAAACTTTTGGGGTTGGTTATTGCAGACATGATTTTTGCAAGAAATGCCGCAATGGGGTTTAACCGCTGGTTAGACCGAGAAATAGACAAAAAAAATCCGCGCACCGCCATAAGAGAAATTCCTTCCGGAAAAATAAAGTCTGAATACGCACTTTGGTTTGTTTTAATAAACTCTTTGCTTTTTATGTTTACGACCTATTTTATAAATAATTTGGTTTTTATGCTTGCTCCCGTTGCATTGGCGGTAATATTGGGATACAGCTATACTAAACGTTTTACGTGGTTTTGTCATTTTATACTCGGATTGGGATTAGCGCTTGCTCCCGCGGGAGCATATTTGTCGGTTACCGGAAAATTTTCTTTGCTTCCCGTTCTTTTTTCTTTTACCGTTTTATTTTGGACGGCAGGTTTTGATATTATTTACGCTTTGCAAGACGAGGACTTTGATAAAGAGAATAATTTAAAATCGATACCTACGCTTCTGGGTAAAAAAAACGCATTGATACTTTCGAGTATTTCTCATATTATAACGGTTATTTTTATAGTATGGGCAGGAATTGCCGGTGCCGATTTATTGGGGGTATGGTATTGGGCAGGTGCCTTATTTTTCGGTTTTTCTTTAATATATCAGCATTTAATAGTAAAGCCGAACGATTTAAGTAAAGTTAATCTTGCGTTTTTTACTGCCAACGGTATAGCAAGTATTGTTTTTGCAGTATTTACTTTAGTAAGTTTATATGCTTAATTTTTACGGAGATATAAAAATTTGCCATGCCTTCTCGGCTTGCAGATGCAACATTTCCAGACCGTTTTTAATTTTTGCGTTTCTTGATACTCCTTCGGAAAGGAAAGGTGTAACGGAGGGATTGTAAACCAAATCGAACAATAAATGTTTATTGCTTATAAAATGATAAGGTATATTCGGTTTTTCACCTTTTAATTTGTTCATACCGAGAGGAGTTGCATTAATTATGAGACGGTTTTCGATTATGTCGTTTTCTGTTAAGTCTTCATAAAATAAGGTATTATCGTTTTTTTTTGTTCCTGAAACGAATTTAAACTTTATTTTCAATTGTTTCAGGGCTGCGGCAACAGCTTTTGCAGCACCTCCAGTTCCGAGAATTAATGCGTTTTTAATATACGGAGTCAGTTGTTTTTTTAAAGATTCTTTAAATCCGAAAATATCGGTATTGTATCCGGTCGTAAATATTTTTCCTGATTTGTTTCGTATTATTTTTACGGTATTTACCGCTCCGGCTTCCGCTGCCGTTGTATCTAATTTATTCAGAAATTTAATAACCGATTCTTTATACGGAGATGTAACGTTAAGTCCCGAAAGTCTGTTGTTCGACATAAGTAAATCGGGAAATTCGTTAATATCCGATAACGGAAAATTCTGATAAGTAAAGTTTTTAATTTGTTCTTTTTCGAATTTTTCGGAGAAATATTTTTTTGAAAAAGAATGCGACAGAGGATATCCTATTAATCCGAGCAGTTTCATTATTATTTTTTTGCAAGTTGTTCTACAGCCCAAACGGTAAGGATACCGGCAATAAAGATTCCGAAAGCCAAAAGAACTTCGGCATCTATTTGCTCGGGAATATAACGGTTGTAATTAGCAATAACGGGTTCTCCGTTTGCTTTAAGCACTTTTAAACCTTCGTTATCCGTAAGATATACCGGTTTTTTCCAGGGCCAAAGAATAATAAGCGAGCCTAAAATAAAACCCGTTAAAGATGCGACCGTTTCGTTTTTGTATTTTTTGTAAATCCACGACAAAGCAGCCGAAAAAGACGGTAATGCAATAACGGCACCTAAGGCAACCGGCAGCAATACTTTAAAATCCAAATTGTTTACCGAATCTATCATTATAAGTTGATAATTTCCCAACAGAACGAGGACGAAAGATCCTGATAATCCGGGAAGTATCATACTTATTACGGCAATCATACCGCAAAAAACAAGATATAAGAAACCGCTGTTTTCGGTTGCGGGATTTTGCAAAGCTATAAAAACAGCAATTGCGGTTCCCGCAAAAAAAGCGGCAAAAACAGAAAGGTTATATTTATCGACAGTTTTTCCGACAAAATATACCGATGCTGAAATAAGTCCGAAAAAATATGCCCATACCAATACGGGATAATATTCGAAAAGATATGCCAATAAGCGGGCAAATGTAAGTATGCTCAAAACCGCACCTCCGAAAACCGAGATTAAAAAAAGTAAGTCAACATGTTCGGCAAAGTCTTTCAGTTTAAGACGAAACAACATTTTAAATGCTTTTAAGTCAAACGATTTAAGAGCATTAATAAGGCGTTCGAATATACCGGTAATAAGTGCTACGGTTCCTCCGGAGACTCCGGGTATAACATTTGCGGCTCCTATACCGAAACCTTTAAGCATCCATGTTAAAACTTCTTTCATAATATCTTATCTGAAAAATAAGCCGTAAAAGTATAAAAAAAAAGCAAACTAAAGAATATAAAAGGAAAGTGCCCCGCAGGCAAATATTAAAATCCGGGGTATTTTATTTCCGTAAGGAATAATGCATGAGCAGGCACGGAGACTCCCGCTTCCGTTCGTTTTTTGCTTTCTATGATTTTTGCAAAATCGTTTTCGGTAATTTTTCCTCTTCCGACATCGAATAAGGTTCCGGTAATTGCTCTTACCATATTTCTCAAAAAGCGGTCGGCTTTTATTACGAATATTTTTTGCTCTCCGCCGTCAATCCATTCGGCACGCATAATATTGCAGTAATTGGTTTTAGTATCGGTATGTGTTTTAGAAAAACTTGTAAAATCTTTATAATCAAACAATAAACTTGCAGCACGGTTCATCTTGTCGAAATCGAGTTTTTCGAATACATAAAAGGAGCGGTCGTGCAGAAACGGATTTTTTTGAAAATGAATACGGTATTCGTAAGTTCTGGATAATGCCGAAAAACGGCTGTGTAAATCGTCTTTTACTCTGAAAATATCGTGAATTGCAATATCGTTTTTCAAAAATCTGTTAAGTTTATGCACCAAACGGGGAATATCGTTTATTTTTTCGGATATATCGAAATGAGCATAAAAATTAATTGCATGAACTCCCGTGTCGGTTCTTCCTGCTCCTATAATTTTTATTTCTTCGTTCAAAATAAGGGTAAATGCTTTTTGCAAAACTTCCTGAACGGTAATTGCATTCGGTTGTATTTGCCAACCGTGGTAATTTGCGCCGTTATATGATAATTTCATGAAATATCTCATGCCGGTAATATCGAAATATCTTGTAAACCGTAATTTACTACAGTGATTTGACTATTTTAAAGGTGTCGCGCGCAATTACCAGTTCTTCGTCGGTAGGTATTACCATTATTTCCGCTTTTGAGGTATCGGCAGATATAACAGCTTCTTTACCCCGGGTATTATTCTTATTTACATCCAACTCTATACCTGCAAATTCCAGCCCCTTGCATATATTTTCTCTTAATTCCGTTGCATTTTCGCCTATGCCTCCGGTAAATATTAAGATATCTACACCTCCGAGTGCCGCCGCATAAGCTCCTATATATTTTTTTACTCTGTATGCATACATTTCCAAACCGAGTTTTGCTCTTTCGTCTCCTTCTTCGGCTTTTTCTTCTATTTCTCTCATATCCGACGAGACACCGGTTATGCCCAACATTCCGCTGAATTTGTTAACTAATACCGATGAAGTTTCTATTCCTATTTCTTCTTTTCTCATTATATATGTTAAAGCGCCTATGTCCAAGTCGCCTGAACGTGTTCCCATGATAAGTCCTTCAACGGGAGTAAAACCCATAGATGTATCTACCGATTTGCCGTCTTTAACCGCAGCCAGCGAAGCTCCGTTTCCGAGGTGGCACGAAATTATTTTAAGTCCTTTCGGTTTTTTTTCAGTGAGTTTAATTGCTCTTGCCGAAACATATCTGTGGGATGTTCCGTGAAATCCGTATCTTCTTATTTTATATTTTTTATACAAGGAATAGGGAATACCGTACATATAAACATTCGGTTTCATGCTTTGATGAAATGCCGTATCGAATACCGCAACTTGCGGAACTTCAGGCAATAAGTCGCGTAAAGCGTAAATACCTTTTAAATTTGCAGGATTGTGCAAGGGTGCTAATTCGGTATTTTTTTCGAGTACGTTTATAACCTGCTCGTCGATAAAAACACTTCCGCTGAAATCTTCGCCTCCGTGAACAACCCTGTGCCCTACTGCTTGTATTTCGTGCAAAGAATTTAATGCTCCGTGTTTTTCACTGCTTATTACACCTAAAATATATTCTACTCCGGTTTTATGATCTAATACATCTCCTGTAAATTTCACTTTACTTCCGTCTTGTTTTTCAAGTTTAAGGAAAGATCCTTTCATCCCTACTTTTTCAACAACGCCTTTGGATAAAACAGTTTCTGTTTCCATATTAAAAAGCTCGAATTTTATGGATGAACTGCCGCAATTTAACACCAAAATTTTCATTTTTTTACTTTTTTTTGTCTTTACGGGAAAAGACATATGTTTTTATTTTTCTTTACATTTTACGTCCCGGCTTTGGTCTTTTAACTTATGCCCGAGTTCGTCGTATTTATAGAAGCCCTGACAAGTTTGTCTTCCGTAATGTTTTGCCCTGACAAGTTTTTTTATAACCGGCGAAGGTTTATATTTTTTATCTCCGAATTCGTTATACAAGTTATCCATCCATCTTACCACTCTGTGCAAACCTATTTTGTCTGCCATTTCAAAAGGTCCGAGAGGCATTCCCAGTCCTTTTTTCATTACAAAATCTATATCTTCTTTTGTCCCGACTCCTTCCATAAGCAAATCGCACGCTTCCGATATTAAACTTACACCGAGTCTTACACTTATCAACCCCGGAGATTCTTCGACCGGCACCGGTATTTTATTAATTAACTTTGCAAACTTTCTTACATTTTTGCAAACTTCGTCTGTTGTATAAAGTCCTCTTACTATTTCCACAATGGAAGCATCCGGAGCCGTTGTGGAAAAGTGCAGACTGACGCATCTGTCCGGATATTTCAAGTCCGAAGCTAATTCGGTTATGACAGAATTGGTTGAATTTGTGGCAATAATAGCATCGGGCTTAACATGTTCTTCAATATTTTTGAATACCGCTTGCCTTATATCTTTACTGAACTCTCTGGTTTTTGATAATATTGCTTCTATTACTATATCGCATTCGGCAAAATCGGCATAATCCAAAGTTCCTTTAAATCTTGACATTATAAGTTTTTTTTCGCTTAAAGTAAGCCCCCAATGATTTATTTTTTCGTCAAGTTGTTCTTCCAGTTCTCTGTATGCTTCGTTTATTTTTTCTTCCGAAAGTTCCAAAAATACGACTTCTATTCCTCTGCTTGCAATCATTAAAGCAATACGTTGCCCGGTAGAGCCGCAACCTACGATTCCGACTTTCGAGAATTTCATGCGAGGTCGCAGGTTTTTACTTAAAGCATAATTTTCGATAGGTTCGGTTAAAATTTCTGACATTTTAGAGTATTTAATGTTTTTAACTATTTCATTGATGCCTGATTTGCGGTAATTGCAATAAGGTTCACGATATCGCTTACGGAGCATCCTCTGGATAAATCGTTTACAGGCGCCGCCATTCCTTGTAAAATCGGACCTATTGCTTCCGCACCCGCCATTCTTTGTACTAATTTATAGGCAATATTCCCTGATTGTAAATCCGGAAATACCAATACATTCGCCTGTCCTGCTATTTTACTTCCGGGAGCTTTTTTCTTTCCTATTGCTTCCACAATTGCCGCATCGGCTTGCAATTCTCCGTCGATTTGCATATCCGGAGCTGTTCTTTGTGCTATTTCCGTTGCTTTCACAACTTTATCGACTAATTCGTGCGAAGCGCTGCCTTTGGTCGAGAAACTGAGCATTGCTATTTTCGGTTCAATGCCTGCTATAACACGAGCTGTTTGCCCTGTTGATACTGCAATTTGAGCCAATTGTTCGGCATCAGGGTCAGGGTGTACGGCACAATCCGCAAAAAGCATTAAGCCGTTTTCTCCGAATTGTTTATCTTTAAGAAACATTAAAAAAGCACCCGAGACGACTTTAATACCGGGAGCTGTTTTTATAAACTGAAATGCCGGCAATAAAACGTTTCCGGTAGCATTAGCCGCACCTGCAACTTCGCCGTCGGCATCTCCTGCTTTTATCATCATTACGGAAAAATACAGAGGGTTTTGTAAAAATTCGTACGATTTATTTTTTGTCCACCCTTTATGTTTTCTGAGATTATACATCAATTCCGCATATTCGTCGGTTTTATCCGAAGAATCGGCATCGGTAATTTTTATTTTATCGATATTTTTTAAACCGAGTCGCTCGGCATCCGCCAAAACTTTTTCTTTTTTTCCTATAAGAATAATCTCCGCAATTCCTTGCTCGTAAGCGGTATCGGCAGCTTTCAAGGTTCTTTCGTCAAAACTTTCGGGTAATACTATTCGTTTTTTTAAAGAAGCGGCATTCTGTTTTATATTTTCAAGAAGTTCCATTTTTAAGTTGTTTAAATTTTATACAAAAGTATGATTATTCTTTAATAAAAAAGACTGTTTTTTAATTAAAATTACATTTTAAAACGTATGTTTGACAACAATTTTATATTTTTGCGAAAAAAATGAAATATGATACAAAGAATTCAATCTTTATGGCTGTTTATCGCGACTGTTGCCGCGGTTTTAACGTATTTTTTTCCGGTAATTGAATTAAACAGCGATAAGTCTTTAATGATATATTCCTTTGATTCGATTACTTTTGCCGGAATAACCGGTTTAATACAAAGCGGGTATATTATAGCCGCACTGCTCGGAATAATTGCATTACTGAGTTTTGTTACGATATTTTTATATAAAAACAGGGTTCTGCAAATGCGTTTGTGCGTTTTTATAAGTCTTCTTGATATTATACTTATTATTTTAATTACGCTGTTTTCCGTAAATCAAACAAAAAGTCCGGCAGCGGCAATAGGTTTATCGGCAATTTTGCCTCTTATAATTTTCATTTTCGTATTAATGGCAAGAAGGGCAATATTAAGAGATGAATTACTGGTAAAAGCTGCCGACAGAATAAGATAATTTTTACTTTAACCTATCCCAGAAATGTTTTAAGATGTTTGCTTCGCGAAGATTTTCTGAGTTTTCGTAATGCACGTTCTTTTAATTGTCTCACTCGTTCTCTGGTAAGTCCCAATTCTTCGCCTATTTCACGTAAGGATAATTCCTCGCCGTTAACTCCGAAAAAATGTCTTATTATAATCGCCTCTCTTTCCGGCAAAGTTGATAAAGCACGTTCTATTTCCTTTAACAAAGATTCTTTCATAAGCATATTATCCGAAGGATCTATACCTTCATTCTCCATTATATCAACCAAACTGTTGCTGTCGGAGTCGGAAGTTAACGGAGCATCCATAGACATATGCTTGCCCGCCGCTTTTAAAACTTGATCTATTTTCTTTGTGGATATATCAAGTGCTTCAGAGATTTCTTTCGTAGTAGGTTCCCTGTTGTATTTTTGCTGAAATTCGGCATAAAACCTGTATATTTTATTAACGGCACCTACTTGATTTAACGGCAACCGAACTATTCTTGACTGCTCTGCAAGTGCTTGTAAGATGGATTGGCGTATCCACCATACCGCATACGAAATAAATTTAAATCCTCTTGTCTCGTCAAATTTCTTTGCGGCTTTCATTAAGCCCAAATTTCCTTCGTTTATTAAATCAGGCAAACTCAACCCTTGATGCTGATACTGTTTTGCAACAGAAACAACGAATCTTAAATTAGCCTCCGTAAGTTTTTCCAAAGCCTCCTGATCTCCTTTTTTAATACGTTGTGCCAATGCAACTTCTTCTTCTACCGTCAATAAATCAACCCTGCCTATATCCTGTAAGTATTTATCCAGCGATTCGCTGTCTCTGTTTGTTATGGATTTGCTTATTTTTAATTGCCTCATAAATTTCTTCTTTTTACATATTATATATAAGTTCTGAAATATACGATTTTTTTAATTAAAATGTTGCATTTTATATTCGTTATTTTTTAAAAAACAATTTTTTCTTTATGTTTTACAAGCTTTTATCAAAAAAGAAATAAATTTCGAGCATAAAAATTAAGTTTTTTTAACATTTTTTTATATATTTGCACAATTCAATAACCGAACATTCGTTTATTGTAAAAATTAATTTTATTTTTTATTAACTAAATTTTGAATATTATGAAAAAAATTAGTGTTTTACTTATTGCCTTACTTGCTTCGGCAATGACTTTTATGACAAGTTGCGATGATGATGATATTGATTTTGCCGCTCCCGTCATTACTTTTGAAAACGGAGATCAAACGGTTGCACAAGGTTCCGATGTTACAATTTCCGGTGAGATTTATGCTCCGGGTGAAATAAAACAAATCATTTATTTTAAAGATAATGCTTCTTTCGGTGATGCGGTTACCGGAGGATTTGATACCGATACAACTACTTATTTCAGTATAACCGTACCGGGAGATCAAGTTACCGAAACTTTTACTTTTGAAGTTCAAGTTACCGACAAACAAGATAAAATCGGTAAAGGTTCAGTTACTGTTACGGTTGATGATATTATCTCAAAAGGTACTGACATTAAAGTATACTGTGCAGCTGCAGACCAATATACTGACGAGTTAAGTTTTGCTTCTTTAACTGATTTTACGACTTATTCATGGTCAACCGCTGCAGATAATGTGTCTAACATTGATCTATTATACTACAACGGTAGCTATACAAAAACTAACGGCACACCTCACTTTGCTTCTCCTGATTATATTGTAATTAATGATTACGATCCTGACATCGTAATTCATAACGACGAAGCACCTGCAGGAGCAAAAACTACTTATTTTAAAGTTTTATCAGACGAAGAAGCTGCAAATTTTGCCGATTGGGATGCTATTGATGACGATTCTGCAATAAGCACAATAACAGATATTAATAACGTAAATGTATCATTTGAAACAGGAGATATTATAGCTTTCAAACTTGCTGACGGAAAACAAGGTGTAATAAGACCGGCAGATGCCGTTGACGGAAATGGTAACGGATATTATTATGACCCTGTTGATTATATAACTTTTGATGTGATTGTTCAAAAACAAGCACCTGCAAAATAATCTTAATTAATAAATTAAAAGAATAAAAAAGAAGTTGTTTTACGGAGCAACTTCTTTTTTATTTTATAACCGTATTTTAATGAATATATTTTTAATTTTGGATTTTGGAAAATACGGCTATGCAAAACAGAACAGAACAAAATATCAAAAATTTATTTAAGCAAACATTCAACGAAGAAAGAATTACTTCAGAGAAGCTTCCCGCTTCGGGTTCGTCAAGAATTTATTACAGAATAAAAAGCAGGAATAATTCGGCAATTGCAACATACAATACCGATAAAAAAGAAAATATCGTTTTTTTGCATTTTTCCGAGGTATTTAAAAAAAACGGTATTAATGTTCCCGAAATTTTCGCAAAAGATATTGAGAATAATATTTATTTGCAAGAAGATTTAGGAGATGAAACACTTTTCGAGAAAATTCAAAAAACAAGAACTGAAAATAAATTTCCGAAAAACTTAATCCCTGTTTACAAAGAAGCTGTTGAACAACTTGCCGAATTACAAATAAACGGGAGCAAAGGCATTGATTATTCGTTATGTTACCCTCGCCCGGCATTTGACAAACAGTCAATTATGTGGGATTTGAATTATTTCAAATATAATTTCTTAAAATTTACCGATATTGTATTCGATGAACAACTGCTCGAAAATGATTTTAATACTTTTTCCGATTATCTTCTGAATACAAATACGGATTTTTTCCTGTACAGAGACTTTCAGTCAAGAAATATAATGCTTCATAAGAATAAAATATATTTTATTGATTACCAAGGAGGAAGAAAGGGCGCATTACAATATGATTTAGTATCTTTATTATATGACGCAAAAGCCGATATACCGGAAAATATCAGAAAAATATTAGCGGAACATTATATAATTTATGCCGATAATCTCATTAAAATAAATAAAAACGAATTTTACGAATATTATTACGCATACGCACTTATAAGAATTATGCAAGCCATGGGAGCATACGGCTACAGAGGATTATACGAAAAAAAACAGCATTTTATCGACAGTATTCCTTTCGGACTTAATAATCTGAAAGAAATTATGTCGGAAGTTAAAATATTAAGCAAACTGCCCGAACTGAAACGTATTTTATCCGAACTCCCGGCTTCCGAGAAATTAAAAAATATTATGACAAAAAATAAATTAACCGTAACAATTAAAAGTTTTTCGTACAAAAGAGGCATACCGTACGACCAAACCGGAAACGGCGGAGGATATGTTTTTGATTGCAGAATTATTAATAATCCGGGCAGAATCGAGAAATACAAAAAACTTTGCGGAAAAGATAAAGAAGTTGCAGATTTTTTGGAAGCTGAAAAAGATACCGAAATATTTTTCACAAACATAAAAGAAATATTAAAAATATCGGTAAACAACTATATATCAAGAAATTTTAAAAATTTATCCGTTAATTTCGGATGCACCGGCGGGCAACATCGTTCAGTTTACTTTGCGGAAAAAACAGCTGATTTTTTAAGAAATAATTTTGATATTAATGTTGAACTTATTCATACGGAAGGGTTTTAGCAAGGTGCAAGGTACAGGGTGCAAGGTACAGGGTGCAAGATGCAGGATTTTGACTTTTTTAATATAATTAATTATGAACAGTTACCGAGATTTGGATATTTATAATTCGGCTTTTTCATTGGCTTTAGACGTACATTATTTAACCATGAAACTGCCGAAATATGAACTTTATGAGCAAGGCAGCCAAATCAGACGTTCTTCTAAAAGCATAAAAAATAACATAGCGGAAGGTTTCGGAAGAAGAAGATATAAAGCGGAATTTATCAGATTTTTAATTTTTGCTCATGCATCATGCGATGAAACCGTTTCTCAATTAAATATGATTAACGAACTATATTTCAAAGAAAATCCGATTACCGATTTAATTAATAAATATGAAACATTAAGTAAAAAAATCAACAAATATATTCAATATGTTGAGAAAAATTGGAAAACATAGCTTACACCTTGCACCCTGTATCCTGCAACCTGCACCGTGTACAATACAAAATACCAATAATATTAAAATAAATACTGATAACAACAAATGTTTACATCAATATACAACTTCTTTAAAACCAAACGATTATTACTTACATTAACAGTTTTGTTATTGAGCGGAGCAGCTGTCTTTACGGCACTGAAAATCCGCACAAGCGAAGATCTTGCTAAAATGATTCCGGTCGATGCCGAATTAAAACGTTTCAATTTTGCAAACAAACACATCAAAATCAATGATAAAATAATCATTAACCTGTCTTTGAAAAATGGGAATTCGGAAACTAATCCTGAAAAACTGCAAGTATTTGCCGACAGTCTCGAAAAAATTCTGCTCAAAAATAATTCCGACCAAATCGCCGAAATAAAAAATACGGTCGGCGAACAAACCCTTAAAGAGCTTTACGATATTTTTTATAAAAATCTGCCTGTTTTTCTGACGGAAGAAGATTATCTTAAGATTGACACTCTGCTGCAAAACAGCGAAATAAAAAAAACATTAGCCGCAGATTTCAGGACGTTAATTTCTCCGGCAAGCATGGTAACCAAAAAATTTATTACAAAAGACCCTCTGAGCATCACGCCGCTTGCACTGAAACGGTTGAACAAACTGCAATTAGACAACAACTATGAAATATATGATAATCATATCTTTACAAAAGACAAAAAACATCTTCTTTTGTTTGTTACGTCAAAATATCCGAATGACGAAACAGGCAAAAACAAATTATTAATTGACGGCATCAACAAAACGCTTAATAATTTGCAAGCAATAATGCCCGAAGTTAATGCGGAAATTTTCGGTGCACCCGTAATTTCCGTCGGAAATGCCGAACGCATAAAAAAAGATATTTTACTGACGGTAAGCATTGCGATAATTTTGTTGTTTCTGTTTCTTTCTCTGTTTTATAAACGTTTTGATATTTTCTTCGTCATTTTTCTGCCGGCGGCATTCGGCGCGGCCGTTTCGCTGTCTTTACTATATTTTATTAAAGGCGAAGTTTCCGCCGTATCACTCGGCATCGGTTCTGTATTAGTCGGAATATCAATTGATTACTCTCTACACATTTTTACGCATTTCAGAAGTAAAAAAGATGTTTCCGAGATTTTTAAAGATATTTCCGTTCCGGTTTTAATGAGCGCCTTAACAAGCTCCGCAGCTTTTTTCTGCCTGCTTTTCGTAAGTTCGGATGCTTTGCGCGATTTAGGTTTATATGCCGGCATAAGTGTAATTGCGGCGGCATTATTTGCTCTTACGGTCTTGCCTCATTTTTTAAAACCCGGCAGTAAATCCGAAAAAGAAAAGAAACAAAATCTTATTGAAAAGTTCACGGCTTATGCTTTTCATAAAAACAAATATGCAATAAGTTTACTTTTAATTGTAACAATTGTAAGTTTCTTCACATTTCATAAAGCAGAGTTCGAAAGCGACATGGATAAAATGAATTACATGTCGCCGGAATTAAAAGCAGCAGAAAAACATCTTTCCGAAATTTCAAACGATGCTTTGCGAAAAATGTATTTTGTCGCCGTAGGAAAAACACTTGACGATGCCTTGCAAACCAATGATATATTATTATCAAAAATCCGAGAACTTCAAAAAAACAACATTGTAAAGACTTGCAGTTCGGTCGGTTACTTTATTGTTTCGGACAGTTTGCAGAAATTAAGAATAAAACGGTGGGAAAAATTTATTAAAAAAAGAAATCCGGACAGCATAAAGCAAAAACTTATAAAATTCGGTAAAATATACGGTTTTAAAGAAACAGCTTTTTCCGAATTTTACAATTTACTTAAAAAAGATTTCAAACCGCTTTCATCCGAAGATAAAGAAAATTTAACGGCACTGCTCGGAAACGATTTAATAACGCAAGATACAAATTCCGTTAATATTGTTACGCTTCTGAAACTTAAACAAGAAGACAAAGCCGCAGTTTACAAAAATATTCCGGCAACAAGCAAACTTTACATTGTCGATAAAAAATACATTACCGATAAAATCGTAACCATACTGAAAAAAGATTTCAACAAACTCGTAAAAATTTCGCTTATTACGGTTTTCATAATTCTTTTGCTTTATTTCGGAAGAATAGAGCTCACGCTAATAACATTTATTCCGATGCTGATAAGTTGGCTGTGGACACTCGGAATAATGTGGATTTTCGGTCTGAAATTTACTATCTTCAACATAATAATTTCAACTTTTATATTCGGGTTAGGTATAGACTACGGTATTTTTATAACGCGCGGACTACTGCAAAGATACCGCTGCGGTACCGATAATCTTCCGTCTTACAAAACATCGGTATTGCTCTCCGCAATTACTACCGTAACGGCAATAGGCGTTCTTATTTTCGCAAAACATCCCGCTATGCGCTCCATCGCATTTCTTTCGGTAACAGGAATTTTATCGGTTGTTTTTGTAACTTATACTTTACAACCGATAATGTTTGACTTTCTTATCCGGCAACAAGGCAAAATGCGTTCTGCCCCTGTTACCGCAAAAGATTTATTTTTCGGATTACTTGTTTTTTTAATTTTTGTAATCGGCTCCGTTATAACAATTTTACTTTGGAGCATTTTAGCTCTTATCCCTTTCGGGAAACAAAACAAAAAGAAAATTTTTCATTATTGGTTGCATCTTACTTTTAAAATGATTGCTTATATCCCGCTTAACGTCAAAAAAATCATCAATAACCCTTTCGGTGAAAATTTTAAAAACCCGGCGGTAATAATTGCAAATCATCAGTCGCATATCGACATTCCGCTTATAATGATGCTGCACCCTAAAATTCTAATTCTTACAAACGATTGGGTTCAAAACAATATTTTTTACGGAAGGATAGTAAAATTTGCCGACTACTACCCTACCTCAAACGGTTTTGACAAAAATCTGAAACTTCTGAAAGAAAAAGTAAAACAAGGATATTCAATTTTGATATATCCCGAGGGAAGTCGTTCACCGGACTTAGAAATAAAACGTTTTCATAAAGGTGCTTTTGAATACGCAAAAGAACTGAATATTGATATTCTGCCGATTATAATTCAAGGCGCGGGCGATTGCATACCCAAAGGCGAACCTTTCCTGAAAAGCGGGCAAATATCCGTAAATATCCTCAAACGGATAAATATTGACGATTTCGGAAACACTTCGAGAGAACAGGCAAAAAACATTCGCAAACTGATGCAAAAAGAATATGCCGAAATACGCAAAAAATACGAAACTCCGGCATATTTCAGAAAAAAACTGATTGCAAACTACATTTACAAAGGTCCGGTTTTGGAACATTATACGCGCATAAAAACAAAACTCGAAAATAATTATGAATTTTTCAATAATATACTTCCCGAAAAAGGACATATTACCGATATAGGCACAGGATACGGATATTTGCCGTATATGTTGAGTTTTTGCTCGAAAGAAAGAACACTTACGGGAATTGATTACGACTGCAACAAAATTAATACCGCCGCTCACAATATCTCAAAAAGCGACAAATTAAACTTTATTTGTGCCGACGTTCTCGAAGCCGACTTCCCGAAAAGCGATGCTTTCGTTATTAACGACGTGCTTCACTATATGCCGAAAGACAAGCAAAAAGAACTGATTATAAAATGTATAAAAAATCTTAATTCTGAAGGAAAAATCATTATCCGAGACGGTAATGCCGAAATGAAAAAGAAACACAAAGGCACAAAACTGACGGAATTTTTCTCTACAAGATTATTAAAATTCAATAAAACAAAATACGACAAACTGCATTTTACCTCAAAATCGGAAATTCTAAAAATCGTTTCCGCTTATAACTTTGAGGTGAACATTATCGACGAAACAAAGTTTACTTCGAATATTATGTTTGTATTAAAACGATTTTAAAGTTGTCTGAAAAACAATAAAAACAGCACCCTGCGTCATTCCGAACTTGTTTCGTAATCTTATTATAATCCGTGCCGCACTTCTGCTCGGCACGGATTTACTGCATTATTTCACCTGCAATCTTTCTTTAAAAGGCAAAAAAGTCATAAAATCGGCATGATGCACTATGTATGCTTCGGTGCTG
>JAADDR010000067.1 GCA_013153865.1 Chlorobiota bacterium | reverse complement strand
GCTTGAAGTTCTTCAATTTGGTCTTGTAATTCTTCATTATCAATTAAATCTAACTTGTTACTATTCGATACTAAAACCTCTTCCATTTCATAACTTATTAAGCTCGTATCCGTAGGTAGATTATTGACAAGAGAATCTAAACTATTAATATAATCATTAGGATTTAAGTTTATAGAATCAATAGGTATATTTCCTAAACTATCTAAATCTGCAATAATATCATCCAAATTAATCATAATACCGGGACCTCTGTCGGCTATTACGTGTCCTTCTGTTACCTGGTAGCTTTGGTTTATGTGTATGTCGTCAAAATGCGATTTCAGAAGTATGTTAAAATTGGTAAGCCGCATAATGCACTTGCCCGAAAAAACGCCGTTGCCTCCGCGTGCTTGGGTTATGATGCCTTCGAAACCGCCTACGTTTATTACATCGCCTATAAAAAGTTCCTGCAAAGGCGGCGAGCCGTCAATTTCGGGAACGTTAGGGTTGTTGCCGCATTGAAGGGTGTCGGTTATTTTTGCGGGCGTGGTAAATTCGTATATCTCGGAAGGTTCGCTTTCGATGCTTCCGCAAAGTGCTCTTACAAGATATTGGTAATCGTGTTCGGGTTTCAGTTGCGTTATTACGGCATTTGTTTGCGAGGTTGTGCCTTCGTACCAAGGGTTTGTGCCGTTTTGGTCTTTTTCGCGGTAGTATAATTTAAATTCGGTATTGCCGGGTATCGAAGTCCAATGCACGTCGGCGGAGTGCGGCGTAAGGTTGTCGTGGTTTATGCCTACGGGTGTTATGCATTCTTGTCCGTAGGTAAAGACAAGTACCGTCGAATAGCCGTCGTTTTTAAACATGTCTCGTCCTTCGGTGTCGTAGGCACGCAGGCGTACGGCATATTTGCGTCCTACTTCGAGGGGCGGTTCGGCGGGTCCGTAAACCAAACTTGTACTTGCCGTGCTGCTTTGGTATAAAGGTGCGGTTATACGAACGATTTCTTCCGGGTCGCGGTCTTGGGGTATTATGTCGTAAAGTGAAAATTCGTATTCTGTTGTAAATGCCGAATTGGGCGAGCCCGTGTGCATGGGCAACCACGAAAAAAAGATGTTTTGAGGGTTGCTTGCGGTTACGGTGCTGTTGTGCCGGGGCAGGTTCCATATAGGAGGGTCGTTAAGTATGAGCCATGCCGCCGTTGTGCCGGAATTGGATACGAGTTTGTTGCGCCGGTATTCTACGGCTTCGGCTTTAAAGGTGTAGATGCCTTCGGGAAGTTTTTTGTCGCGGGCAAATTGCGAGGGGTTAAGTCCTGTTATGTTCAGATTTGCGGGTTCGAGGTATTGTTGCAGCAAAGGTCCGCTTATTATTTCGGGTGTGCCGGCATAGAGCGTTATCGGAGGGGGCATGTATTCGGGCTTGGTTTCGAGTTTTACGCCGTTGTCGCCGGTTATGGTAATTTTTAGTTTTACTTGAAGTCCGTTTTGGTTTTGGTCTTGCAAAAAAAGGTTTACGATAAATTTATCGGAACCGGCACTTGCATAGTCGGACAGATAAACGGAATACGGCGGAAGTATTTGCGTGCTTGATACTACGGGGTAGGTTTGTGCACTGACTCGAAAGCTTGTAAAGATTAATAATATGTACAGTAAGTTTAATCGTCTTTTCATTTTCTTTTCTTTTCTTAATTATGAATTATAAGTTATGAATTATGAATTTCAGCTTCCGTTTATAATTCATAATTACCCGTTAATAATTCTCTTGTTTGGCATTTATGATTGTTATGATTTTGACTGTTTTAATTTTTAACCATTAAGAAATTAAGATGCATTAAGTTTTGTTTGTCAGTGTCTTATATTTTTTTCGGGAACTAATTTAAAAAATATTATTTTATTAAAAAAACCGTGCCTCTGTTTCCTTTATACCGTATAATCGATCCGTCGTTATATGTTCCGCCGATTATCCAAATGTATGCTCCGTCAGGCAGCAACAATCCTTTTTTTGTACCGTCCCATCCCGTATTCATAATGTAATTTTTATCGTTTGATTCGAAAACGACATTCCCGTTTTTGTCGAAAATTTTAAGATAAATATCTTTGATACCTTTTCCGTATATTTTAAATGTATCATTATTTCCGTCGTTATCGGGAGAAAACAAGTCAGGAATAAAAATATCGTTTTTAACCGTAATCGTTAAAGAATCCGAATTTGAGCAATTTACTTCATTTGTTCCGATTACTGTGTATGTTATTGTCTCTTTCGGAGAAGCTTCGGGAGATTGAGAAGTGTTATCGTCTAAATATAAATCGGGGTACCAGTTATAGGTTACGGCTCCTTTTGCTTCGATTATTACAGATTCTCCGAAACCTATCGTTACATCTTCACTTGCGGAAACTTCGGGCAGCGGTTTTACGTTTACGGTAACATATGCAGTATCCGGATTACAGAAATATGTTGAAACAATCAACCTGTATTGAGTTGTATCTTCCGGCTGAGCCGAAGGATTCGGATTATCAGCTCCGATTAAAGAGTTATCGGGTGTCCAATTAAAACTGTACGGAAACAGACTACCCGTTGCTGTCGGATTACCGCCTAAAATCACCGATTGATTTGCACAAACATCAAGATTATCCGGAACGTCCAAGATTGTTTCGGGATTTATACTTACATATATTGTGTCGTCGTCATTGCAATTATAATAATCCGTAACCGTAAGGATGTATCGCCTGCTTTCTTCCGGGAATATTTCCGGGTGTTCTTCCGAAGAATTTACAAAGTCTTCTTCCGGTTGCCATAAAAATATGTACGGCGGAGTTCCTCCGGTTGCAACGGGATTTGCTCCGAGAGTTATTCCCGTATTAAAACAAATTATTGTATCGTTTCCTGTATTTGCAACCGGTAAGTCTCTCACAAACGAAATAATTGTATCTGTATATGAGCATGATAATGAATTGAAAGTTTCGCAAATTAAAGTGTCATTTTGCAGTATCTCTCTTGTTATGTTTTCCGAATTCGGTAATAATAATTCATAAAGCGAATACCAATTTACGGAATCGAAACCCGTAACGGAAAATTCAATAAAATCGGAATAACATGCCGCAGTATCTTGTCTCAAAGAGAAATAAGGCAATGTTAAGGTGTCGGCTGCAACGGTATCGGTATTGACACAACCGAGTTCCGAAAAGACTTCCGCCCAAAGGGTGTCGGGAGAATTAATTTGTATAGAAAAAGAAAGCATATTTTCAGCGAGCAAACCTTCGTTTGAATACCAATTTACCGAATCAAGTTCCGTTCCTGTTTCTAATGTAAGCAAAGTTCCTTTACATACGGAAGTATCAGCGGGCAAGTTAATTTCGGGCAATGCAATCGGGGTAACGGTAATACTGTCTGTTTTAAAACACCCTAAATCGTTCGAAAGTTCCGCCCAAACAGTATCTGTTTGTGTTACCGTAAAATTCAAATTAAAATTGTTCGAAAGTAATAATCCTTGTTTTACGGAATACCAGTTTACAACATCCGTTCCTTCTCCGAGTGAGAGTTTAAGCGTATCATTTATACAAATTGATGTATCGTTTCCCAAATTAACAGGTTCGCAAACGATAAAACTGTCAATTTGCGAGAAATCGGAAGCGAGAAATCCGTTATCGACACTTTGAACTTGCCAATAGTATTTTCCTTCCGGAAGATTATTTATAATCGTAAATGTGTCGGTAAAACAATTTCCCTGATAAGGCAGATATTTGAAACCGTTTGACAAATCGGAACCGGGAGAAACAATATCACCGTTTGAAATTGAAGTTCCGACAGAAATATTATAAGTTAATCCCGAATTTTGTGTTTGATTATCATTTCCTTTATTCCATTTAAGAGTAACGGTATTGTCGAAAGTTTCATAATTTGTTTCAGCCGGAGCTGTCGGATTTTCGGGCAAAACGTTTGTAAGATTTCTGTATAAAAGTGTTTTAGCTTCCGAAACCGCAAAGCCCGATACTACAATATCCGACTTGTTATCGTTATCAAAATCAACGAAACTTATTTCTCCTTGTGCAACATCTTCCCAAACGACAGTTACTTCAGAAAAAACATCATTACCGGTGTTATTATACAAAAGCGAGTACCTCTCCGAATCCCCGAAACCGCAAAGAATTAAATCAAGGTCTCCGTCGTTATCGTAATCTCCCCATTTTGACGAACTTTGATATAATCCGATTAATCCCGCATTTATATTTGTGTATGTTCCGTTTCCGTTATTTTTAAAAATTTCGGAAACAAGTGTTCCCGATTGATTCATCCCCGTTACCGCAAAATCAATGAATCCGTCTTGATTATAATCACCGACATCCGATGATGCGTAAGCAAGTTCGGGTAAAACGTTATTTTGTTTTATAAAGTTGAAATTACCGTCATTCAGATAAATATTGCCGACACGCTGATTTATATTATTAATACCGAACACAAGTAAATCAATTTCGGCATCGTTGTTAAAATCTGCGGGTTGTATCGAACCGTTGCTTATACCTTCTATATCAATATTTATTTTTTGAAAAGTGTTGTTTCCGTTGTTACGCAGAATAGAGCAAATTCTTGTATCCGAATTATCTGTTCCTGATATTAATAAGTCAATATCTCCGTCATTGTCGAAATCGGCACCCGCAAAGGAAGAATTAAATACACTGTCAATATCAGCAATTAATAATTTTGAGAACGAACCGTCTCCGTTATTGGAATATAATTCAGTAATTTTTAAATTTTCTTCTGTTTTTCCGCTTACTGCAATATCAAGAAAGTTATCGTTATTAAAATCAATAAAAAGTAAATCGCCTTGATATATTTGCGAAAAAACTACACCTGAATTTGTAAACGTAGTATCACCGTTATTTTTAAATAAACAGCAGTTTACATTTGTTAAATCATCAATTCCCGATATCAATACATCATAATCTCCGTCTCTGTCATAGTCGCCCCAAGCCATATTGCTGTTGCCGAGCTCGGGCAAACCGGAACCAATTGTCGTTTCTTCAAAATTTTGCGCATTCAGACTGCTGCTTATTAAAAATACGATAATTGATTTTGTAATTGTTTTAAGCATTTTAGTATAGTTGCAGAGGATTATTGTTTTTTATAAATATATTTTTTGTATGCAGATTTAAAAAGTATCTTTTTTTATTTCATAATCCGGATTATTTTTAAACCATTGTCTGACTTCTTGTAATGCTTTATCGTAATCTTTTGCTTTTAATTGACTTGTTCCGGGGTATGTTTCAAATGGAAAGTCTTTAATTACCGGTGCCAAAAGTTCCATAATTCTGTATCCGCAAACAATTGCATCTTCTATATGAGGGTTTGCGGGACGGCAATTCTTCTCTTGACTGTTTAATATCTCAATTAAATAATTAAATGCTTGTTTTTGTCTGGTGTAAACTAAATCGGATAACAAAAAATGTATTATTCGGTCGTTTACTCCTTTTGAACGCGCAAGATTTGTGCAATATGCGGTTTCGTCGGTTTCTCCGAGACGTGCCAATGTTAAATGAATTTGCCATTTGGTTTTAGGGTCTCTTATTGTTGTGTCATTCAGCAATTCGTAGAGTAAGGGGATTTGCTCTTGCATGTCTAAAAAGCCTGTTAATCTGACAGTATTTTTATAATAATCTTCCGTTTTTGAAAGCTGTTCCGTAAGAATATTTTTTGCCTTCTGTGAAAAATCGTCTTTTTTAAAATATTTAAGTTGATTTGCGGAGATTTTTCTTAAATCATAATTTTTGTCGTTACAAGCATTAACTAATTTAAGAACAGCTTCTTGCCTAATATTTTTGTCGCTGTTTTTTCTTCCGATTTGATAATATATTTCATAAATTAAACGTCGAACATTTACTAATGTATCAGCTTCATATTCAGGTAATATTTTTAATATATCATCAGGTATAACCGTTATGTAATCTTTAAAGACGTACGCGCTTATTATCTTTTTTTCGTCACTTTTTCGAATTTCGTTAATGCTTTTTTTAAACTGTTTCTTGAATTTAGCGGTTGATTGTGCGGTTGATAATTGTACCGCTAACAACAATGATAAAAAAATTGCCGATTTTTTCATGTTTTTCGGTTTTAATATTTTATAATTTGTTTTTTAGTAAAAGGCGAACTTTTTCCGTCCTTATATATTATTCTTAATTGATATTCATATTTTGTGTTTATTCTGATATCACTATCAATAAATTTATTGACAGGTTTGAAAAAAGTTTTGTATGTTTTTAATTTTTCGTCTCCTGCTTTTCGGTAAAGAAATACGGATTTAATAGGTTTGTCCGGTAAATCCCATGAAATTTCTATGTTTTTTGATTCGTTATTAATTTCTGCTTTAAAGTTTTTTATCTCTTTGCTTATATGTTTTTTGCTCATTTGTAATTTTACCGGTTTTATTTTTTCTGATTTATTGTCGGAATCATCAACGGCAATTACAATATATTTATATAAAGTACCGGGAACAGCGGAAGTATCACAATAATAATTCAGATTATATTCATTATCAAATATTGCAAGAGCTACCCATTCGTCTTCTCCGTCGAGAGACCGAAATACAATATGATTTATAACATCTTTGCTTGTGCTTCTAATCCATTTTAAATAAATACATGTA
>JAADDR010000096.1 GCA_013153865.1 Chlorobiota bacterium | reverse complement strand
AAAAAATACCTGAAAGAAATTTCACGGTTTTCGGGTTGGAGCGTAAAAAAGCCGCATCAAAAATTTTTAATGCGGCTTTTCTAAAGTGGAGCATATCGGACTTGAACCGATGACTTCCACACTGCCAGTGTGACACTCTAGCCAACTGAGTTAATGCCCCTTTATTATGCCGCAAAAATACACAATTCTTTCAAAATACATAAAAAAACCGAAAAAATATTACGAATATACAATAAAAATTATATCATCCGGGTTTTATAAATAAAGAGTTAAGCATGCAAAAAAACAGTTCGAGAATTTCGAAAAAAAATATAAATAAAATAATTTCGTATTATATTGATAATATATACGGAAAACTTATATCCGGAACAATTAAGAGAAACAAGTTATACGAAAAAGATACAGACGATATTTATAATTATCGGCAATCCGAAAATTAAATTAAATGAAAGAAACCGTAAAATCAAAACTTGAAAGATACAATTACGCTTATTCCGAAAAAGAACATTCGTTGGATATTAACTTAGGTTTTTCGCAATATCTGATTGTTGATTTTGCCCGGGAAGGAAAAGTAACATTCAAAGATAAACTGAGAGGTTGGAATTTTATTACCGGATTTTTCGATACAAATTACAAAACCGCTGTGCTTTATCAAACAATCGGATTGTTTTTTGCGGTTATACTTATGATTGTTTTAAGCTCTTATTCGGAGAATGTAAAGTTTCCGTTTGTATTTTTGTTAACCGGAATGTCGGCATGGATAATAATTTGGTCTTTTTATTACTTGATAAAGCTTGAAAACATGAAAAAGCAAATTATTTTTTGGATTGAAAATAATTGCAATTAAAAACAAACCGAAACTTTTACACTTAAACATATAACGCTCTGTTACCGGAATAATGAGCTCATGTGCAACTTGTTTATTATCAATGTATTAGTTGTTTGTGTTCGCATTGCTCTAAATTTTAATATATTTTAAAATATTAAACAGAGGTAAAATTTAGTTTGCGAAAAAATAAAAAAACATTAACTTTATGCGCTCAAATGTAAATCGTTAAAAGATTGTCGAGCATTTATCAAAAAAAATAAAAATGGAAATTAAAAAGAACCCCGAAGCCAATTTAGAGAAGTATAAAACGATGTTTTTATCCATCGGTTTAGTTATCAGTATTCTTGCATTAGTTTGGGCATTTAACTGGTCAACTTCTTCCGCAAAAAACACTATAAATTTAGATCAAGGCGTAGAAGAAGAAGACATGGTTGAAATTACGCGTCAAGACCTTAAAGAACCGCCGCCTCCGCCTAAGCAGGAACAACAACAACAACAAACAGTCGAAGTTATTAATATTATCGATAATAACGAAGATATTAACGACGATACGGAGTTTGACCTCGAATTTGACGAAAACGAAGAAATTAATTTGGAAAACACGCAAGAGGAAGAAGAAGACCAAATATTTATTTACGTTAAAAACATGCCCGAATTTCCGGGAGGCGTATTGGCTCTTAAACGATATATCGCAACACATGTAGTATATCCGGCAGTAGCAAGAGAAAACGGTATAGAAGGAACTGTATTTTTAAGATTCGAAGTTACTAAAACCGGTGCAATAGGAAAAGTGGAACTGCAAAAAGGAGTTGACCCCTTGCTTGACCAAGAAGCCATAAAAGTAATTAAATCATTACCGAGGTTTAAACCCGGAGAGCAAAACGGTAAAAAAGTAAGTGTTTGGTATTCTATTCCGGTAACTTTTAAACTTAATTGAGGAAAAATATTTTCTTAAAAAATAATAATTTACAGCCGTTAATTCGGCTGTTTTTTTTATAATTATTTTTAATGATAGAAAAAAAAACAAATAAAAAAACACAAGAAAATGCCGTTGTCGTAGGTTTGATAACCCAAAATCAAACAGAAGAACAAGTAAAAGAATATCTCGACGAACTGGAATTTCTGGCAAAAACGGCGGGAGCAGCAGTAAAAAAACATTTTAAACAAAAAAGAAACGCACCTCACGCAAAAACTTTTGTCGGAACCGGAAAATTTTCAGAGATTAAACAATATGTTGCACAAAACAATATAGACACGGTAATTTTTGACGACGAACTTACTCCCTCGCAACTTCGGAATATTGAACGCGAACTGAAATGTAAGATTCTCGACAGAACAAACCTTATTCTGGATATTTTTGCGGCGCGCGCCCAAACGGCACACGCAAAAGTGCAAGTAGAACTTGCTCAATACGAGTATCTTATGCCTCGCTTACGCGGAATGTGGACTCACCTCGAACGACAAAGAGGCGGTATAGGAATGAGAGGACCCGGAGAAAAAGAAATAGAAACAGACAGGCGAATAGTTAAAGACAAAATAGCTCTGCTGAAGAAAAAACTCGAAAAAATAGACAAACAAAAAGCCGTTCAGCGAAAAAACAGAGGAAAACTGGTGCGTGTTGCTTTGGTGGGATACACAAACGTCGGAAAATCTACCCTTATGAACGTGCTTACAAAATCGGACATATTTGCCGAAAACAAACTTTTTGCGACACTCGACACAACCGTAAGAAAAACAGTAATAGAAAATCTGCCGTTTTTACTTGCCGATACGGTGGGTTTTATTCGCAAACTTCCGCATCATCTCGTAGAGTCGTTTAAATCTACTCTCGACGAAGTAAGAGAAGCCGATTTACTTTTGCATATAATAGATATTTCCCATTCAAATTTTGAGGAACAAATAAAAACCGTAAACCAAACATTGTCGGAAATAGGCGCCGGAGATAAAAAAATGATTAACGTTTTTAATAAAACAGATGCTTTTTCATACATTAAAAAAGACGAAGACGATTTAACACCGCTGAAAAGAGAAAATCTTTCTCTCGACGATTTTAAAAAAATGTGGTTTGCAAAAGAAAAAGATTCGATATTTATTTCGGCAAAGAAAAAAATAAACATCGAAAAACTTAAAAAACTTTTATACGACGAAGTTATTAAAATTCATAAAGTAAGATACCCCTATAACGATTTTTTATATTAACTTTGAAAATAAAATCCCTCAGGATGAAACCTTGTGCAGTTTGTTTTTTTATATTGATAACCTTTTCGGGATTCTCGCAAAACTCGTATAAGCCGGAATATCGGCTTGAACCGTCCGACAGTTGCCTCGTAAATTTTGATGTTTATTCGCAAAGTACCCAAAAAGTAGGAGATGACGAGCAAACCGTAAGCTCCGAAAAACATATCGTATATACATTCGGTATCGGTTTAAACGGCGATTCGTCTTTTACCGTTTCGGTCAGATTTAAAAAAATAAACGAAGAAATAAAAGACCGCTTCGGGCAAAAAAGATATTTCAGTTCCGACAGCGACATGAATTCCGTATCGGAAGTTTATTCCGTATTTTTGCAAACACCTCTTAAATTTAAACTTAACCGAAAAGGAGGATTAAAAGAATTGTATAATCCGGATTCTTTGTTTGCCGATAAAGAATCGGCAAAGCAGATTTTTAAACGTTCGGTCGATAAAAAAATAATACACGGTTTGCCGGTACAGGTCGTATTTCCGGAAAATGCCGTTGTCGAAGGCGAATCGTGGAAAGTTTCGGATACCGGAGAATTTGAATTCTTTAAAATTTACGACAAAACCTTTACGCTCGATTCTGCAGATACAGAGCATTTCTTCATAAGCGAAAAAGCTCTTATTTCAAGCGATAAGAATCGCAGAATACAGATGAACGGCGTTTTTGTTTCTTACGACATGACAGGAAAATTATACGGTAACTATCTGATAAACAGAAAAAACGGCATTGCGGAAAAAGTAACGATAAAACTCAGATCATACGGAAACGTTTTTATGAGATATTCCGAAAATTCCGAACCTGCTTACGATTGGACGATAGATATTAGCGAAGTTAAAAATATCCGTACCGAAAAATTTAAAAAATAAAACTCTATGAAAGATAAAAGAAACTTACAGGATATTTTCTTTTTTATAATTCTGATTTCTTTAAGCGTTGCATTCTTCCGTATTTTGCAACCTTTTATCGGAGATGCTTTTCTGGCTTTAATATTGGTTATATTATTTAAAAAACCTTTCCGGTTTTTCCGGCGTAAATTTAAAGGTAATACTCGCAAAGCGGCTGCCGTAACAACTCTTACGGTTGTGGTGGTAATTGTTATTCCGGTTATGTTTGTGGGGGCGGTAATAGTTAACGAAGCAGGCGAAAATTATTCTAAAATTAAAAATCAGTGGCCGGATATAAAAAAAGAACTTTCGGAAGAAAAAATAAAAAACAGATTCTCTGATATTCCGGTTTTAAATAAATATGTTGACCGAATGGAGATGGAAGACGTTGAAAAAAAACTTGACGACTTTGTGGGAACGGCTACCGAATGGACTGTTACTATCTTGCAAAACACTTTTTCGGGACTTACATATATGCTTGTGCATACATTCTTTTTGCTTTTCTTTTTATATTTTATGTTTGCCGACGGCGATGAGCTGCTTAAACGTTTGCAATATTTAATTCCGATGAAAGACTCGGACGAAAGGGCACTTATGAAAAACGTCGAAAAAGTTACCGACGGAATTGTTTTTAATTCTTTTTTGCTCGGGGCTTTGGAAGGAACTTACGGCGGTATATTATTTGCCCTTACGGGCGTGCCTTCGCCGGTTTTTTGGGGTATTATTATGGCGGCATTATCGGTTATTCCTATCGTAGGAACTAACAGCATTATGGTGCCGGCGGTTGTAATTTATTATTTAATCGGAGATTATACCACCGGAACAATATTACTGATATTCGGAGTAGGGGCGGTTTTAATTAATCAAAATTTGATACGTCCGCGCTTAGATGCTCATAAAAGCGGTATGCATACGGCAATGGCTCTTATTGCAAGTTTGGGAGGTTTGCTGTGGATGGGGGTTATAGGATTTCTTGCCGGACCGCTTATTACGGCTCTTTTTATTGCCGTATGGGATCTTTACGGAAAAAAATACAATAAAGAATTAATTGTTATGAACGAAGCGGAAGATGCCGACGATAAAAACGAAGACGAGAATTAAAACCGGTCAGAAAAATCTTTTTATCAATTCTTCCGCGTTATCTCCGGTTACTTCTTTTATCTCTGTTTCTTTGTTTTCGAGATTTTTTTCTTTGTAAGCGTAATATTCCGATAAATCACCGATATCGGCAACTTCAAAAACATCTTTTTCGGGCAAAGATTTTCTTAATATTCCTATATCGACAATATACGAGAACTTGTTTTTTCGTATAAGAACATTACGCAAAATATAATCGAAAAATTTGTTCTTTTTATTGAAGGGTATTTTTTCGTAATCCGAAACGGAATATTTTTCGAAATTATTTACGCTTATCGAATACAAAGCATGAAGTATTGCCGTAAAATTAAGTTTGCGAACAAATTGTTTTTCGTTATCGCCGGCAAACCACCCCGATTCTGTTAATATTGTGCTTGTTCCTTTTTTTTGTATGTTGTCGCCGAAAGCGGCGGGCATAAAATCATCGGAGTATCTTCCGATTTGGTTAGGGATAAAGTTTTGCAGACTTTCGTTTATTTCGGCAATGAGTTTCATGGATTTTTTACGACTTTCGTTTAATGTTTTTGCTTTGTCGAAAGCCGGTGCCAAGAAAGACATCGTTGCCGGGTATTTGGTGTTTCCGGCGGCGTATCGCGATTCTTGGTCGTGAAGATTAAACCCGAACTCCGGATTTATTTTATCTCTTTGCCGTGCTAAAAATCTCCCTTCGGGGCTTGAAAGCCGCAAAGCATCTCTGTTAATGTCTGTTCCTTGTGCGTTACGTCTTTGAAAACGTTCGGCACCGTCGGGATTAAGCATCGGTATAAAAAAAAGCGTGCAGTTTTTAAGTATTGTTTCGCACCGGGTTTTAAGGTTTCCCGGATTTTCGAGAAAATTAAAAATATCGAATAAAGCTGCCGTTGCCGTTGATTCGTCGCCGTGCATTTGCGACCATAAAAGAACGTGTTTTTTGCCGTTGCCGGCTTTAAGGGTGTGTATTTTTCTGTTTTCGAACGAATAAGCGGTATCGTATATCGTCAATATATTCGATTTCCGGTTTTCGGATAAGGGCAGAATATCTTTATGCTTAAATCTTCGATTTAAGAGCCGCTGCTCTTTGTATATTTCGTAATCGGCAAAAAGCTGATGTGCAAATTCGCTCATTGGATTGTCGGGTTTTAGGGATTGTATTTGGCTCCGGCAAGTATTTTTCTTTCGTCTTGTTCTTCCATTAAATCTTTCAGCGATACATCCGGGTTGTTTTTCATGTATTTTTCTACTATTTTGTATCCGATAAAACTTCCTGCTCTCGGTGCCGATACATCCGTAAAAGCCGATGTGTAAGGACCGTCGCCGGTAAATTTGCGTATTTCCGTCCGGTCAACCGAATACAAAAGTTTTTGAGCCGCTATGTAACTCCATATTTTATTTTCGTATTTTTCCGCCCATGCAAGTTGTCTTGCCGTATATCTCCATTTAAGCGTATCCGGAACATCGGGCAACATGCAGTTCAGAAAATATTGTATTTTGCCTTCGTAAATAATCTTTTTCAGCATATTATCGCCGTTTTCGTCGTTGTAAGGGTAATCGGCAACGGCAACGGCACGCATAATATCTGTCGTAATCATCGGTTTTATCATTCGTCGTTTTTGATATTTGCTCCAACCGACTCTGTCGTAAAGATAATAAAATTTTTTTCCGAGATATTTGTCGAGACCTAAGCCGACTATTCCGTCGAGTGTAACTACGGAGTATCCGAAAGATGAAAAAAAAGTATAGATATCCGGAATTGTATCTTCCGGGAAATAATATTTGTAGTGTTTAAATGCATTTTCTATTTGCGGAATTTGTTCCGTATCGAAGTCGGCAAAGGCAGAATCCAAGATATGCGGTATGTTTTCGGTTTTCCAGTATCTTACGAACATGTCCAGATTTTCCGGATAGTTTTTGTTGTCGCAAGGACCGATTTCCGTAATTTGATAGTTAAAAAGTTTAAAAAATTCACCGTATTTTTTTTTGTAAAGGTTAATATAAAAGTCGGCGCTGTCGAGTTTAAATTTAAATAAGTCTTTTTCGAAGTGTTTTACGTTTATTTTTATTTTTATGTCTGATACGTCAATATCGAAGTTATTATCGTTTTTGCACGATGTTAAGGTTATTGATAAAATAATAAATGCCGAAAATATCAGTATTTTTATTTTTTGCATTTTGTTTTTTTTAAGATTTTTAATTGTTTTCCGGAGACCAGGGTGCTTTTGTTCCTTTCCATTGCAGTTCGTGGCTTAAGTCTATAGATTCTATTACAAACGGGCGTTTTGTGTCGAGAATAAATTCAACGACTTCGGCAATGTTTTCAGGGACAAGTATCGGAGATCCTTCCGGGTCGCCCCAAGTATTTACTCCCCACGAATGTATGGTTGAAACGCGTATTTCTCCGGCAAGTTCGTTTCGCAGAACGTGAGCAAATTGCATTATGCCTGCTTTTGTTGCCGCATATACGGATTCGCCTTCTATTTGATTTTTTGCCGACATCGACGACATAAAAATGATATGCGGGTTTTTGCTTTTTAAAAGTAAGGGTATAAGTTTTTTTGTAAGCAAAAGATGTGAGTGCAGGTTAAGAGTTATAAGCGTGTTTATGTCTTCGTCTTTAAAGTCGGCAAATCTTTCGAGTATCATAATACCGACATTATTGATAAGAACATCAAGCGTATTTGTTGTTTTTTTTATTTCGTTTACGAAAGGGTTTATGTTTTCGATTTTAGAGAGATCATATCCGAAATAATGTGCGTTTTTTATTTTGTTTTTAAAAGATGATTTTTTTGATGCATGCAAAAAAAGTTCGTTGCCGGAAGATAGTTTTTGCGCTTCCGCATTTCCTATTCCTTTGCTTGCTCCCGTAATCAGAATTTTTCGTTTCATATTCGGATTTTGGTAAAAATAAAAAACAAAAATATAATAAGTTTATTGTTTTATAAAATCTAAATTGCGTTTTAGACCTTTAAATTTTGTTCTTTTTACGGCTGATTTTTTAAAGAGTTTTTTAAAAATGTCTTCGGTTATTTCGTGCCATTCGGATTTTGTCATTTCGAGCAGTTCCGGATCGGGGATAAATCGTTGTTCGTTGTGAATAACCGGATTTCTGTTGTGCGGACAAACATCCTGGCATATATCGCAACCGAATACTCTGTTTTTAAATTTGGTTTTCAGTTCTTCGGGCAACGAGCCTTTAAATTCTACGGTAAGGTAAGATATGCATTTTCGGGCGTCTATTTTGTAAGGTTCCGTAATTGCTTGCGTGGGACATGCGTCTATACAGCGCGTACATGTTCCGCAATAGTTGTTTGCGGGTATGTCGTATTGTAGTTCGAGGTCGATTATAATTTCTCCGATAAAGAAGAAAGAACCTTGTTTTGTAAGCATTCCTGAGTGTTTTCCTCTCCAAGCGGTTCCGGAAAGTTCCGCCCATTTTTTGTCTAAAACCGGGGCACTGTCGGTAAAAGCTCTTCCGTTTACTTCTCCTATTTTTTCGTTTATTGCGGTCATCAGTTTTTTCATTTTGTCTTTAAGGACAAAGTGGTAGTCTTCGCCGTATGCGTATTTTGATAAAACCGGAGCGTCTTTGTGTTTTTGGAGAGTTTGCGGATAATACGGATAGAGCAGCGAAATAACCGATTTTGCTCCGGGAACCAAAAGTTTCGGGTTAAGTCTTTTTTCGAAATGGTTTTCCATGTATTGCATTTCGGCATTGTATCCTTTTTTCAGCCAATTTTCAAGATTTTCGGCTTCTTCTTCGAGGAAACGTGCTTTTGAAATGCCGCAAGCAAAAAAACCGAGATTTTTCGCTTCGGTTTTTATTATTTGCGTGTATTTGTGTTTTCGGGAGTTCACAGAATCAGAGTTCTTTTACAGAAATCCGAGTTCGAGCATAGCTTGTTCGCTCATCATCGATTTGTCCCACGGCGGGTCGAATGTCAGGTTTACGATAACTTTTTCGGTGCCTTTTATTGCCGATACTTTTTCTTTTACTTCTATTACGATGTTATCGGCAACCGGGCAATTCGGAGCCGTAAGTGTCATTGTTATTTCTACGTTGTTGTAGTCGTCGATGTCGATATCGTAAATAAGCCCCAAATCATATATGTTTACGGGTATTTCGGGGTCGTAAACGGTTTTAAGCGTTTCGTAAATTTCTTTTTCCAGTTGCAGTATGTCTTCTTCCATTATTTTTTTGTTATGATTAAGAAGCCGGCAAATACTTTTTGACGGTATTATTGCCGGCATTTGTTCTTGTTTTTTGAGTTTTACAGCGGGTCTGCTGTAACTCTGAATTTCATGTCTATTTGTATATCGACGTCGTGGTTCAGAGTTTCTCTTGTGGTTACTTCCGTTCGAATGCTGTAAGAGTCTTGTTTTACGTATTTGTCTAAAGGAACGTCGTCGCCGGCAACGTTAAGACTTATGGATGTTGCATCGCTGCTGATATCGTCGAGCCATGCAATTTCCGTTTCGTCGTCGCTGTCGTCTTCGTCGGTACTTATGTAAATATGTATGTTTTTCAGAAATGAAAAATCTTCACCGTCGGGAGAAGTTATGGTAAGTACCAGTTCTTTTAATACTATTTCTTTTACCAGATTAACGGATGTTCCGTTGTCTTCGAATTCGCTTTCGGAGCTTGTTGTAATATCCGGCGTGGCTATATCAACGGGAACGTCAACGGGAGCAATGCTTCCGTTTACGGTAACCGTTGTACTGTCGTTTACGTAAAACGAAAAAAGTTTACCGTCGGCGCATGCAAATAATGTAAGTGCCGACAAAATCATAAAATAAGCTGCGATTTTTTTCATAATAAAAAATTTTAGAGTTTGTAAAAAAAATTAAAATTCGGTATTTCGGTTTAGGTTTTTATTGTTCGTATTTTGCTTTAAATGCGGTTGCGTATGCTTTCATGTTTTTTATCATTGATATTAATCCGTTTGCTCTTGTCGGCGACAGGTTTTCTTTAAGTCCGATTTTATCGATAAAAAACAGGTCGGTTTTAAGTATTTCGTCGGGGGTTTTGCCGGATAATACTTTTATCAGCAAAGCTATTATTCCTTTTGTTATTATTGCGTCGCTGTCGGCGGTAAAATAAATTTTGCCGTCTTTGTATTCGGCATCGAGCCATACTCTCGATTGGCATCCTTGTATCAGGTTTGAGGGTGTTTTGTTTTTTTCGTTATACGGTTGCAAGGTATTTCCGATTTCTATGAGATATTCGTATTTATCCATCCAATCGTCGAATACGGAAAATTCTTCAATAATTTCGTTTTGTATTTCTTCTGTTGTCATAATGTTTTTTTTAAGAAAGCATTTTTTGTGCTTTTATAATTCCTTCGTAAAGTTTGTCAATTTCGTCGAATGTATTGTAAACGGCAAAACTTGCTCTTACGGTTCCGGTAATTCCGAAATGTTTCATTGTCGGTTCGGCACAATGTGTTCCGGTTCTGACGGCTGTACCGAGTTTATCCAAAATCATGCCGATGTCGTAAAAATGTGTATTTTTTATGTTAAACGAAACAGCGGAAGTTTTGTTTCGGGATTTGCCGAAAATTTTCAGTCCGTTTATCGAAGAGAGTTTTTCTTCGGCGTAAGCGAGCAGTTCGGATTCGTGTTTTTCGATGTTTTCGATACCGGTTGAATTAACGAAGTTAAGGGCTTCGGCCAGACTTACGGCAGCGACGTAGTTTGATGTTCCGGCTTCGAATTTAAGGGGTAAATCGGCATATTCGGTTTTTTCGAAGCTTACGGATTTTATCATATCGCCTCCTCCCTGATACGGGGGCATTGTTTCGAGAAGTTCTTTTTTTCCGTATAAAACGCCAATGCCTGTTTCTGCATATATTTTATGTCCGGAGAATGCGTAGAAATCGCAGTCGAGTGTTTTGACGTCAATTTTTTTGTGTTGTATTGCTTGGGCGCCGTCGATAAGGATTTTTGCTTCTGTTTTGCGTGTTTCTTCAATAATTTTTTCGACAGGATTAATAATTCCGGTTGAGTTTGCGACATGTGCAAAGGCGACAAGTTTTGTTTTTTTGCCGAGAAGTTTTTTAAATTCTTCGAATTTAAGTTCTCCGTTTTCGTCTGCGGGGATTACTTTCAGTTTTGCTTTTTTTCGTTTGCACAGCATTTGCCAAGGCACGATGTTCGAGTGATGTTCGGTAAGTCCGACTATTATTTCGTCGTTTTCTTTTATGTATTTTTCTCCGAAAGAGAAAGCCGCAAGATTTATTGCGTCTGTTGTTCCTTTTGTGAAAATAATTTCTTCCGGAGTTTCGGCATTAATGAATTTACGGACGGTTTCTCTTGCGTTTTCGTAAAGTTCGGTTGATTTTGCACTTAAATAATGTACTCCTCTGTGTATGTTTGAGTTGTATTCGGAATACATCTTGTTTACAATGTCGATAACTTGCCGCGGTTTTTGTGTTGTGGCTCCGTTATCGAGATAGACAAGCGGTTTGCCGTTTACTTTTTGCGTAAGTATCGGAAATTGTCGTCTTATTTTTTCAATATCAAACATTTTATTTTGTTTATGTGCAACTCGGACATAATTTTACCGAGCATAATGTTTCCGGATTTTGTCCTTTTAATCTTCCGTTTATCAGGAAATTTACGTAATCTTTGTATGATTCTGTCGAAATGTTCTCGATTATGTCTTTAAGAAATGCCGATGTAAGCATTGTTTTGGCTTGTTTTTCGGGTATTCCTCTTGTTCTCATGTAAAATAATGCTTCGTCGTCGAGTTGTCCGGTTGTGGAACCGTGCGAGCAAGCAACGTCGTCGGCGTAAATTTCGAGTTGCGGACGGCTGTATGCTTTTGCATAATCTGTCAGAAGCAGGTTTTTGTTTGATTGTTCGGAGTTTGTTTTTTGAGCTCCGGGTGCCACGTAAACTTTTCCGGTAAATACCGATATTGCTCTGTTATCGATAACGCCTTTGAAAAGTTGTTTGCTTTCGCAGTTGGATTTGAGGTGTGAGATTTCAACAAAGTTGTCGATATATTGTTCTTTATCGGGCATGTATATTCCTTCGATTTCTGTTTTTGCGTGTTCTTCGTTAAGTTTTATTTTGAAATTGTTTCTTACCGTCGAGCCGCAGAATGTTACGATATTTGATTTGAGGTAACTGTTTTTCTCTTGTTCTGTGTTAATGTTATTTATATGTGCAGCTGTATCGCCTTCGCCTTCAAAGATATAGTATTCCGTTGCGGAGTTTTTGCCGGCAAAAATGTCGGTTCTTCCGTTGTTGAAAGAAAAATCGCGGGAAAGGGAGTGATATGAGTGTATTATTTTTAAAGACGAATTTTTTCCCGCAATTATTATATTTTCGGTTTGGGAAAATATGTTTCCGTTGCTGCTTATTATAAAATGCAGTATGTGAATCGGTTCTTTGACGGAAATATTGTCCGGCACAAAAATAAATGCTCCGTCTTGCGAGAATGATTCGTTAAGAGCATCAAAAAAAGTTTTGTCGTTGTTTTTTATTTTTCGGAAATGAGAGTAAAAGATTTCCGGATATTCGATTTTTGCTTTTTTTGTTGATGTCAGTATAATTTCTTCATTTTTGCGAAATGAAAGTTTTTCGTTGAAGAATCCGTTTATGAGGACAATTCTGTTTGCGTCGGGATTAAAAAAAGACATTGATTTTATCGTGTTAAAATCGAGCTCCGCTTTTTTTCCGAGTTTGTATTTGTGCCGGAATATCGGTTTTGAGTTGAATTTTCTCCAGTTTTCTTTTTTTCCGTCCGGTATTTTGCTTTTTAGAAATTCTTCGACGTATTTTTTCTTTTCGGTTTCCTTAATAAGAAAATCGGTTTCGTTTTTATATAAATCGGCGAATATAATATTTTCGTTTTTTGTGTCTTTCATTTTTTTGTATTAAAACATTTTGTCGGCTTGTTTTTTTATTTCGTCGTATCCGTGTTTTTCGAGTTCCAAAGCCAATTCTTTACCTCCTGTTTTTACTATTCTGCCGTTATACAGAACATGGATTATGTCCGGCACTATATAGTCGAGAAGTCGTTGGTAATGAGTTATTACGATAGTTGCATTGTCTTTTGTTTTGAGTTTGTTCACACCGTTTGCCACGACTTTTAATGCATCTATGTCGAGTCCGGAATCTGTTTCGTCGAGTATTGCCAAATCGGGTTCGAGCATTGCCATTTGAAAAACTTCGTTTTTCTTTTTTTCGCCTCCCGAAAATCCTACGTTTACCGAGCGTCCTTCGAGTTTTGCGTCAAGTTCTACGAGTGCCTTTTTTTCTTTCATATATCTTAAGAACTCTGATGCGTTCATGGGTTCGAGACCTCTGTGTATGCGGTGTTGGTCTAATGCCGCACGCATGAAATTGGTTATGCTTACTCCGGGTATTTCGACAGGATACTGGAATGCTAAAAATATTCCTTCGCGAGAGCGTTCTTCGGGGCTCAGTTCGAGGAGGTTTTTTCCTTTAAATATTACTTTACCTCCGGTAACTTTAAAAATATCTCTTCCTGCCAAAACCGAAGCCAAAGTACTTTTCCCTGAACCGTTAGGTCCCATAATTGCATGGACTTCACCCGGTTTTACTTCGAGATTTATTCCTTTAAGAATTTCTTTTCCTTCTATTTCCGCTTTTAAATTTTGTATGCTTAACATTATCTTTGTTTATTTTTTTATTGTTTTATAATAGTATGACACCGTAAACGAGAGAGTTTGATTTTCGTTGAACGAAAAATTATTTACGGTTTTTTCTTTAAATATATTCGTAAAATCTTGATTGAATATAAATCTTAGTTCTAATTCTCCTTTGTTAAAGTTGTAGGAATATCCTATACCTCCGTTTATTCCGCCTGCAATGTTATAGTCTGCCTTATCTGCATATTCGTGTCCGTAAGTGTTTTCCATAAAGATAATTTTATCTTTTAGAAGGTATGAAATGTGAGGACCGACATAAAGGTTTATTTTTCCGTGTTTTTTTCCCATTCTTATATCCGTGAGGAATGAAAATTCAAGATAATCGAGTTCGTGGTTAAAAAGAGTCGAGTCGGTAACATTTCCGTTAAGGTCAAACATAAATTCGTTGTATCCTCCTTTTTGGTTATATGTAAGTTCCAGTAATATTCCTACGTTTTTACTGCTTATATATTTGTATGAAATGCCTCCGGAATATCTTTGAATAAGTTTATCTTTAACTATAAGGTTTCCGTTTTTATCCGTATATGTTAAGTTTTCTTCATGAAATATCGAAGTCATGTTTATACCTGCCGTAAATCCGAATAAATGTTCGGGTACAAAAGGTTCTTTGTCTTGAGCATTCAATACTGACGATATAAGAACGAAAAATATTATTATTCCTGTTGTTTTATTCATATTTTAACCTACACTTCCTTCCAGAGTTAAAGATAAAAGTTTTTTTGCTTCCGCCGCAAATTCCATAGGGAGTTTACTGAGTACTTCTTTTGCAAATCCGTTTACTATAAGACTTACCGCACTTTCGGTATCCAATCCTCTTTGGTTGCAGTAGAAAATTTGGTCTTCGGCAATTTTTGATGTTGTTGCTTCGTGTTCGACAATTGCCGAAGAATTATCAACATCTATATACGGAAAAGTATGAGCACCGCATTTATCTCCTATCAGTAAAGAGTCGCATTGCGAATAATTTCGTGCGCCGGTTGCCGATTTTTTAATATCGACCAAACCTCGATACGTGTTATTGCTTTTGCCGAGTGAAATTCCTTTGGATATTATTGTGCTTTTAGTGTTTTTTCCTACGTGAATCATTTTTGTTCCGGTATCTGCCTGCTGGTAATTATTTGTAACGGCAACTGAATAAAATTCGCTTACGGAGTTATTGCCTTTAAGTATTGTGCTCGGATATTTCCATGTTACGGCAGATCCTGTTTCCACTTGTGTCCAAGATATTTTTGAATTATCGCCTTTGCAAATACCTCTTTTTGTAACGAAATTATAAATTCCTCCTTTTCCGTTTTTGTCTCCGGGATACCAGTTTTGAACGGTGGAATATTTTATTTCGGCATCTTTCAGAGCTATGAGTTCCACTACCGCGGCATGAAGTTGATTTTCGTCTCTTTGCGGAGCCGTACATCCTTCGAGATAGCTTACGTAAGAACCTTCATCGGCTATTACCAGAGTTCTTTCGAATTGTCCGGTATTTGCTTGGTTTATACGAAAATACGTGGATAATTCAACCGGGCATCTTACACCTTTCGGTATATATGCAAAAGAGCCGTCGGTAAAAACCGCCGAATTTAGAGCGGCGTAAAAATTATCTCTGTAAGGAACAACACTTGCCAGATATTTTTTAATAAGTTCGGGATGCTCTCTTATTGCTTCGCTTATAGAGCAAAAAATAATCCCTAAGTCTTCCAGTGTTTTTTGGAAAGTTGTATGAACCGATACACTGTCCATTACAACGTCAACGGCAACTCCGGCAAGAACTTTTTGTTCTTCGAGAGGAACTCCGAGTTTGTTGAAGGTATCTATAATTTCCGGATCTACTTCGTCGAGACTGTTGTATTTGGGTTTATTTTTCGGAGCCGCATAATAGCTTATGTTTTGGAATTCCGGTTTTTCGTATTTCAGTAAAGCCCAGTCGGGTTCTTCTTGCTCTTTCCAGTATCTGAATGCTTTAAGTCTGAAATCGAGCATAAATTCCGGTTCTTCTTTTTTTCTCGAAAGAGCTTTTATTATGTCTTCGTTAAGTCCTTTCGGGAATACTTCCGTTTCGATATCGGTAACAAATCCGGCTTCGTATTCTTTACTTTCGAGGTCTTTTAATATTTTATCGTCTTTACTCATAATAATCGTTATTATTATTTAGATTAATTCTAAATAGAGTGCAAATATATATATAAAGTTGATTTGAACAAAAATAATTAATAAAAGTCTTTTTCGTTTTTATTAAAAAAATATAGTTAATTTTGATGTTATTAAATATCGAAAGCTTTAAAATATCAAGGATTCGGTAAATAAATTTACAAACAAACAATATTATGAAAATAAAAAAACGAATAATTATTACGGGTTTATTTTTTGCGTCATTATTGCTTTTCGGAAGTTGTTATACCAAAAAAAAAGGAGTTGTTCCTTGTCCTACTTGGGGACAAACGGATAATACGGTTAAAACCGGAAACTCGTTGACAGGTTGATGCTTATTTGTTTTGCAGGCGAAACAAATTCGGCATAATAAAACAGACTTTTGGGTTGACATCTTAGTTTTTAAAATAGGTGGAGTAATAATACCGAAATGACATATTTTTTAGTCCGATATTCTGTTTCTTTTTCTTTTACTCGTCGTCGAAAATACTCGCTTGCGGCTACGGTTACAACTTTAACCTCAATTATTAACAAATAATCGGGTTAGGGAACATAATAAGTTAATAAAGAAGTTGCGAAAAAATATGTCGAGATTATTTAAGAATGAAAAGACAAATAAAATTCGGGGTGCGGCTCAAAGCAGTATCCCGAATAATCTTAAAGGCGAGATATTTTCGGATAAAACACACCGCACGATATATTCCACCGATGCATCTGCTTACAAGGAAGAACCTTTTGCCGTTGCTTTTCCGAAAGATACGGAAGATATAAAGAAGATAATTGCTTTTGTCAATAATCGCAGAGTCAGTTCGGGCAATACGCCGGGTGTAAAAGATTTCATGAGCATTATCCCGAGAGGAGCGGGGACTTCGCTCGCCGGGCAAGTAACCGGAAAAGGAATTATTGTTGATGTATCGAGATATATAAACAAAATTTTGCAACTTGATGCAGAAAATAAACTTGTAACGGTGCAGCCCGGGGTTATTTTAACTGATCTTAATAATTATTTAAAATCTTACGGTTTATTTTTCGGACCGGAAACATCATCGGCAAACAGATGCACCATAGGCGGAATGACCGGAAACAATGCCTGCGGATTGCATTCGGTAATTTACGGTAGTACAAGAGATTATATTCATTCGATAAAAGCAATTTTATCCGACGGTTCGGAAGTTGTTTTCGGAGAACTTGACAGGAAGGAATTTTATGAAAAATTGAAACTTAAAACTCTCGAAGGAAAAATTTACCGAAAAATATACGAAATACTTTCCGATAAAGAAATACAAAAAGAAACAGAAAAACAATATCCCGACAAGGAAATTCCGAGACGAAATACCGGATATGCTCTTGATTTGCTTCTTGACTGCGATGTATTTACCGAAAGCGAAAATAAGTTTAATTTTTGCAAACTTCTTGCGGGTTCCGAAGGAACTTTGGCATTTATAACGGAAATAACATTAAAAACGGTAAATCTGCCGCCGAAAGAAAAAGCTCTTGTAATTCCTCATTTCGATAAACTCGAAGATGCTTTTTACGCTAATCTTATTGCTTTAAAATACAGTCCCGGAGCTGTTGAATTAACGGATAAAAGTATTCTTGATTTAACAAAAAAAACAAAAGGTCTTGAAAAAAACCGTTTTTTTATTGAAGGAGAACCGGAAGCGATTTTGATGATTGAGTTTGCGAGAGAAACAAAAGAGGAGATCTTGCGAATTGCCGAGGATATGGAAAATGAGATGAGAGATGCCGGATACGGTTATCATTTTTCGGTTGTTTGGGATGATGATATTAAAAAAGTTTGGGATTTGCGGCGTGCGGGTTTGGGAGTTCTTTCGAATATGCCGGGTGATGCACGTCCGGTAAGTTTGGTTGAGGATACGGCAGTAAGGGTTGACAAATTACCGGCATATATCTCCGAATTTCGCCAAATTCTTAAAAAATATAAGCTCGATTGTGTTTATCACGCACATATTGCAACCGGCGAACTGCATTTACGACCTGTTTTAAATTTAAAGAACAAAAAAGATGCGGAGCTTTTTAAAACCGTTGCTTACGAAACGGCAAAACTCGTAAAAAAATTCGGAGGTTCGTTGAGCGGAGAACACGGCGACGGCAGACTGCGGGGCGAATTTATTCCGCTGATGTACGGGGAAAAGATTTATAATGTTTTTAAGGAAATAAAATTTGTTTTTGACCCCGAAAATATTTTTAATCCGGGTAAAATTATCGATACTCCGCCCATGAACGAATTTTTGAGATATACTCCGGGCAGGGAAACAAAAGAAATTGAAACAATTTTTGATTTTTCGGAGGAAGGAGGTTATTTGCGTTCCGCCGAAAAATGCAACGGTTCGGGAGATTGCATAAGAACGGTTGCCGCAGGCGGCACAATGTGCCCTTCTTACAGGGCAAGCAGAGACGAAAGAAACAGTACGCGGGCAAGAGCAAATATGCTGCGGGAAGTTATTACAAACGAATCCGAACCTTTTGAAAATAAAGATTTGTATAATATCTTGGATTTGTGTCTGTCGTGCAAAGCATGTAAAAGCGAGTGTCCTTCGGGTGTGGATGTCGCAAAATTAAAAGCCGAATTTTTACAACATTATTACGATAAAAACGGTATTCCTTTCAGAACCCGCTTAATAGCGAATATAACAAAAATAAACCGGCTGCTTTCGGTTGCTCCGGCAATAAGCAATTTCTTTTTAAGCAGTAAGTTGTTTTATGTTCCGGTAATGAAAATTATCGGATTTTCCGTCGAAACGAAAATTCCTTTGTTGTCGAAAAAAACATTGAAAAAGCAATTTCGAAAACTTCAAAAAACAAATTACAAAAGGAAGGTTTATTTTTTTGCCGACGAATTTACCGATTATAATGATGCGGATATCGGAATTAAAGCAATAAAACTTTTAAATACTTTGGGTTACGAAGTTGTAATACCCGATATTTCGGAAAGCGGAAGAACTTATATTTCGAAAGGGTTACTGCGAAAAGCAAAAAGAATCGCTCAAAAAAACATTGCCGTTTTGAAAGACCTTATTTCCGACGAAACACCGCTTCTGGGAATTGAACCTTCAACAATATTGACTTTCAGAGATGAATATCCGGATTTTTTTAAGGATAAGAAAGAAAAAGAAACAGTATTGAAATTATCCGATAATTGTTTGATGATTGACGAGTTTTTGGCATCGGAGATGAGGTCGGGAAATATAAAAAAGACTTCTTTTACAAAGGATGAAAAGCATGTAAAACTTCACGGGCATTGCCGGCAAAAAGCTGTTGCCTCTACTGATGCGACAAAATTCATTCTTTCTTTTCCGGAAAACTATACCGTTGAAGAAATTCCGTCGGGTTGTTGCGGTATGGCAGGAAGTTTCGGTTACGAAAAAGAGCATTACGAGCTTTCGATGAAAATAGGAGAATTAACTTTGCTTCCGGCGATTCGGGCGAGTAAAAAAGATGTGTTGATTGCGGCACCCGGAACAAGTTGCCGATGCCGTATAAATAACGAAACGGACAAAGATGCGCTGCATCCGGTTGATATATTGGCAAATGCTTTAAAAGACGAGATTGTTTGAAGAAATTATATAATAGGCACTCCCGAAAGTTATTTGAAATACTCGCTTCCGGCTGTGTTGTTGCCTTTTCCTTCTTAATTGAGTTAAAAAAATACCCCGAAATTATAGAATTTTGTTAAAGACGGGGTAATTTTTTTAATGTTTGCGGGTTGTTGCAAACGGATAATATTTTGTTTGCAAAATGAATAGTTATTTTACTTCTATTACTTTATCGGCATTCTCAAATATTGTTTGGACCATTTTTTGCCAACGTTCGGGGAATGTTTTTTTGTCTTCTTCGGTTGCGTCCGGACCTATGGCTGTCATTAGCACTTTTTTGGGAACTACTACTTTTTGGGGCGTGTAATTAACTTCTGTGCTTTCGCCCGTATCGATGCGCGTAAATTTTATGTCGGCGTTAATATCTGCTCCGAAAAACAAAAGATTTCTGCGGTTAAATTTTCCTTGCACTCCTAAAAAGCCCATATCGGTTGTGGCTCCGGTAATGTTGGAAAGTACGAGTGCCGTAACACCGGTATTATCTTCGAGAGTTCCTTTAAGTTCTACTTTTATTTTACCTCTTTGCGGCAGTTCGGATTTGTAGAGTTTTTTAAGTCCGTAAAGGGCTGCGAGGTATGCACCGCTGACTACTCCGCAACTGTGCCCCGCCATTTTTACTATTTCGAGGTATGAGATGTCTATTATTCCGCCTTCGGTACTTCCGAGAAATTCGCTTAATTCGTCTTTAAGAACTATGTGTTCAATGTCGTCAAAAAATTTCGGATATTTCATATTGTTTAATTTTAATTAATACGGTTTGTTAAATTTGTTTTATAAAAGATTGTATTTTCTTGTTAAAGAAAGGTTTTTCGGAGATTTTTTCGAAAAGGAGTATAACGATAAGAGCAAGGACGACTCCCGCAATAAGGTCTATGATATAATGATGAGAAGAATATACTGCGGAGAACCATATTCCTAACATGAATATTGCAAATATTATATTTATTTTTTTCAGACCTTTTTTAATTCCGTAGAACAGTACTATAAGCGGATAAGTTGCATGCAGCGAAGGCATTGCCGCTAATACGTTTGCGTTTTTGTTATATATGTTTTTGAATACCGGAATGCCTATAAGGTTATCGAAGCGTGCAAGTCCGGCTCTGTTTCCGGGAACACCGATATGCAGGTCGAAACCGTAAAGTTGCACATACCAGGGCGGAGCTGCGGGATATATGTAATATATTATAAACCCGAATATGTTTACAAGCAAAAATACCAATGAGAATTTGGTAAAAATATACTTATCTTTGAAATACAGATATACTCCGAATGCTAAAGGAACAGGTACCCAGTTTATATAAAAGAGTCCGGAGAGTAAGTCTAAAAAGGGTTTGTGGTATAGGGCAAAATATTCGTTAGGCGTAAGTAATGTGTTGCCGTCTGCTATACCGAACAGTGATTTTTCGTATTCGTAGGGTTGTCTTATATGTGCTTGCGATACTTTATAATTCGGTAATATGCGCATTGAGTCGTAGATAATCCAATATATTATGAATATTGAAAATCCGAGAATGAATTTGCGCGTTTTTTCCGTTGCGTAAAACATTACGAACCACAAAACAATCAGGAATACGTGTTCGCTTCTTAATCCTCCGACAAAAATGTTCCATAAAACATATGTAATTGCCAGAATGATATTAGTGATTATATTTTTTTTCGTAAATCTTTTAAAAGACATCGGTTGTAATTTTATTTTACGGGTCAATCATTTTTTCGTAAGTCGGTTTACCTGTTTTTATGTCTTTACCGAAAATTTCTATGTATTTTACGTCGGGCCAAAATTTAGAAGTGTCGGCAAAGATGTAAAGATGAACAAGTTTTGAGTATTTTCCGTTTATTTTCATGTAAACTACGGCTTTAAAAGGAGCTGTTTGTTTAAGTAAGAGTTCTTTTTTGTCTGTTGCTGCAATTTTGAGCCGGTAATATTCGGGGTTTGATTTAAGGGGTATGCATTTTTCGCCGAAAGCGAATCTTCTTTCTATAGCCCTTAATTCCATGCGTTGTCCTTTTTCTTCGTATCTTATCCAATATACGTCCACGGGGTCGTCTTTACGTATATTTCCGTTTTTATCAAAATTTACGTCATAAATAATTGTGTTTTTATTGAGATTACGTTGTATGTAAAATAATCTGTTTTGTGTTTGCGGCGGAACCGGATAGTCTGCCGGTTGGGAAAAAGCCGGGGTATAAGCGCTTAGCGCCGTCAATAGGATTAAAATTTTTTGCATTTAGATTTAGTTTCAGAATGTTTACAATAATTTTTCTTTTTTACACCGATCTAAGGTTTCTTTAATGCCTTTTTCGAGGTCGTATTCCGGTTTAAAACCGAAATCTTTTGCCGTGTCGGTGCTGTCGCACAGCCAGTTGCGAGCACTTATTATTTTAAATTTTTCGGTGTTTAAGGTGGCGGGTTTTCCGAATAAGCATGATATGTTTTCTGTTATGAAAGATATAATTTTTATTATGCTTTTCGGGAATATAATTTTAACGGTTTTTTTGTTAAGATATTTTTTTACAGTTTCGTTAAATATTTTTGTTGTGTAATTTTTAAAGTCGGAAACGAAATATGCTTTTCCGTATATGTTTGATTCGAGAGCGTCAAAGATAAGTCTTGCCAAATCTTTAACGTAAATAAAAGATATTGCTTGTTCGGTTGTTCCTATATATGTTTCCAGACCGTTTTTAATACTTTTGTAAGCGAGAAGGTAATCTTTTTCTCCGGGTCCGTAAACTCCGGTAGGTCTTATTATGATGCTTTTAAGTTCGGGTAAAGAGATTATGTATTGTTCGGCTTTGAGTTTGCTTTTTCCGTAGAGTGTTTGAGGTTTTGGGGTATCGGTTATTTTTATCGGTTGCATTGTTTTTTCGTTTCCCGGACCGAAGGCATCCAAGCTGCTTATGTATATAAATTTTTCGGGTATGTTGTTTGTTTCGATAAGAGCTTCGATAAGGTTTTTTGTGTAATTGAAATTGACTTCTTCGAATGCTTTTTTATCGCAGGATTTTGTTAATCCGGCATTGTGTATTACGTAATCGAATTTTCCGAATTTGTTTATTTTTTGTTTTAAGTCTTCTTTGTCGTACAGTTTATATATGAAAAGTTTAATTTTGTCGTCGGATAAATTTTTTCTGCTGCCGGATTTTCTTATTCCCGCATATGTTTCGTATTTTCTGTCGAGTGCTTCTTTTACAAGAAATCCTCCTATGAATCCGCTTGCTCCGGTAATTAAAATTTTTTTCACTTTAGTCTTCTAAATGTCTTGTATAAATGCGTCTTCTTAAGTGTTGCCTTGTTTCGTAGGGGCTGAACATTTGGTATGAGTCTTTGTTGTTTTCCAGGATATGGCTTGTAATTGCTGTTTTTACTCCGTTGTTTATGTATGCTTCCATAAGTTCTTTATATACCACTGCGATTACTCCCTTTTTTTGATATTCGGGTTTTACGCCGTGTAAGAGCATATCTACTTTAGTGTTTTTGTTAAGAGCTTTCAGTATGTGTATAAATCCGAAGGGGAAAAGTTTTCCTTTAGCTTTTTGCAGAGCTTCGGATAGCGATAAAACCGTAATTCCGAATGCTGCGACTTCGTCTTTTTCGTCGATAATAAAACTTACGAATTTTGTATTAATCATCGAGAAGTAAGCTTTAATGTAATAATCGATTTGTTTTTCGGTTAGGGGTACGTATCCGTACAGGTCTTTAAATCCTTCGTTCAGTGTGTTAAACATACTTTTTGCATACGGAAGTATGTCTTTTGGTTTTTTAGCGTCTAATATTCTGAGGTTGTATTTTTTCAGAACCAGGTCGGATATTTTTTTTACTTTTTCGGGAACTTCTTTCGGTGTTTTAACTTCGAATTGTATCCAGTCAACGTCTTTTTTGTATCCGAGTTTTTCGAGATGTTGGGGGTAATACGGGTAGTTGTAGAGTGTTGCTTGTGTACCTGTTTCGTTAAATCCTTCCACGAGCATTCCTTCGAGGTCCATATCGGTAAATCCGAGCGGTCCGTGAACTGCGGTCATTCCTTTTTCTGCCGCCCAATTTTCAACGGTTTTAATAAGTGCGGAAGATACTTCGAAGTCATCGATAAAGTCAATCCATCCGAAACGCATATTTTTTTCGTTCCATATTTCGTTTGATTTCGGGTTAAGTATTGCTGCTATTCTTCCCGCTATTTTGTTGTCTTTGTATGCGAGCCAGTATTTTGCTTCGCAAAAGTCGAAAGCGGGATTTTTTTCTTTCATAAGTGTTGAGCGTTCGAAGGAATGTAATTGGGGTACTCTGTATTTGTTGCCTTTATATAATTTATCCGGAAAGGCAATAAATTTATTTAAATCGGATTTTGATTTTACTTCTTTAATTCGGATGTTTTCCATTTCAGGATAATTTTAGTTGTTTTATATTTAATGTCGGATACAATATTATTTAAAATTTTCGATAATTGTTCTGCATTCGATTAATTTTTCCATTGCTTTGTCGATTTGTTCTTTTGTGTGTGTTGCCATTAGCGAGAATCTGAGTATTCCTTTGTTTTTTTCGACAGCCGGGTGTACAACCGGGTTTACGTAAACTCCTTTTTCCAGAAGCATTGATGCGTATATGAATGTTTTATTGTCTTCTCCGGTAAAGATTGGAATTATTGGGGTTGTGCTGTTGCCTATGTCGAAGTTTTCTTCGAGGAGGCGTTTTTTTGCGTAGTTTGTGTTTTCCCACAGTTTGTCTATTCTTTCCGGTTCGGCTTTAATAATTTCGAGTGCTTTAAGCACGGTTGCCGCTGATGCGGGCGGTATTCCTGCACTGAACAGCAGTGATCTGGCATTGTGTTTTATATAGTTTATGGTATCTTTGTCTCCGGCAATAAATCCGCCTAAAGATGCTAAAGATTTGCTGAAAGTACCCATTATAAGGTCTGTTTTTTCGGTAAGTCCGAAGTGCGAGGCGGTTCCTGCGCCGTTTTTGCCTATTACGCCGAGTGCGTGGGCATCGTCAACCATTACCGAAGCGTTGTATTTTTCGGCGAGTTTGCTTATTTCGTCTAGTTTTGCTATGTCGCCTTCCATACTGAATATTCCGTCGGTAACGATAAGAACTATTTTATCTTTGTTTCCTTTTTGAGTTCTTCGGAGTGCTTTTTCCAAAGAATTCATGTCGTTGTGTTTGTATTTATATGTTGTTCCGAAAGAGAGTCTGGTACCTTCTATTATTGATGCGTGGTTTTTTTCGTCAGCAATTATGTAGTCGTTTCTTCCTGCCACGCTTGAGATTACTCCGAGGTTTGTTTGAAATCCGGTACTGAATATTGTTGCTGCGGGTTTGCAGACAAATTCGGCGAGTTTTTCTTCGAGTTTTACGTGCAGGTCGAGGTTTCCGTTCATCAGTCTTGATCCTGATGCTCCGGTTCCGTATTGTTTTAATGTTTCTTGTCCGGCTTTTATGAGTTCGGGGTGGTTTGTGAGTCCGAGGTAGCTGTTGGATCCGAACATGAGTATTTCTTTTCCGTTTATTTTTACGACAGTATCCTGTCCTGTTTCTATTTCGTGGTAAAAGGCGTATATGCCTTCTTTCATGGCTATTTGAGGTAAATTGTATTCTGCAAATCTTTTTTGTAAATGTCTCATTTTTTTGTTTTGTTTTTTAAAAGTCAAATTTAAATCTGGCTCTGATACCGTATTCCGAAACATTGGGGTTGTTCAGGTATGTAACTCTTTTTACGATGTCAACCCTGAAAAATTTGAAAATGTTTTCGATACCTGCGCTTATTTCTATGTAAGGTTTTTGTGTTAATGTGTATGTTGTTGTGTTTCCGTATTCGTCAGTCGGGAATTTCATTAATCCGGGTGTAACTTCGGGGTTGTTTTTGTCGGTAACTCCTCCGTATATTCCTTTTGCCGATATTACTTCTCTCCATTTGAGTCTTTTGAGCAGCGGTATTTTGTTGAAGAAAAATCCGTAAAAGTGGTGTTCTGCAAATACGGAAACGTATTCGTCGCTGACAAATTCGAGAAAGTTCATCATATTGTAAGAATGTAACTGGTACGAATATGTTTGATTTGCTCTGTGGATGAACATCAGCGGGAAGGGAATTTCGGATCCGAATATTTTTCCGGCTTCGAGTTCGAAGTTTGTGAATCCGAGCGGTGCAAGGTGTATTCGTTTGAAGAGGTTGAGTGAGAGTTTACCGTATGTAAAGTCTGCGTTTCTCAGTGCTTCAAGTCCTTGTGTGTAGGATACTTGTATTATGGGATATTTTCCGAACATCGGTATTCTGTAATTGTATCCCTGTATGTATTTTTCGTTTGGGGCAAATCTTACTACTGCGGTAATTTCGCTTGTTGTTATGGAGCTTAATGATCTGTCGTCGTAGTCGAAGCGGAGGGTTCCTCCGGGTTCTTGCGTAACGTGTTTGAGGTTGAATGTGGTGGAGAATCCGTTTTTCCAGTCTCTGTAATGTTCGATTTTCAGCATTTCGTAGTATAGGATTTTGTCTGCAACGCCTCTTTTGAATGACAGCAGGAAGTTGTCTTCGTTGATGAATTGCATTTCCATGCCGGGAAAGTTTGTTTCGACTTGGTACATTGCCGATATTGTGTGTCGTGTTGATGATTTTATGGGTTTGTTGTTCAGTGCCCATATTATGCTTCCGGAGTATTTGTATTTTTTGTCTTTAAATCCGTATAGTCCGTATCCTTCGAGTCTGAGGCGTTTACTGAATTTTTCGCTTGTTCTTCCTCCTATTCTGAGTCTGAATCCTTCTACGTCGTTGAAACTGTAGAATGTGTTTACAGGTCCGAGGTTGAATTTTCCGAAATTCCAGTATCCTGCCACGAGTAATGTCAGGATGTCCATTGTTCTTTTGAATGCGGGCATGTGTTGAACACTGTCCACCATTGTGTATATGTCGGCTTCTTGTTTGCTTAATTTTTCGAGCCGGTTTTGTTTCCAGAATTCGTCGTCGCGTTTGTCGTAGTTTTCTTCTTTTACCGTTTTTTCTATTCCGGAGTATATGCTTTCGTCGCGTTTTTTGTTAAAGACGTAATTATCGTATATTACCGAGCGTTTTCCGAACATTCCGGCTCCTTTTTTTGCGATGTTAAAGTCGATAATAAGTTCGTCTTTTGTGAGCATCCAGCATTGGTTGTTTATAAATTCGAATTCTTGGTTAATGTGTAAGTCCGTAACAAAGTTCAGATTTATATCGTCGGTAATGCCCATTTCGGCTTTTATTACCGAATATTTATCGTCGTTTGTAATATACAGGTTGCCTATAAATGCGAAGTCAAGTTTGTTTCTGGGTTGGAAAGCAAGGTTTATGCATGAGCGATTGTTTACGGTAATTGTGTCTATTATTCTGAATTTGTAAACAACCGGAGCTATTGATGATATAGGGCTTATGAATTGGTTTGTAAGGAGTGTTATTTCGTTGTTGTAGAGGTCTATGTCTTGATATAAGTAGTCGACCATCATATCTGTTCCTTCGCTGTCTATGTATTCTTTTGATCCTACCGATTTTGTACCTGTTACATATTCTTTGTATGCTTTTGGTGATTTTCTGTAATATACTTTTGATAATGTTTCTCTGAGAAATACGGGCAGGTAAGGTTTTCCGTTTATTTCGGATGTGTCAACATAATTAAATATGAATTGGTATTGTTTGAATACTCTTTTTTTTCTGAATTTTTCGGTAATGTTGTTAAGGTCGAATTCTATTTTTTCGTATTTTTCGTATTCGTAGAAATCAAGACTTTCTTTTCTGTTATTGTCTTTGTTTTTTATTACTTTTTTTATTAGTTCTACTGCCGGATTATTTTTGTTTCTGTATCTTTTTCGTTTTGATTTTACTACTACTTCTCCGATGCTTATGTTTTCGGGTTGCAGTTGGAAGTTAACTGTTTGGTTTTTTCCTACTGTAATTTTTTTGATGCTGCTTTTGAATCCGATGTAAGCTGCTTGAACTTTGTTTGAAGCCCATTGTGTTTGCAGGCTGTATTCTCCTTTGTAGTCAGTGGTTGTTCCGATATTTTTTCCTACGAAAACGATATTTGCAAACGGTATCGGTTCTTTGGTTTCGGCATTTATCACTTTTCCTCTTATTCTTGTTGTTTTTTGAGAGTAAGAGTTTGTTATCGAAATGAAAAACAGAGATATAATAATTGCCGACAGGTATATTGTTTGATGTTTTTTCATTTCTATTTAAAAATATAATATTTGTGTGTTAAAAAATTAAATCCTATGCCTACTGTTACGGCTACTATTATTTTTGAGATAATGTATTGTAGTTTTGTATATTCCACCAGTAAGTATAATCCTGCTATATTTAAAAATATGCTTGTAATCCAGACTGCCGCGTATTTTATTGCTTGAGCTGATAATTTTCCGTCTTTTTTCATAAAAGTCCAGTTTCTTTCGAGCGTAAATGCCGTTATTCCTCCGCTGATTGCTCCTGCAGTAGCCGAGAGCAGGTACCATATATGGACAACTTCAGTCAAAAATATAAGAACGGTAAAGTCTACCGCCGTGGCAATGCCTGCCACAACATTGTATTTTAAAAAAATTTTAACCGGGTGCTGTTTTTTTCGGTTCATTTTAAAAAATGTCAAAATAAATGAGCATCCGTAAAATAATTAAACTGTATATTCCCGCCAGTATATCGTCAAGCATAACGCTCCAGTTGTTTTTCATATTGTCGAATTTTTTGATATACAGAGGTTTTGTTATATCAAAAAAGCGAAACAGAGTTAATGCCGCCATATAGTAATATAGATTGAGGGGGGCTGAAAAAGCTGCAATCCAGACGCCCGCTATTTCGTCTATTACTATTTTTCCGGCATCGTGTTCCCATGTTTCGTGGACTTTTTTAATTGACCATACTCCCGAAAATATTATGATAAAAATAACAGCGGAATTAAGGACAAGGATTTCCGGTTGCTCAAAATTTAATTTTTGTAAACCAAGATTAAATATCCAAAGCAGAATTATACCCAAAACGGAGCCAGCCGTTCCGGGTGCAACCGGAGAATACCCGGTCCCTAATCCCGATGCCGTTATTTCGGAAATTTTCATTTTATTCTTCGTAATAATCTAAACCTAAGTGATTAATGAGTGTTTCTCCCATTAAATATCTTAAGGTATTTTCAAATTTTATTTTTTGTAAGAAAATATCGTGTATCGGTTTAAGACCTTTTTTTGTTTGCGGAGATTTAAAGTAGAATGAGAGCCATTCTTGTATTCCTTTCATTCCGGAACGTTGGGCCAAGTCCATAAATACGGCGAGGTCAAGAACTACCGGAGCTGCAAGAATCGAGTCTTTGCAAAGGAAGTTTACTTTAATTTGCATTTTGTATCCGAGCCATCCGAATATATCCAAATTGTCCCAACTTTCTTTGTCGTCGCCTTTAGGCGGATAATAGTTTATTCTTACTTTGTGATACATGTTTTTATATAGTTCCGGGTACAGTTCGGGTTCTAATATACTGTCGAGTACGCTTAATTTTGATACTTCTTTTGTTTTAAATGAATCTGCATCGTCCAGAACTTTTCCGTCTCTGTTTCCGAGTATGTTTGTAGAGAACCATCCGTCGATTCCGAGAAGTCTTGTTTTTAATCCGGGACCGAGAATTGTTTTCATTAGAGTTTGTCCTGTTTTAAAGTCTTTTCCTGCAATGGGAACGTTAAGTCTGTTGGCAAGTTCTATTAATGCGGGAGTGTCTATTGTCAGGTTCGGAGCTCCGTTTGCAAAAGCAATTCCCGATTTAATAGCCGCATATGCGTATATCATACTCGGGGCTATCGAGGGGTGGTTTTCTTCGAGAGCTTTTTCGAATGCTTCTACTGATTGATGTATGTCTGTTTCTTCCGTATATACTTCTGTAGATGCACACCATATCATTACTGCTCTGTCGCAGTTGTTTTCGTTTTTAAATCTTTTTATGTCTTCGATAAGAGCTTTTGCTTCGTCCATTTTTGTCGGCTCTTTTTTGACATGGTCGCCGTCGAGGTTTTTAACGAAGTTTCTGTTAAATACTGCCGGCATGGGTTTTATTTGCGAGAGTTCGTCTTTAACTTGGTTGAGCAAGTCTTTTTCCAATACTCCGGCTTTAGATGCTGCTTCGTATGCGTTTTCGGAGAATATGTCCCATCCGCCGAAAACCATGTCGTCTAATGATGCTAAAGGCACAAAGTCTTTTACGTAGGGGTTATTGTCTTCCGTTCTTTTTCCTATTCTTATTTTACCCATTTGGGAAACGGAACCTATGGGTTGTGCTATTCCTTTTCTTGCGGCAAATACGCCTGCCATAAAGGTAGTTGATACTGCGCCGATACCGGGTATAAGTATTCCTAACTTTCCTTCCGGATTTTGAATATTTTGTTTAGAGTTCATTTATTTGATAATTTAATTTAAAATTAAGTTACATTTTTTTTCTGCAATGGTTTAAACGTTGGAAAGCCGTATAGTTTGTTAACACGGCCAGAATAAAAATCGGTATTGTAAATATTGATATGTTTTCGAATAATGTGTACGGGAAAACGTCAGTTTCTATTTTAAATGTTCCCGTAAATCGTGATATAATGCCGTATAATAATGCGGAGATGCCTATTGTAAGTATTCGTTCGGGGCGTTGCATCAGGCCTATTTTACAATCTACTCCCAGACCTTCTGCTCGTGCTCTTACGTAGCTTACCATAATTGATCCTATCATTGCTATAAATGCTAATACACCGCTAAGGAAATAATGGTATGATACTAAGTAGTATGCAATTCCGAAGAACATTATCATTTCGCTGTACCGGTCTATTACGGAGTCGAATAAAGCTCCGAATTTTGTCATTTTGCCTGTTTTTCTGGCTAATTGTCCGTCGAGCATATCGAAAAGTCCGGCAATGAGTATAACAATTCCGAACCATGTAATGTATTTTATGTCTCCTCTTTTTCCGGTTTCTGCTCCCACAATTAAAATAACGGCTGCAAATATAGTTATAATAAATCCTGTAACGGTAATGCCGTTGGGAGTTATGCCTGTTTTAACAAGCAGGTTTATAATAGGCTGCAGTGCTTTATAGGCGCTTGTTTTTATATTATTCCAAAGGTTATTGTCTGACATTTTTCTTTTTGTTTTGCCCGAATTTTGACCGACAAAGTTAAAAATTACATGCGATACAAAAAATTTTTCATATTTTAAAGTAAATAATTTAAAATGTGTCAATTTTTATATTCTTTCCCAGTCTATAGTTTTCTTAAAGAAATATTTAGAGGCTTCTACTGTTATTTTATCTTTTTTTAGTTTTTTTATTCTCAGGTTGAAAAACATTCCTTTTTCTGCTCCGTACATTTTACCGTTTTCCCATGTTTTGGTTTCGGGGTTAAATTTCAGTCCGGTTATTATTACTTTTCCTGTTAAGGGGTCGTTTCTTTTTTTACCGTCGGGGTTTTTAATATCTTTTGTTTGTCCGTTTTCGAAGCCGTTGAGGGCTATTATTCTGCCGGCATATGTTGTTTTGTATTTGAATATTTCTATATCCAGTTTGTTCGGCAGATGATATTTTCCTGTTATGTCATCGGCTTTTTGTGAGTAACCGATTGAAACGGAGAATATTATTGTTAGCAGACTAATTGTTATGTTTTTCATGTTCTCTTTATTTAAAATCTTAATACTTCGGTCATAATACCGAAACGGATTACGTTTAATTGATGATTAAAATATATGTTGTAGTAGTCTTGTCCGTGATATAAGTTTATGAAAAATCCTATGTCTTCAAAAAATTTCGGGGTATAGAAAGCCGTAAGTCCGATATTTAACCGGTCAAAATCATTATTGCTCCACGTATATATGTCGCCGAACATTATTTCGGCATCCATTTTTAAAGAGAATCCCGCTTTTTTCTTTCCGTGCTCTCCGTTTTCTCTTATTTTAAAAATGGAGAAACTGCTTTTCCATCTGAATTTACTGTATATTCCGTTTTCTTGGTTTGAACTTTCGAAGAAATCTTTTCTTAAAGATGTTCTGAAAAATTGTGTTGCATTGAACCTGTCGTTAAAAAATGTGCGTATAAGCCCCAGTTCGAACCAATTTGTAGAGAAATCACCCGATAATAAATTTATTGTTCCGTCTTCGTTGTAAAAGTCTCCGTCTTGTCCGTTTGAGTGGTGTGCCAATCTTGCAAACAGAGTGCTGTTTTTATTGTATTTGTCGAGTTTGTAATACATTGTTATTTGCGGCATATAACTCGGGGTTCTTACCGGATATGAATATTCTTGATACATTCTTATAATCATTTGCGGTGTAAGAACTCCCATTAATCTTGCATCTTTATTTGTGCGTATATGAAAATTCGGTATCAGGTTTGCTTCAAACCAAAGAGATTCGATATTACCTATATCAGTAGGAAATGTTATATAGCTGTTTCCTTGATTTACTTGTGCAATGGTTGTTAAATTTATTGAAGGAATGGTATCTGCCGACATTTTGTGTCCGGAGAATATAAATATAATCGACAGAGATATAATAAGATGTTGATGTTTATTTAGTTGTACCATGGTGTTTCGTATTTATACCGTTAATATTTTATTTAAAGCCGAAATTAATAAGTCGCTTTCTTTTTTTAAATTAAACTTTCGATTTTCCAAGTCCCATTTTTTGACCAACAACCTTAATGAACCCATAACGGTAAGGGTTAAAGTTTTTTCGTCTATGTCGGTTCGAAATTCTCCGTTTTTTTGTCCTTCCGAAATTATTCTTTCGATAGTTTCTTTATCTTTATTAAGTATTGTTATTATTTTTTCTTTAAGTGCAGTTTCGTTTTTGAATATTTCTTCCGAAAAAATGACGGGAACCAATGAAGGTGTTTCCGTGAACATGTTAATCATTTGTTTAATTATAAAAGCTATTTTTTCGAAAGCCGATGAGTTTGATTCGGATGTTTCTTTTGATAAAAAAGCCGCAATTATTAAGAATTTTTCCAAGATTGCGGAAATTATATCGGTTTTACTGTTGAAATGTCTGTATATGGCAGGTTCGGAGAATCCTATTGCTTTTGATAAATTTTTTATCGTAAACCCTTGAATTCCTTTATCTGCTATTAATTTTATGGATTCTTCAATTATTTGTTCTTGCCTTTCGGACAGCATAAATTGTTAGTTAGTGTTCACTCGCAAAATAAGTGTTATTTTTTTTAGTGTGCAAATATTTTTTTCGAAAAAGTATTATTTTTTGTAAACAGTGTTGTATTCAGGCAGATATGTTATGTGTTTCGGATTGCGAATTAGTTTAAACTGTATATTGCACAATCAATCAAATAAATCGGCGGTTTTATAAAAGATATTACAATTAAAGGGAGAAAAGTGTTTAATTTTAAGGAAATAATAAAAAGTAAACACACTAAATCATGAAAATACTGAAATTTCTTTTAAGCGGCTTTGTTTTCGTGTTTTTATTTTTCGTTTCTTTTGCGGCCGTATCGCAAAGTAAGGTTCAGAAATTGTATGAGTCAGAGAGTTATATGAGATGCATAACTGTTGCAAACAGAAATATAAAAGCAGGTAAAGACAAACAAAATTCTTATTTATACAAAAGTTTGTCTTTGGTTGAATTAAGTTCGGAACCTGAATTATTGTCTGTTTATTCGAATCCGGTATCTGAAATTCTTAAAGGTATAAGATATTTGGAATCTTATAAATCGAAACATCCTTCGGATTATTTTCATTCGGAGAACAGGTACCGAATAGATAAAATTGTGCGTTTTTCCGTTCGCAAAGCGGATTCGTTATATGCTTCGGGAGATATTAAACATGCGGAAAAGTTATTTTTGAAACTTCGTCGTATTTATCCCGATAATAAGTTGTATTTGTATAAATATGCGAAATTATACAGGTTTAATTCAGGTGTTGTTTTAGAACATGATAAAACATTGACTAAAGATGTTTTGTATTCCGATTTGTATTACGTTTTTAAAAATATAGAAGATTATTTTAAAGCTGATGCTGAAAATGAATTTTTATCGGATTTAAAATTACTTTATGCGGATACAGCTTGCGATTTGCAAGCGGCAAGCATGATACTTGTGTTATATCCGCAAAAATTTAATATGTCAGAAAACTTTAAAACTGAAGCAAAACAGTTTGCCGAGCGTTATTATCAGATTAAAATGTTGTTTGAGGTAAATAATTTGCGTACATCCGGAACAGTTTGCGGAGGGATACTTACGGATTCCCGACCTCCGCTTATTTTGAGTAATTGTTTGTGCAAAACGGCGCAAGAATATGCTTCGTATATCCGCAAAGAAGATTTTTTTTCGCATGCCGAAGAAGATGATAGTTTGTTGTTTGAACGGGTAAAATCGGAAGGTTGTCCGGTAAGAGCCGTAAATATTGCATTAATATCTTCGTCGAATATTTCTGGAGTGATTAAAAAATGGGCAGGCAACGAAAAATATTGTAAAAATATTGTCGGATTTTATCGGCAAACGGGTTTCGGAAAAGACGGAGCTTGTTTTGTGCAACTTTTTAAATGATTTGTCTGATTAAAAAAACAGTATCGTTTTGATTTTTATTTTCTTTAAAGTCTGCTATTTTTTTTAATATTGCAGAACAATGGTTAAAGCAGATTTAAAAGAAAAAGAAAATCTTGAGAAACAAATAAGTCCCAAGAAAGTTATTATACCTGCTCTTATCGGTATTTCGGGAGTTGCGGGTTTATTGTATTTTCAGGTAAAAGATTCTGATTTATCGTTTTCGGTAATACGTTTTTCGTATATTACCGTTTTATTTTTGTTTGTTGCCGTATTGCTTATGGCACTTCGGGATATAGGGTATATGTGGCGGTTTAGAATCTTAGCCGAGAATAAAGTAACATGGCGACAAGCATTCAGGGTAATTATGTTGTGGGAATTTGCTTCTGCCGTATCTCCTTCGGCTATAGGCGGTACGAGTGTTGCCGTGGTGTTTGTTCATAAAGAAGGTATAAGTGTGGGTAAAAGTACGGCAATTGTTATGGCAACATCTTTTTTGGACGAAATGTATTTTTTGATAATGTTTCCTCTGGCGGTTTTTATAGCCGGAGCCGATACTTTATTCAGTATAGGTGATTCTTCGGGTTTAAATTTTGCAAACGAATTTTTTTATTTTGCCGTAACAGGTTATCTTATAAAGTTTGTATATATTTTATTTATAAGTTACGGATTGTTTGTAAATCCTCATATCATTAAAAAAGTTGTTTTACGGATATTCGGGATAAAACCTTTGAGACGCTGGAGGAAAGAAGCCAGAAGAGCGGGTTTGGATATTATAAAAAATTCTGAAGAGCTTAAGAAAAAGAGTTTCGGTTTTTGGTTTAAGGCGGGATTGGCGACTTTTATATCTTGGACTTCGAGATATTGGGTGGTAAATGCAATATTTGTCGCATTTTTTGCCATGAAGAGTAATCATTTTTTATTATTTGCCAGACAGTTGGTTATGTGGGTAATGATGCTGGTAAGTCCTACACCCGGAGGCAGCGGTTTTTCGGAATATATTTTTTCGGAATATTTAAAAGATTTTATGCCTCCTGCTGCCGGAATAGCGGTTATAACTGCTTTTGTATGGCGATTACTTACCTATTATCCGTATTTAACCGCCGGAGTTATTATAGGTCCGAGATGGATAAGAGATAAATTCGGGAAGTCAAAAAATGTTTCAAAAAAATCTTAATTAAAATCCTCAATGAAAAAATATTTTATAACCGGAACAAGCAGAGGCATAGGAAAAGCAGTTGCCGAAAATATTTTAACGAAGCCTGATGTTCGAGTTTCGGGCATGTCGAGGAATTGTAATATTTCTCATTCTCGTTACGAGCATGTTTATGTTGATTTGTCGAAACCGGGAGATGCCGGAGAATTTAATTTTCCGGATTTGCCCGATGCCGAAGAGATTGTTTTGATTAATAATGCCGGCGTTATTTCGAATATTAAACGCACGGGGCAGCAAAAAACGGAAGATATAATCAATGATTATAATGTTAATATAGTTTCGCCGAGTATTTTAATCAATAATTTTATTAAAAAATATCAATATTATACGAATAAAAGAGTAATTCTTAACGTAAGTTCCGGAGCCGGCAGACATACCACGGATGCATGGAGTGTTTATTGCGCATCAAAGGCGGCGTTGGATATGTTCAGCAGAAATATTGATAAGGAACAGTCTTTTTTTAATGAAGAAAATCGTATTCGTATTTATTCCGTTGCACCGGGTGTTGTAGAAACCGAAATGCAAAGACAGATAAGAGAAAGTTCGGAAAAAGATTTTTCGGAATTGAAAAAATTCGTAAATTTGAAGAAAAACGGACAGCTGACGAATCCGGAAAAAACGGCAAAATTATTATTAAAAATAATTGACGATAATTTTTCCGAAGTAATTCTTGATGTCAGAAATCTTTAAAATATCAGAATATGGGAAAAACGGAACACGAATTTACTGCGGATGACGGCGTAAAGATTGTTTATTATAAACATGCCGCCGAAGATGCAAAAGCATCTGTTATTATTGTTCACGGTATGGCTGAACATGCTCAGCGTTATGACGAATTTGCGGATTTTTTGAGTAAAAACGGGTTTAATGTTTATGCTTACGACCAAAGGGGTCACGGAAAGACTGCCGGGAGTATTGAAAAACTCGGTTTTTTTGCCGAAAAAGAAGGTTGGAATAAAGTTACCGCCGATTTAAAAAAGATGATTGAACGGGTAAAGTCCGATTCGCCCGGGTTGCCCGTATTTTTGCTGGGGCACAGTATGGGGACTTTTGTGGTAAGAACTTATATTGCCGATTATAATGACGAAGTAAACGGAGTATTGCTTTCGGGTACCGCCGGAAGTGCCGGTTTGCTCGGTAAGGCGGGAATTTTGCTTACCGAATTGATTATGCTTTTTAAGAAGAAGGACAGTCCGAGCCCGTTGATGAATGCAATGTCTTTCGGAGATTTTAATAAAGCGTTTAAACCTAACAGAACTGATTTTGACTGGCTTTGCCGGGATGATAAGAAAGTTGACGAATATGTTAACGATCCTTTTTGCGGTGCCGTATTTTCCGCAGGGTTTTATAATGACATGCTGAAAGGGTTAGAATATGTAAATAAAAAAGATACGGCATCTAAGGTAAGAAAAGATTTGCCGATGTATTTGTTTGCCGGAGATAAAGACCCCGTAAGTAAGAATGCAAAAGGCGTTAAGGAAGTTTATGATATGTATAAAGATGCCGGCATTTCCGATATTACCGTAAAACTTTATCCGGATGCTCGTCACGAATGTCTTAACGAAATAAACCGGGATGAGGTTTATGAGGATGTGCTTAAGTGGATTAATTCTAAGTTATGATATTTTAAAGACCTTCGGATTTTGCAATATTTTTCCGAAGGTCTTTTTTATTATCAGTCGGAGAAGCTGTATGCCCACGAAATAATGTATGACGAGCTGTCGGCTCCGTCTTTTCTGTTTTTTACGGAAGTATCGAGTTTTACTTCGGCAAGTTGCTCGAATTTTCGAGCCATTGCTGTAATTATGCCTCTGTCGAAATCGCAGGGATACGGATTTTCGCATACCATTTTAATTTTGTTTTTGCTTATTTCGGTAACCGTGTAATGTCCTATGCCTTCGGTCATTTCGCCTGTTTCGGGGTTAAACATCGGGGTTCCGTTTTTTGCATGGTTCATATGGTATGCTGTGTCTATTGATTTCAGACCTTTTTCTATATTGTCTATTTCCGGAGGAAATTCGGCATTGTCGATAATTGATTTTCCTATGAAATAAAGAATTGTTTCTCCCATTTCTTCGGAAATTGTTTTAAAGGTATTGAGCCAGTCTTCTTGTTTATACCATTTTTGAGCTTCGATATTTTCGAGATTGTTTTCGGCTAAAACTTCAAGAGCTATATCTTTCGCTTTTGCCTTGTCCAAAGCGTCAACAACCGATAAGATTGTTTGTCCGTTTACGGTAATACCTTCTTCAAATGCAATAAATTGAGCCATTTTTATTGTTTTTAGTTTTTATCTTGTTTGTCCGCCTTGTCTTTTTTCAGTCTTAGTTTAAGCATTTCGTTTTCGGCGGTAAGTGTATCTATTGTATCTTTCAGTTTTGCTTCTCGTTTAAATCTTACTTTCAGCATATTGTTTTCTGCCGTTAATCTGTCGATTTCTTCGTTGTGTTCTGTTTCTTTTTTAAGCCTTAATTTCAGCATTTTGTTTTCGGCTTTAAGCATTTCGATTTCTTCTTTTTGTTTTGCCGTTCTTTTTAATCTTACTTTAAGCATTTCGACTTCTGCTTTTGATAAGTCCGTTTTGTCTTTTTCGGAAGATTGTCTTTTAAGTCTTACTTTAAGCATTTCGTTTTCTGCTTTAAGATTATCGGCTTCTTCTTTAAATTTGGCGAGTCTTTTAAGTCTTACTTTCAGCAGGTTGTTTTCGGCTTTAAGGTTGTCAACCAGATTAATGTCTTTTGAGAGTTTTTTGAGTTCTTCGATATTTTGCCTCAGTTCTTTTTCCTGCATTTCCATTTGCATCTCCTGGATTCTTGATTTTTCGAGGAGTTTGGCGGTTTGCATGTTTATTTTTGCGTTAGAGAGTGATGATGCTATACTTTCGGCAATTTTTTCCACCATTTCGATTTCTTCTTTTTTAAATTTTTGAAAAGAAGCTAATTCGATTATTCCGAGAACGTTTTCTTCTATTTTCAGAGGGACTATAAGCACCGAACGGGGGTTTGCTTTGCCTGTTCCCGATTCTATTTCGATATAGTCTTCCGGTACTTCGGTCATGTAAACGGTATATTTTTCTAATGCTACGGCACCTACTAAGCCTTCTCCGGGTTTTATGTGTTTTGTTAAATATTTTTTACGGTTGTATGCGTATGCTCCGATAAGTTCGTAATAGATGTTTTCGGGGTCTTCGTCATTGAGAAAGAATAATGCTCCCTGGTTTGCGTTTAGGAAGTTTACGAGTGAAGATATTACCGTATCTGCAAGGTTTTGAAGGTTGTCGGAGTGTTTGCGGAGTATTTCGGCAAACATTGTAAGTCCTTCGTTGGTTTTTTGGCGACGGGCTTCTTCTTTTTTTCTTTTTTCGTCTTCTTCTTGTGCTTTGCGTATGTTGTCTCTCAGTGTAAGCAGAGTGTTCCCGAGTGCGTCTTTATCGCTTGCCGGTTCAAAGTTTGTTTGAAAGTTTCCTTTTGCGAGTTCTTTTGCAAAATTTACGGCATTTTTAAGAACTGCCGTTGTTTTGTTTAGGACGGATGTTATTTTGGTAATGTCTTTTCCGCTTTTGAGGTGTAAGTCTTCGGGCAAATCTCCCGCCGTAAGTCGTTTTATGTATGCATATACGGATTCGAGGGGGGTAAAGACGTATTTTGCGGATATTGTATATATTATTGCCGCAAGTATTATTATCAGGATAAAAAATATAAATATGTTTATTTCCGCCGAGCGTATAAATTTTTCTTTTTCGGTTTGTGCGGTTTTGCGATTTTCTTCTGTTATTTGTTTTATAAGGTTAAGGTTTTCGTATATTAAGCGCGAGGTTTCTTTTATTTGATTTTCGGTTTCGGACATATTGCTCATAAGAGCGTTTGTGTGTTCGGTATCGGCTCCCGAAATGTTTTTTGCATCGATAATGTTTTCTTTTGTTTTTATAAGAGCCGTAATAAGCGGTGCAATTTCTTTTTTGTAAATATTTTCTGTTTCCGCAGCAGTTTTTTGCAGTTTTTCGTTTTGCGAATAATTTTCTGTTTCCGCAATATCTGTTTTCAGAAGGGTTTTGTATTTAGAGAATGCCGCGGCATTGAGCATGTGTTTTTTTTGCAGTTCGGATATTTCGTTTTTGTTTTCGGAATTTATTACGTTTTTTATTAATATTTGTTCGGAAAGGAATACGTCGTTTAATTTTCCGACTGTTTTTTCTTGTCTGATAATGCTTTGCAGGGTTTTATCCGCGGATACGTATCCGTTTATGTATATTATTTCCCGGGTTCCGAAAATTATTACGAATAGAATAATTATTCCGAGACCCGTAAAAAGGATGTTATTCAGTGTCAGTTTTTTCATACTTTGCTCAGATGTTTAAGAAACAATTTCTAAAAGTATAAAAATATTAAAATAAAAACAAGATAAAAACCCGTATTATCCTATTTTATTAAAGATGTTTTCGGTTTTTGCGGTTTCGGCGTGTTTGTTTTATGTTTTTGCAAATTTTTTTCTGAATATTATTATTAATGCAACGCCTATTGTAACGCAGGAGTCGGCTATGTTAAATACCGGGCTGAAAAACGTGAATGATTTTCCTCCGTAAAACGGTATCCATGAAGGAAAAGTTCCGTTAATCATCGGGAAATAAAGCATATCGACTACCGAGCCGTGCAAAAATCCCGCATATCCGCCGTTTTCGGGAAATAATTTTGCTACGGTTCCGTATGTTGATTCCGAGAATATTAATCCGTAAAAGGCGCTGTCGAGTATGTTTCCTATTGCTCCCGCAAGAATGAGAGCAACGCCGAATACTATTATTTTCGGGTATTTTTTTTCTGCTATTGTGTAAAGATACCATGTCAGGATTGCAATTGCCGCAAGTCTGAACGTACTGAGCATAAGTTTTCCGGTATCGCCGCCCCATTTAAGTCCGAATGCCATTCCGGGGTTTTCGAGGAAGTGAATTTTTGCCCAGTCTCCGAATACGTTAAATTCTTGTCCTATTGTCATATGTGTTTTTATCCAAATCTTAACGACTTGGTCTATAATGAGCAATAGAATAATCAGAAGCAGCGATTTTTTGAATAAAGACATCCGGTTTTATTATTTAAGATTGTTTTTTCTTTGCTTCGATGCTTAATGTTGCGTGAGGTACGGCTTTCAGGCGTTCTTTTGATATTAGTTTTCCGGTTTCGCGACATATTCCGTATGTTTTGTTTTCGATGCGCACGAGTGCCGCTTCGAGATGTGATATGAATTTAAGTTGTCGTTGTGCTAGTCTTCCGGTGTGTTCTCGCGAGAGGGTATTTGCTCCTTCTTCAAGAACTTTGAAAGTAGGTGATGTGTCTTGGATGTCGTTTGAGTCTTCGTGAGACAAAGTGCTGCTTAAAAGTTGATAATCTTTTCTTGCTCTTTCGAGTTTTTCAAGGATTATTTGTTTAAATTCTTCGAGTTCTTCGTCCGAGTAACGTGTTCGTTCTTGTTTGTTTTTTTCTGACATGGTTCTTAGTATTTGGGTTTTTATTTAATTTTCGATATAATTACTTTAGCCGTATTTTTGTCGTCTGTTTCTATTTTTTCGTATTTGTCGTTGTCGGAAATTTCGGTAAATTCTATTAAATCGGCAAGTACTTGCGATTTTATATATTCTTTGTGTTTTTGTACGGCTTCTTCGGTTTCTTTATTTGCCGATATTTCGATTTTTATTTTGTCGGTAACTTCGAGCCCGGATTCTTTTCTTATGTTTTGTATTTTGTTTACGAGTTCTCTTGCTATACCTTCTTCTTTAAGTTCTTTTGTTATTTCGGTATCTAATGCCACGGTTAATTGTCCTTTGTTTGCGGCGAGCAATCCGGGAATGTCTTCTGTTATTATTTGAACTTCGTTTATGTTTATTTCAACTTCGTTGTCTTCGATGTTAAGTTTTACGGATTTGTTTTTTTCGAATTCCGAGATTTGTTCTTGTGTAAATTTTGCAAGAATATTTGAGATCGGTTTTACAAGTTTTCCGTATTTTTTACCCATTATCCTGAAATCCGGTTTCAGTTTTTTTACGATAATACCGCCGGTGTCTTTAAGGTATTCGATATCTTTAACGTTTATTTCCGTTAATATTATATCTTTTACGGCTTCTATTTGATTTTTAAAATCGTCGTTTAATACCGGAATCATTATTTTTCGAAGAGGTTGACGCACTTTTATTTTGCTTTTTCTTCTTAAACTTAATGTTATTGAGGAAATTTGTTGTGCAAGTTCCATTCTTTCTTCGAGTTTTTTATCTACTGCGGATTTGTTGTATTCGGGGAATGTCGAAAGATGCACGGATTCTTCGGATTTGCCGGTAACGGAGTTAAGGTCGGAGAATAGTTGTTCCGAATAAAAAGGTGCTGCGGGAGACATAAGTTGTGCGACGGTTTTCAGGCATGTGTAAAGTGTTTGGTATGCCGATATTTTGTCGTCGTTGTATTCTTGTCCCCAGAATCGTTTTCTGTTAAGTCTTACATACCAGTTGCTTAAGTTGTCTATTACGAATGTTTGTATTTTTCTTCCCGCCGTTGTGGGTTCGTAGTTGTCTAAAGATGTTTGCACGTCTTTTACGAGAGTGTTTAGAAGAGAAATAATCCAACGGTCTGTTTCGGATCTTTTTTCGAGAGGTATTTCGTTTTCTTCGTATGTAAATCCGTCGAGGTTTGCGTATAATGCGAAAAAAGAATATGTGTTGTAGAGTGTTCCGAAGAATTTTCTTTTTACTTCGTCCACGCCGTTTAGGTCGAATTTAAGGTTGTCCCACGGGCGGGAGTTTGTAAGCATATACCATCTTACGGGGTCGCTTCCGTATGTTTCTATTGTTTTAAACGGGTCAACAACGTTGCCGAGGCGTTTAGACATTTTTACTCCGTTTTTGTCGAGCAGCAGTCCGGTTGCTATGATGTTTTTGTATGCCACGGAGTCGAAGAGCATTGAGGATATTGCGTGAAGCGTAAAGAACCATCCTCTTGTTTGGTCGACACCTTCGGCAATAAAGTCGGCGGGGAATGCTTTTTTAAAACGTTCTTTGTTCTCGAAAGGGTAGTGTAATTGAGCATACGGCATTGATCCCGAATCGAACCATACATCGATGAGGTCGGGTTCGCGATACATTTTTTTTCCTGAGGGTGAAACTAAAATGATTTCATCGACATAGGGGCGATGCATATCGAATTTGTCGTAATTTTCTTTTGTAAAATCTCCGGGTATGAAGTCTTTTAACGGGTTTTCTTTCATAAATCCGGCATCTACGGCTTTTTGAGCTTCGTTTTTAAGTTCTTCGAGCGAGCCGATGCATATTTCTTCGGAAGCGTCTTCTGTTCTCCATATCGGCAGGGGAGTTCCCCAGTATCTTGATCGCGACAGGTTCCAGTCGATGAGGTTTTCGAGCCATTGTCCGAAACGTCCTTCGCCCGTAGCGGGCGGTTGCCAGTTTATTGTTTTGTTCAGTTCTATCATTCTGTCTTTTGCGGCAGTTGATTTTATGAACCAAGAGTCTAAAGGATAGTATAAGATAGGTTTGTCGGTTCGCCAGCAATGCGGATACGAGTGTTCGTATTTTTCGCTTTTAAAAAGTTTGTTTTCTTGTTTAAGTTTTACGAGAATATCAACATCTACATTCGGAGCGTCTTCCGGAATGTCGGGGTCGTAGGAGTTTTTTACGGGTCTTCCGCTGAATTCTCCGAGTCCTTCTACGAATCTTCCTTTTTTGTTGACTAAAGTCAGGTGTCCTATTCCGTTTTGTTTTGCCACGAAGTAGTCGTCGGCACCGAAACTCGGAGCTATGTGTACTATTCCCGTTCCGTCTTCCGTTGTAACGAAATCGCCTGTTATTACTTTAAAAGCGTCTCCGTATTCGGGTTGTTTGTAGGGGAGAAGTTGTTCGTATGATATTCCCGCAAGTTCGGTTCCTTTGTATTCTCCGAGTATTTTGTAGGGTATGTTTTTATCGCCTTTTTTGTAGTCTTCTAATTTTAAATCTTTGTTTTTTTCGGGGAACAGGCTGTTAAAACGGTCTTTTGCAATTATTATCGTAACCGGAATGCCTGTGTAAGGGTTAAAAGTTCTTACTTTGAGATATGTTATTTTCGGACCTGCGGCTAAAGCCGTGTTAGACAGTAATGTCCACGGTGTTGTAGTCCATGCGAGAAAGAATATGTCGGTATCGGTATTTTCGAAAAGGAATTCGGATTTTTCATTTCTTATTATTTTAAATTGTACCGTACCTGTATTGTCTTTAACGTTTTTGTAACATCCGGGAAGGTTCAGTTCGTGTGAACTTAATCCTGTTCCGGCAGCCGGAGAGTAAGGTTGTATGGTGTATCCTTTATATAATAATCCTTTTTTGTACAGTTGTTTTAACAGCCACCAAATGCTTTCGATATATTTGTTGTCGTAAGTAATGTAAGGGTCGTTCATGTCAACCCAATATCCCATTTTTTCGGTAATGTCTTCCCATTGTTCCGTAAATCTCATAACTTCTTTACGGCATATGTTGTTGTATTCTTCTACCGATATTTTTGTGCCTATGTCGTCTTTGGTTATTCCTAGTTTTTTTTCTACTGCAAGTTCTACGGGTAATCCGTGGGTATCCCATCCGGCTTTTCGTTTTACTTGAAATCCTTGCAGGGTTTTGTATCTGCAAAATGTGTCTTTGAGGGTTCTGGATATTACATGGTGAATTCCGGGCATGCCGTTTGCGGAAGGCGGTCCTTCGTAGAAGACGAATTCGGGATTTCCTTCTCTTGATGTTATGCTTTTTTCAAAGGTGTTATTTTTTTTCCATTTTTTAAGTATGTCTTTGTTAACCTGAGATAAATCTAAACCTTTATATTCCGGAAATTTCTTATTCATAATAATTTTTATTGCTAATTTAAAACAATTTGCAAAGATAAATTTATTTTTATAATAAAAAAGCCCCTTTTTAGAGGGGGGAAGATGTTGTATTCAGCGTATTAAAAAAGTTTTATTGTCTTTATGCGTGATTTTTATGTTTTATTTGAAGAAGTTTTTTAAGTCTCTTCGTTCTTTTTTTGTAGGTCTGCCTGTTCCGCGCGGTCTTTGCAGTGCGGTGTTTTTATTTATCATGTCTATTATGTTCAGATATTCTTCGGGGGTTATTTCTTCTATATAATCAGATACGAGTTTTGCTCCTACGCGGTTGTGTAATATTTCTTTTATCCGGTATATTCTGAATACCGGAGGGTGTTTTATTTTAAATTCGTCACCTTTTTTTATGTATTTTGATGATTTAAGCGGAATTTCTCCGATTAAGACTTGTTTTTTTTTGCATGCTTCTGCGGCTTTGCCGCGTGTTTTGTATAAGCGAACCGCCCAAAGGAATTTGTCGATACGTTCAGTCGGATGATTCATTTTTGATTTTGTTTTTTCAGTTCCGATTCGAAATCGTATTTATTGTTAAAGAAATTCATTGCTTCGGTAATTCCTCTTGTTCCGAAGATTTTAATTGCTTCAATCATTTTTTTAATTCTTTCGGGAAGCAGTTTTTTTTCGTCCGGTGTCCATTCCGACAAAACATAATCCGCTTGGTATCCTTTAGGGAAATTATTTCCGATACCGAAACGTAGTCTGTTGAAATTTTGATGTCCGAGAACTGCAATAATGTCTTTAAGTCCGTTATGACCTCCGTCGCCTCCGTTTTTTTTCAGTCTTATAGTTCCGAAAGGCAAAGCCAAATCGTCAACGATAACCAAAATATTTTCGGGAGGTATTTTTTCTTTTTTCATCCAATAATTGACAGCTTTTCCGCTGAGGTTCATAAATGTCATCGGTTTTACGAGAACAAAAATACGTCCTTTGAATTTTATTTTGGCAACATCGGCATATCGTTTATGCTCAAAAACAGCATCGGACGCTTTTGCGAAAGCATCCGATACTTTAAATCCTGTGTTATGTCTTGTGTCGGCATATTTTTCTCCGGGATTTCCCAAACCGACGATAAGATATTTCATCTTATTTTGTTCGTTGTCTTGTCGTGTTTTTCGTTTAAAAAACAACATCAGACTTCAGTTATTATTCTTCGCTTGTTGTTTCTTCCGCTGCTGTGTCTTCGCCTTCTTCACCTTCTTCCTCTGCGGCTAATGCACCTGTTGATTTAGCAAGTCTTGTAACGTTTACGGTTACTACTACCGATTGGGGGTCTAAAAATTGAAGGTTTTCGTGTTGTTCGTTTAAGTCGTTTATTCTTACGGCTTCTCCTATTCCCAAGTTTGTTACGTCTATATCAACATAATCGGGCATATTTTCCGCAGTTGCTTTTACCAGCAGTTTTCTTCGGTTTACTTGTAATACACCTCCGTCTTTAACACCTTTTGCCAAACCGGAAGTTCTGACAGGCACGGGAATTTTAAATGCTCTTGATGTGTCTATTCTGTAAAAATCTATATGTTGTATCTCGTCTGTTACCGGGTGAAAATCAACAGATTGCATTATGGCATTGCATTTTTTGCCGTCAATATCGAGATTTACTATGTATGAGTTCGGAGTAAAAATAAGTTTTCGGAATTCGTTTTTATGTGCATAGAAATGAATGTTTCCTTTATCTTGACCGTATAAAACGCAAGGAACATTTTCTTCTTTTCTTAATTTTTTTGTTGCTTTTTTTCCGATTTCTTTTCTTTCTTTTGCTTTAATTTCAATTGATTTCATAATTTAAGCGATTTTTGTGCTACTCAGATTTAAGTAAAAACTTCGTTGTGAAGAAAGCTCTTAATCCCCATTGCACGATTTATAAAAGATGCTTTTTTTGCGAGCCGCAAAATTATATAAAAAATGAAAGAAAGAAAAAATAATTATACGTCTTTTTAAAGAAAGCTTGAACTTATTGATTGATAGTGATATACTTTATCTATTACTTTTGCAAAGAGAGGGGCTACCGATAAAACGGTTATCTTGTTTGATTCTTGTTTCAGCGGTATGGTATCGGAAACTATAAGTTGTTCCAGATTTGAATTTTGAATTTTTTCGTAAGCATTTCCCGACAAAACGGGGTGAGTTATAACTGCTCTTACGCTTAATGCTCCGTTTTCCAGTAAAACATCCGCCGCTTTTACGATGGTTCCGGCTGTATCAATAATATCGTCAACCAATATTACGTTTTTACCTTTTACATCGCCTATTATTCGTATGTCATTTACGATATTTGCTTTTTCTCTGGATTTATATCCTATAACCATAGGGGCACCCAGAAATTTAGCGTATGCATTTGCTCGTTTTGTTCCTCCGGTATCCGGAGATGCAATAGCTATATTATCAAGTTTCAAGCTTTTTATGTAAGGAATAAAAACTGCCGAAGCAAATAAATGATCTACCGGAACGTTAAAAAAACCTTGAATTTGGTCTGCATGTAGATCCATTGTTATAATGCGGTCGACACCTGCCGCCGTTAAAATGTCGGCAATCAGTTTTGCTCCTATTGCAACTCTCGGTCTGTCTTTTCTGTCTTGGCGTGCAAATCCGAAATAAGGTATTACCGCTACTACTTTATAAGCTGATGCCCGTCTTGCGGCATCAATCATAAGTAAAAGTTCGAAAAGATTGTCGGTAGGTTGAAAAGTTGATTGGATAATGAAAACAAAGTTTCCTCTTACTGTTTCTTCGTATCCGGGTTGATATTCTCCGTCACTGAATTTTGTAATAACCGATTTTCCGAGTTCTATCCCGTAGTTTTCCGTTATTTTTCGAGCAAGATATTTTGTTGCTTGTCCCGAAAATATTTTAATATCTGAATGCATGACGATTAAATGTATAAAATGCTATGTTCGGATGTTGAGCCGCAAAGTTAAAAAAAATATCCGAAAGACCGGATGAAAAGATGTAAAACTTGAGGGTTGTTTAAAACGCGGTTTTAAAATAATTCGTTAGATTTTTGCATATTTTCGTAGCCTTCGTCTATTTTAAGATTTTCTTTTTTTGAAGCTTCTACGGCGAGAAAATCACAACGTTCGTTTTCCGGAATATTTGCATGTCCTTTAATCCAAACCAGTTTTACTTTATGTTTTCTGTATATTTTCAGAAACCGTTTCCATAAGTCCGGATTTTTTTTGTTTTTAAATGATTTTTTTTCCCAAGAAAAAACCCATTTTTTTTCTACGGCATCTACAACGTATGAAGAATCTGAGTAAACGGTAACATCGCTTCCTTCGTTCTTAAGAGCTTCCAGTCCGGCAATAACTGCCAGAAGTTCCATACGATTATTTGTTGTAAGACGAAAACCTTCCGAGAGTTCTTTCCTGTATTTTCCGGCAAGCAGAACTACACCGTATCCCCCCGGTCCGGGATTTCCTCTTGATGCTCCGTCAGTATAAACAGTAATTTTCATTTACGGCAAAGGTAAAAAACTTTTTATTTTTTTACCTTTTTAAGTTTCTACGAATAAGGAGGATTAATAATTAAAATGTTTTATAACACTTTTATATCCTTTAATTACGAGCAGTATAATTTTTTATAATTTGAATAATTTATAATTTTGTGATGTATTTCACAATATTATTGTAAACTATGTCAAATATTATTAAAATTAAGCGCGGTTTAGATATTAAATTAGCCGGAGCACCGGAAAAAGAATCGGAAGATTTACCCCTTGCGTCTTCTTACGGAATAAAACCGACTGATTTTCCGGGTATTACGCCTAAGGTAGTATCTAAAGTTGATACAAAAGTAAAGGCGGGAACGCCTCTTTTTTACGATAAATATAATCCGGAAGTTGTTTTTACTTCTCCCGTAAGCGGTAAAGTATCGGCAATACACAGAGGAGAAAGGAGGCGTATTTTAGAGTTTGTTATTGAGCCTGACGGGAATAATGAATTTGAAACTTTTGTGAAAGACAAACCTGAAAATTTGGACAGGGAGACAATTAAGGAGAATATATTGAAAAGCGGTTGTTGGCCTTTTATTCGTCAGCGTCCGTTTAATATTACTGCAAAACCAGAAGTTGTTCCGAGAGATATTTTTATTACTACTTTTGACTCGGCACCCTTGACTGCCGATTTTAATTTTATTGTAAAAGATGATTTTTCGGCATTTCAAACCGGAGTTAACGCCTTGTTGAAACTTACCGACGGAGATGTTTATCTCGGTATTAAAGCGGGTGATTCTTCAAATCCTTTTATTAATACGGCAAATGTTAAAAAGTATGAATTTTCGGGTCCTCATCCTGCGGGTAATGCAGGTATTCAGATAAATAAAATAAAACCGGTAAATAAAGGTGATGTTGTTTGGACTTTAAATGCAGCAGATGTTATAATAATAGGTCGTTTGTTTGAAACCGGTACGTTTAATCCTCTAAGAGTTATTGCATTATCCGGTTCGGAAGTAAAACATCCTAAGTATTTCAGAACTTTACTCGGCACCAAAGTATCGGAAGTTTTGAAAGATCGATTAAAAGATAACGGTAAAAAGAAACGTATTATTTCCGGCAATGTATTGAGCGGCGTAAAAATCTCGGAAAAAGAATATATAGGGTTTTATGATACAACCGTAACCGTAATACCGGAAGGGGATAAACCGGAATTTTTCGGTTGGGCAAAACCCGGATTCGGTAAATTCAGTATTTCCAGAACTTTTTTCAGTTGGCTTAATCCCGATAAAGAATTTGTTTTGGATACTAATATTCACGGAGGAGAAAGACCGTTTATAGTTACCGGAGAGATGGAAAAAGTTTTTCCCATGGATATTTATCCCATGCAACTTTTAAAAGCAATTATAATAAAAGATTTGGATTTGATGGAAGAACTCGGCATTTATGAAGTAGCCGAAGAAGATTTTGCATTGTGCGAAGTTATAAATACATCAAAAATAGAAATTCAAAGAATTGTAAGAGAGGGATTTGAATTTGCGATAAAAGAACTCGGATAATTTTAAAATTTAGAGTATTAATTACAACAGTAAATATGAAAGGTTTAGAAAAATATTTTGAAAAAATAAAACCGAATTTTGAAAAAGGCGGAAAATACGAAAAATGGGGATCTGTTTTTGAAAGTTTCGAAACATTTCTTTTTGTACCGGCAAAAACGGCTCCCGTAAGAGGTGCTCATATAAGAGATGCCATGGATACAAAACGCTTAATGAGCGTTGTGGTAATTGCACTTATTCCGTCTTTGCTGTTCGGTATGTGGAATGTCGGATATCAACATTTTTTGTCCGTAGGACAAGATGCCGGTTTTTGGCAGAATTTTTCATACGGTTTTGTTAAAGTAATGCCTTTAGTATTAGTTTCATACATTGCGGGATTGGGAACGGAGTTTGTTTTTGTTTATCTTAAGAAAAAGGAAATAGAAGAAGGTTTTTTGGTGTCGGGATTGCTTATTCCTTTAATATTACCTGTAGATATTCCTCTTTGGATGGTTGCCGTTGCAACTGTTCTTGCCGTTATTTTCGGGAAAGAAGTTTTCGGAGGAACGGGAATGAACGTATTTAATCCGGCATTACTTGCCAGAGCATTTTTGTTTTTCGGATATGCAAAAAAGATGTCCGGAGATAAAGTTTGGATTGCCGGACTTGAAAAAGGGCAAAATGTTGTCGACGGATTTTCCGGAGCAACACCTTTGTCGCAATTTGCAGGTACTACCAAGGAACAACTTGCCGACGGAGGTTTCAGAATAATAGACGGTTTGCATGATAACGTAATTTCCGCTTATGATATGTTTATGGGCTGGATACCGGGGTCGATAGGAGAAACATCGACATTAATGATTTTAATAGGCGCGGCAATTTTATTATATACCGGTGTTGCAAGTTGGAAAATTATGCTTTCCGGATTTCTCGGAGCTTCGGCACTCGGGCTTTTGCTTAATGCTTTGCCCGACGGATTAAATCCGTATTTTGAATTACCGTTTTATTATCATTTGGTATCCGGCGGATTAGCTTTCGGTATAGTATTTATGGCAACCGACCCGGTTACTTCTGCTCAAACCGAAAAAGGAAAATGGATATACGGCTTTTTAATAGGCGTATTGATTATAATTATCAGAGTATTTAATCCGGGATACCCCGAAGGAACAATGCTGGCTATATTGCTGATGAACGCATTTGCTCCGCTTATAGATCATTATATAATAAGAGCGAATGTAAAAAAACGCATGAAACGAATAAAAGTAAACGCAGCTTAAAAAAGGTTTTGATAAAATTAAAATATTAATCAAATGAAATTAGATACAAACAGTAATTTATACACCTTTATATATGCATCGGTATTGGTTATTGCGGTAGCGGCGGCATTAGCATTTACCGCGGTAAAATTAAAACCCCTGCAAGATAAAAACGTAAGAGTGGAAAAGATGCAAAATATATTAAAATCCATAGGTGTAAATACTACCCCGGATAATGCCGAACAATTATACAACAAATATGTTACCGATGCTTATGCGGTAAATTCGAAAGGAGAAAAATTAGAGGGCGTAAATGCTTTTGACGTAAACTTAAAACTTCAATTTAAAGCCGAGCCGGATAAAAGAGTTTTACCCGTTTACGAAGCAAAAAACGATAAAGGCGAAACAAAAATCATTATACCTTTAAGAGGAAAAGGGTTGTGGGGTCCGATATGGGGATATTTTGCATTAAACGATGATTACAATACCATTTACGGCGCTGTTTTTGACCATAAAGGAGAAACTCCCGGATTGGGAGCGGAAATTGCCACGGAAAAATTTCAAAAACAATTTAAAGGGAAGACACTTTTTGACGGCGATAAATTTGTTTCTATAACGGTTTATAAAGGAGGTAAAGGTTCCGCCTTAAAAGCCGGAGACACAAAACACGGAGTAGATGCGATTTCGGGAGGTACCATAACAAGCAAAGGATTGGAAGCAATGGTAAAAGATGATTGGCTGTTTGCATATAAAGCATTTTTGGAGAAAAATAAAAAATAACAATTAAACGAAGTAGAATTAAAAAAAATTAATGATAAAATGGGAAAAAATATAAAATTACTTACAGACCCTTTAAATCTTAATAATCCTATTACGGTACAAATTCTCGGTATTTGCTCGGCACTTGCGGTTACCGTAAAACTTATGCCGGCAGTAGTAATGTCAATATCCGTAATTACGGTATTAACTTTTGCAAACGTTATCATATCTTTGCTGCGTAACACCATACCTTCCAGAATACGAATTATTGTTCAGTTAGTTGTTATAGCCGCATTGGTTATTATTGTCGATCAAATACTTAAAGCATATGTATATGATATAAGCAAACAACTTTCGGTTTTTGTAGGATTAATCATTACCAACTGTATTCTTATGGGGCGTCTTGAAGCTTTTGCTCTGGGGAATAAACCGTTTCCCGCATTCCTTGACGGCTTGGGCAACGGTGCCGGATATGCCCTTATTTTGATAATAGTTTCCGCAATCAGAGAATTTTTCGGTTCGGGGTCGCTTGCCGGATTTAAAATTATACCTCAAGGATTTTATGACTTCGGTTATTCCGATAACGGACTTATAATCTTGCCTCCCATGGCATTGATAATAGTAGGCGTTATAATTTGGGTACAAAGATCACGCACGAGAGAATTAATAGAAAATTAATAATTACCGGATTTTAAAAAAATAAAAAGATGCAAGAATATATAAACATTTTCGTAAAATCAATTTTTGTCGATAATATGATTTTTGCCTATTTCTTGGGTATGTGTTCGTATCTTGCGGTTTCCAAAACCGTAAAAACGGCAACCGGATTAGGCATTGCGGTAATATTTGTACTCGGAATTACAGTTCCCGTAAACTGGCTTCTGGAAAATTATGTCCTTAAACAAGGAGCCCTAAGTTGGATTCTCGGCGAAGAAGCAGCAAATATAAACCTTGAATTTTTAAGTTTCATAATGTTTATTGCGGTTATTGCCTCAATGGTTCAGCTTGTGGAAATGATTGTCGAAAAATTTGCCCCGGCACTTTATTCGTCTCTCGGAATATTTCTGCCGCTTATAGCCGTAAACTGTGCAATACTCGGAGGAGCTTTATTTATGCAAGAAAGAGAATATACCTCTATAGGCGAAGCAACCGTATTCGGGCTCGGTTCGGGCATAGGTTGGTTTTTGGCGATTGTCGGTATTGCGGCAATACGCGAAAAAATCAGATATTCCGACGTTCCGGCACCCTTAAAAGGAATAGGAATTACATTTATAGCAACCGGGTTAATGGGGATTGCTTTTATGACCTTTATGGGAATTAAATTATAAAAGAAATAAATTTTAATAAAAAAGATTTTTCAAATATGTTCATTTTAGAAATTCAACCTTCAATTTCCGAAATAATAGCGATAAGTGTTATTGCTTTTTTGGCAATTATATTGCTTTTGGTTATAATACTTTTAGTTGCTAAAGCAAAATTATTACCCTCGGGCGAAGTAACCATTAATATCAACGATGACGAAGAACATCAAATTAAAACATCACCCGGAAGCTCGCTTTTGGCAACATTGCAAAACAATAAAATTTTATTACCCTCGGCATGCGGCGGAAGCGGTACTTGCGGTATGTGCGAGTGCGAAGTTATAGAAGGCGGAGGCGAAATTCTGCCTACCGAAAAACCGTTTTTTACGCGTAAAGAAATAAAAGAGCATAAACGCTTGGCATGTCAGGTTAAAGTTAAAGAAGACATGAAAATTAAGATACCGCAAGAAATAATGGGTATCAAAAAATGGGAATGTGAGGTTGTATCGAACAGAAATGTTGCTACGTTTATAAAAGAATTTATAGTAAAACTTCCCGAAGGCGAGACTCTTAATTTCCGTTCGGGAGGATATATCCAAATTGACGTACCCAAGATTACGGTCAGATTTAAAGATTTTGACATAGAAGAAGAATATCGCGAAGATTGGGATAAATACAAAATGTGGGATTTGGTAATGAAAAACAACGAAGAAACATTCAGAGCATATTCCATGGCAAACCATCCCGCCGAAGGAAACATAATAATGCTGAATGTTCGTATCGCAACTCCGCCTTGGGATAAAGCAAAAGGTGCCTTTGCCGATGTTAATCCGGGAGTTTGTTCGTCTTATATATTTTCTCGTAAGCCGGGAGACAAAGTAACAATATCCGGTCCTTACGGCGAGTTTTTCATAAAAGATACCGACAACGAAATGATGTTTATAGGCGGAGGAGCAGGAATGGCACCTATGCGTTCGCATATTTTCGACCAATTTAAAACCAAAAAAACCAAACGCAAAGCTACTTTTTGGTACGGGGCACGTTCGTTAAGAGAAGTTTTTTACAAAGAAGATTTTGACGAAATTGCTGCCGAAAATCCTAATTTCGAATGGCATTTGGCATTGTCGGAACCTCTCGAAAGCGATAACTGGACAGGTCCTACGGGATTCATCCATCAGGTTATTTACGATATGTATCTTAAAAATCACGAAGAACCCGAAGAAATAGAATACTACCTTTGCGGACCTCCGATGATGAATGCAGCCGTAGAGAAAATGCTTTTCGACCTCGGTGTTCCGGAAGAAAATATTATGTTTGACGATTTCGGGTCTTAACCCTTTTCGAATATTAAATCCGAACAAAAAATAAAGAGCCGTTCACGATTAACGAGAACGACTCTTTTCTGCTTATATGAAACGTAAAACTTTAAACCAATCCTTGTGCGAGCATTGCATCGGCAACTTTTACGAAGCCCGCAATGTTTGCACCTTTAACGTAATCTACATATCCGTCTTCACAAGCTCCGTATTTTACGCAGGCATCGTGGATGTCTTTCATTATGCGGTGTAATTTTTCGTCAACTTCTTCCGATGTCCAATTATATCTCATCGAATTTTGGCTCATTTCCAAACCCGATACCGCTACTCCTCCGGCATTAGACGCTTTACCCGGCGAGAATAAAATCTTTGCTTTATGAAAAATCTCTATCGCTTCGGGCGTGCAAGGCATATTTGCACCTTCTCCTACGCAAATTACTCCGTTATCAACAAGTTTTTGTGCATCTTCTCCGTTCAATTCGTTTTGTGTTGCGCAAGGCAATGCAATGTCAACTTTTTGCTCCCACGGTTTTTTGCCCGGAAAAAAATCTACTCCGAACTCTTCCGCATACGGACGCACAACATCATTATTGGTTGCACGAAGTTCGAGCATATAATCTATTTTTTCGCCGGAAATACCGTCGGGATCATAAACATATCCGTCGGGACCCGATATCGTTACTACTTTTGCGCCGAGTTGCGTTGCTTTTGTCGCGGCACCCCATGCCACGTTTCCGAAGCCGGATATTGCCACCGTTTTTCCTTCAAAACTTTCGCCTTTTGTTGCGAGCATATTTTGAGAAAAATAAACGTTTCCGAAACCGGTTGCTTCCGGACGCATCAGACTGCCGCCCCATTCTCTGCCTTTGCCGGTTAATACTCCGGTAAATTCGTTTCGCAGGCGCTTGTATTGTCCGAAAAGATAACCTATTTCTCTGCCGCCTACTCCTATATCGCCTGCCGGAACATCGGTATTCGGACCTATATGACGAAACAGCTCGGTCATAAAACTTTGACAGAAACGCATTATTTCGTTATCGGATTTTCCTTTCGGATTAAAATCGCTGCCGCCTTTACCTCCGCCCATGGGCAATGTGGTAAGACTGTTTTTCAGGATTTGTTCGAAACCCAAAAATTTTAAAATACTTAGATTAACGCTGGGGTGAAATCGCAGTCCGCCTTTGTAAGGACCTATGGCGCTGTTAAATTCTATTCTGTATCCTTTGTTGATACGAAATTCGCCTTTGTCGTCCTGCCACGGAACTCTGAACATAATTACCCGCTCCGGTTCTACCATGCGTTCGAGGATTTTTGCTTCCGCATATTTGGGATTTTCTTCGATAAAAGGGATAATCACTTCCGCAACTTCTCTTACGGCTTGGTGAAATTCTTTTTCTCCCGGATTTTGAGCAATTACGCTCTCCATAAATTTATTTATTTTATCTGTCATTACGGTTTATTTAAATAATGATTATGCGGCAAAATTATGTAAAATAATTTATCTCGCATATCTTTTGAGTAAATAATTTTGTTGTTTATAATGTGCTGATTATGAGATTATTGCGTATAGGTCGAAGATGTTTAAAAGCAGAAAGTGATAAATGTCATCTTTGCCGGAACATTAAAAAAGTTATTTAACAAAAAAATAACAAAAATATATTGCATAAAAACTTGCAGTATTAAAAAACTTTTTCACTTTTGCACGCTTTTTAAAAAAACGTATCTTTGATGACAAATAAAATTAACATTATGGAATTCAACATTGTTGATGTATTATCGGTTTTTATGGTATTGTTTGCCGTAATCGATATTTTCGGGTCTATACCTTTGATTATAGACATAAAATCAAAAGGTAATAAAATCGAAGCCGTAAAGACTACTTTAATATCTTTTTTGATATTGACTTTGTTCTTATTTGTGGGAGAAGCATTGCTTAAAGTTTTCGGGGTTGATATAGAATCTTTTGCAATTGCCGGTTCGTTTATTATATTTTTTCTGGCTTTGGAAATGGTTTTGGGAATAGAACTTTTTAAAGGTAACACGGAAACCGACAGCGCATCAATTGTACCGCTCGCATTTCCGATTATTGCCGGTGCCGGAAGCATAACAACTTTATTGTCGTTGCGTTCGGAATATTCTTATCTGAATATAATGATTGCTCTGTTTTTAAATATGCTTGTTGTTTTTGCGGTATTGAAATCAACTAAATATATCGAAAACTTTTTGGGACAAACCGGTATTACAATATTGAGGAAGATATTCGGAATTATTTTGCTTTCCATTGCAATTAAATTGTTTATGTCTAATTTAGCCGAATCGATTTCGAATCATTTTCCCGGATTAATGGAAAAAATAGGATAAAACAAAATTATTATATTATGCAAAATATTGAAACATACAATTTTAAAGATAAGAAAGCAATTGTAAGGGTTGATTTTAACGTGCCTTTAAACGATGCTTTTGAAGTTACGGATAATACGCGTATTGTTGCGGCATTGCCTACGATTAAAAAAATTGCTTCGCAAGGTGCCGTTATTTTAATGTCGCATCTCGGAAGACCGAAAGGCAAAGAAGAAAAATTTTCGTTAAAGCATGTTGTCCCGGAACTTTCTAAACTTTTAGGAAAAGATGTTATGTTTGTTGACGACTGCATAGGCGAAAAAGTTAAAGAGAAAGTTGCCGGAATGAAAAACGGCGATGTGCTTTTGCTCGAAAATTTACGTTATTATCCGGAAGAAAAGAAAGGCGACAGAGATTTTGCAAAGCAGTTGTCAGAACTTGCCGATGTTTATGTAAACGACGCTTTCGGAACGGCTCACAGAGCACACGCCTCGACTGCCGTTATTGCGGATTTTTTCCCCGACGATAAAATGTTCGGATATTTGATGGAAAACGAGCTTAAAAGTTTGCAAAAAGTATTGAACGATTACGAAAAACCGTTTACGGCAATTCTCGGCGGAGCAAAAGTATCGTCTAAAATAACGGTTATTGAAAAAATGCTCGATAAGGTCGATAATTTGATAATTGCCGGAGGCATGACTTATACTTTTATAAAAGCGCGCGGAGGTAAAATCGGTAATTCTTTGGTTGAAGACGATTATCTTGACATGGCAAAAGACCTTATGAATAAGGCAAAAGCAAAGGGCGTTAATTTGGTGTTGCCGGTTGACAGTCTTAATGCCGATAAATTTTCGGAAGATGCGAATACCGAAGAAACCGCTGTTGACGAAATAAAAGACGGGTGGACGGGGCTTGATATAGGAAGCAAAACAATAATTTTATTTTCGGAGATTATAAAGAAATCGAAAACTGTTTTGTGGAACGGTCCTGCCGGAGTTTTTGAAATGGAAAAATTTTCGCGCGGCACTCTTAAAATTGCCGAAGCGCTTGCCGAAGCAACTTCGCAAGGGGCTTATACCCTTGTGGGAGGCGGAGATTCGGTTGCCGCCGTTAAAAAATACAAATTGGAAGATAAAGTGAGTTACGTATCTACCGGAGGCGGTGCGATGCTGGAATTTTTGGAGGGTAAAGAATTGCCCGGTATTGCCGCGATAAAAAAATAACCGTAGAGACAGCTTGCGGCTGTCTTGTCAAAACAGACATGTTGCGGCTGTCTCGGAATGAAAGAGAGAGGTGCGCAAAACAGAGACGCCCTGCAAAAAAAAAGACGCCCGCAAGGCGTCTCTACTCTACGGTGTGCGGGTTTTAAAATGTTGATTAATACCGTTTATTTATTCATATATTGTTTGACTATTTTGGTTATATATTTTCCTATAATGTCAAACTCAAGGTTAACGATGCTTCCTTTTTTTATTTCGTGAAAGTTTGTAAGTTCGTATGTAAACGGAATAATTGCCACCTGAAAAGAGTTTTCTTTTGAGTTAACGACGGTAAGACTTACGCCGTTTACCGATATTGATCCTTTTTCGACCGTAATATTATCGTTTACGGGTTCGTATTCGAAAGTATAGTATTTGCTTCCGTCGGCTTCTTCTATGTTTGTGCATACCGCTGTTTGGTCGACATGTCCCTGAACTATGTGCCCGTCGAGCAGACTGTCGGGTTTCATGCTTCGTTCCAGGTTTACTTTGTCTCCGATTTTCAGTAATCCGAGGTTTGATTTAAGGAGTGTTTCTTGTACGGCGGTAACAGTGTACGTGTTGTTTTTAACTTCGGTAACGGTAAGACAAACTCCGTTGTGCGAAAGACTTTGGTCGGGTTTCAGTTCGTTCACGAAACCGCATGTAAGCGTAAAGTGCACGTTTCCTCCGTCTTTTTTAATGTTTTTAACAATTCCTGTTTCTTCTATTATTCCCGAGAACATTTTATTTTATTTTCAAATTTGAGCGCAAAGATATAATTTAATACCGGGTAAAAATCAAATTTTAATGAATTTTTCGGTAAGTTCGTCGCTGTCCGCATAAAATGTTATGTAATAAATGCCCGGAGGGAGTTTGCTTATGTTGTATTCGAATTTATACGAGGCGTATTTTCCGGGGTTAAATTCTGTTATTTGTTTGCCGTTGCTGTTGAATATTATTACTTTATCGGGAATTATTTTTTCTTTAAACGTTATTGTAATTTTGTTTGTTGCGGGGTTTGGACTTAGTGTTATTTTGTTTGATTTGTTGAATGTATCTATTTCGGATATTGTTGATTGAGATGAGATAATATCGTGTTCGGGGTCGAATATCGCCGATGTTATTTGAAAATCGATGTTGAAGTTGAATTGTTGCCCGTTGTAAGTGTTATTAAACCAAATTACGGTGTCTTTTTCGATTCCTTCGAATTTAACCGGTACGGTCATTTCGAAGAAGTCAACCGACGGATGTGATTGGGATTGGTTTATTGTAAGAGTTACGTTTTTGTCTTCGTTTTGCGAATAGTAAATTTGATAGGAGGGGTATCCTTCTCCGTAATACCAGTCGTTTAGAAATTCTTGCAAAGAGCATCCGCATGTTTGTTCGAGGTGATATTGCAAATCGGCGGTTGTTGCGCATCCGTTTGCTATGTTCGGGTCGTTGAGATAATTTTTAATGCCTCCGAAGAAAGCGTCGTCGCCGATTTTTTTTCTCAGCATGTGCAGAACCATTGCCCCTTTTTGGTATGATAGTCTGTAATTGAAAATGTTTTCCGCATATGTTGTGTCGGTAACATATACCGATCCGTTCGGCAGTGTTACTATGTCGTTTATATTATCCAGTTTCCATTCGTTAAAACTTATGTTGTCGTCGTTGAGGTTGTGTTCGTGGGTCATACCGTCGAGGTATGTAGCGAAACCTTCGTTAAGCCATATATCGTGCCAGCTTTTGCATGTAACATAATCTCCGAACCATTGATGTGCCGCTTCGTGAGCCATAAGCATATGCGAGAATGCGACCAAAAATGTCATTGTTTGGTGTTCCATTCCTCCTCCCCAACTGAATTGTGCATGTCCGTATTTTTCGTCGACATACGGATAAGGAATAAAAAGTTCTCCGTAGAGTTGTAATACGTCCAGGACGTTAGGTGTGTTTTCTTGTGCGTATGTGAGATTTTCGGGGTAAACGTAGTTTAATACTTCTAATGTTTCTCCGTTAGAGAGTGTTACGTAATCGGAATATACGGCGTAGTTTGTTACCGCTACGGCAATCAGGTATGTGTCGATAGGATGCCTGTGTTTCCAGTGAGCCGTTTTCATACCGTTTGAAGTTGTTTCGGAAATAAGCAGTCCGTTACTTGCAGCTTTGTATTCTTCGGGGTTTGTAATGTATATATCGACTGAGTCGGCTTTGTCGTATAAGCTTTGTTTGCAGGGCCACCAGTCTCTTGCTCCGTAAGGTTCGGATAATGACCATATTACGGGTACGCCGTTGTGTGTTGTTTGTTTGAAAGAGTCGGAATTTTGAGCGTTAGGTATTCCTTGATAGAAAATTGAAACAGAATCGATTGTGTTTACGGGGATGTCGGTTTCCAGGTTAATTATAAGTTCGTTGTCCGCAAGGGTGTAATTTGTGAGTTTGTTTTGCCGGAAAATAACCGAATCTACGGTTAGATAGTCCGATAAATCAAATGCTATTTGATTAAAGTTATCGATTTTAGTTTCGAAAGTGCATGTTATTTCTCCTTGTATGTATTTGTTGTTTATGTCTTCGAAAAGCAGGTTCAGTTTGTAGTGTTTTACGTCGTAAGCGAAGTCGGTTTCCGTTTTGTATTTTGTTTGGTTTAATGCGGAGATTTTTTTGAATAAGTTTTTTTTGCTTTCGGAGCAGAGGTATGAGGGTTGTGTTTTGTTTTGTGCCGTTATGTTCAGGGTTAGTAAGACGGCAATTATGATATTCAGTGTTTTCATTATTTTTGTTTTTGTATGAAGTTAAATTGTTTTAAAAATTTGTTTGCTTTGCCGGATTTGATATTGTTTTTTAAGAAGTAGTTGCATATAAGAATTGAGCTGTCCGGATTGTTTTCGGATATTTTATTTTCAAGTTTTTTCAGGGTTTGTTTGTCGGGTTTTGTGTCAAATATGTTTGTTTTTGCGAGTAATTCGGGGTGTTGTTTTTTTGTTTTGTTTTTGAGTATTTCGTTTATGTTTCCGTTAACGACATGCCACAGCGTGTGGGTTGTTTTTACCGCACCTTTTATTCTTTCCGCATCGTAAAACAGTTTTAATGTTGCTCCGGTGTTTCCGTCGGTTTTGTATTTGTTTTGTGCTTGTTTTTCGGTCAGTTTATCGATTGTGAAGTTTTTGTATTTTGATTTCGGGTCGTTGAGAATTTTGTGAAGTTTAACGTATTCGCTTTTTTTAAATTTTTTGTGATTGTATTTTGTAAGGGGTGTTTTTGAGGGTACGGCATATTTCAGATAGTTTCCGAAAGCATCCCAATATATTGTTATGTGTATAAGTTTGCATTCGCCCGTATTGCATGCGGGAATAATCATATTTGAGTAATAGCATGGGATTTGTGTTTTTTCGGAGAAGTTTTCTTTTATTGTTATTTCCGCTGAGTCGTTTATTTTATATTTAAATTCGTTTTTGTTAATGAGTGTTTTATTTCCGGAAATAAATATTACGGAAATAATTATGATGCCGGTTATAAATATATTTTTCTTCATAATTTTAACAGATAAAAAAATATTCGTATAGTTGCATTTTCAGACAGAGATGTATTAATATTACGAAAATAAGAAATTAATTATTATTAACGCAAATTAGTATTTTTATAATTATATGAAAAATATTCCCGAAAGGATAAAGGATTTTATAAATGAGCATCATGTTCTTACTTTGGCGACTTCGAGGGATAATGTTCCGTATTGTGCGAGTTGTTTTTATGTGTATTCGGATAGGTTTAATGTTTTTGTTTTTTCGTCGGATGAGGGTACCAAGCATGTCGGGGATGTAAAGATTAATGACCGGGTTGCGGGAACGGTTGTTTTGGAGACTTCTGTTTCGGGTAAGATAAGGGGTATTCAGTTTACGGGCAGGATGTATGTTCCGGAAGGGGATATTAAAAAGGAAATCGAGCGATTGTATTTGGAAAGGTATCCTTTTGCAAGATTAATGAATATACGGCTTTGGGTTTTGGAGCCCGATTTTATAAAGATGACTGATAATCGTTTGGGTTTCGGGAAGAAATTGATATGGAAAAAAAAATGAAAAATTTTTTTATAATCCGGAAAAACGATATCTTTGCGCATTCTTAAGTTAGGGTCGCGTGGCCGAGTGGCTTAGGCAACGGTCTGCAAAACCGTGTACAGCGGTTCGAATCCGCTCGCGACCTCTGCGGTGTAAGAACAGGTTTTTTGCCTGTTCTTTTTTTATTTTGAGATGATATTGATAAGTTCTTCTTCCGTAACGAGTTGTTGTTCTCCGGTGTTCATGTTTTTAATCGTAAATTTGTTTTGCGATATTTCGTTTTCTCCGGCCATTGCAACGAACGGGATGTTATTTGCGTCGGCGTATTTCATTTGTTTTTTCATTTTTGCGTTGTCGGGAAATATTTCGGCGGGTATTTCTTTGTTTCTTAGTTTTTTCAGTAGCGGGAGGCAGTATTTTTCTTCTTTTTTTCCGAAATTAACGAACATAATTTTAACTGTTTCGGTAATTGTTTCGGGAAATTTGTTTAGTGTTTCGAGGACGTCGTAAATTCTGTCGGCACCGAATGATATTCCCACGCCCGAGACATTTTTCAGTCCGAAAATGCCGGTTAGGTCGTCGTATCTTCCTCCTCCGCATATGCTTCCTATTTTTATTTCGTCGGATACGACTTCGAATATTGCTCCTGTGTAGTAGTTAAGTCCTCTGGCGAGTTTTATGTCGAGTTCTATTTTGTTGTTGAATTTAAAGATGTTCAGGTAATTAAAGAGTTGTTGTATTTCGTCAGTTCCCGCGGTGCCTGATTCTGTTTCTCCGAGGAATTTTTCTATGCATTGCATTTGGTCGTCGAAGTTTCCTGAGATGTTTAAAATCGGTTCCAGCAGTTTGAGCGAGTTTTCGGAGAATCCGGATTTTTGCAGTTCTTCGTAAACTTTTTCGTGTCCGATTTTGTCGAGTTTATCTATTGCAACGGTCATTTGCGTGAGTTTTTCGGGGTATCCTATTCGTTCTGCAATTCCGGCGAGCAGTTTACGGTTGTTTATTTTTATTGTAACTTTTAGATTGAGTTTTGTAAATACTTCGTCAATCATTTGTACTATTTCGAGTTCGTTCAGTATTGAGTTGCTTCCGATAATGTCCGCATCGCATTGGTAAAATTCTCTGTATCTTCCTTTTTGCGGTTTGTCGGCACGCCAAACGGGTTGTATTTGGAATCGTTTGAAGGGAAAGGTTATTTCGTTTCGGTGCTGAACGACGTATCGTGCGAGTGGTACGGTAAGGTCGTACCGCAGTCCTTTTTCGGATATTTTTGTTGTTAGTGATTTTATGTTTCGTAAGGCGAGTTCTTCGTTGCTTATTTTTTTAAGGAAGTCTCCCGAGTTGAGTATTTTGAACAGCAGTTTGTCACCTTCTTCTCCGTATTTTCCGGTAAGTGTGGAAAGGTTTTCCATTGCCGGAGTTTCTATTTGTTTGTAAGCAAATTTTTTAAATACTGATTTTACGGTGTCGAATATGTAGTTTCGTTTTGATGATATTTCCGGTGAGAAGTCTCTGGTACCTTTAGGTATTGAAGGTGATTCTGCCATGTTTTTTTAATTTTTTTTATGTGAAAAAAATGCTCTGCAAAGATACAGAGCATTTAATGTATCAAAAAATATTTTATTAAAGTTTTCTTACTGTTTCGGTTTCTCTGTATGCTTCAATTATGTCTCCGACTTTAATGTCGTTGAAGTTTTCGATGTTAAGTCCGCATTCCATTCCTGCCGGAACTTCTTTTACGTCGTCTTTGTATCTTTTTAAAGATCCGAGTTCTCCGTCGTATTTTACGATTCCGTCGCGTATTAATCTGACTTTGTCGTCTCTGCTTATTTTGCCGTCGAGGACAAAGCATCCGGCAACTTTACCTACTTTGGATATTTTGAATACTTCTTTGATTTCTACCGTTGCCGTGATTTCTTCTTTTATTTCCGGTGAAAGCATTCCTTCCATTGCGGATTTGAGTTCTTCGATAGCTTGGTATATTATAGAGTATAGTCTTATGTCTATTTCTTCTTTTTCGGCGAGTTTTTTTGCCGGCAATGACGGTCTTACTTGGAATCCGATAACGATTGCGTCGGATGCGGCGGCAAGCATTATGTCTGCTTCGGAAATTTGTCCTACGCCTTTGTGTATAACGTTTACTTGTATTTCGTCGGTGCTGAGTTTGATAAGCGAGTCTGCTACGGCTTCGACCGAGCCGATAACGTCGCCTTTTATTATTACGTTTATTTGTTTGAAGTTTCCGAGTTGCAGTCGTCGTCCTATTTCGTCGAGTGTAATGTGTTTGTGTGTTCTGAGAGTTTGTTCTCTTTGCAGACGTTTGTTTTTGTCGGCTATTTCTCGAGCTTCTTTTTCATTTTTCATGACATAGAAGCTTTCTCCCGCATGCGGTGCTCCGTCGAGTCCGAGTATTTGTACCGGTGTTGAAGGTCCTGCTTCTTTAACTCTGTTGTTTCTTTCGTCGAACATTGCTTTTACTTTTCCGGAATGAGCACCTGCGAGGACTATGTTTCCTACTTTTAGTGTTCCGGTTGCAACCAGTACCGTAGAGAGGTATCCTCTTCCTTTGTCGAGTTCGGCTTCTATTACTGTTCCTTTAGCGGGGCGGTTAGGGTTGGCTTTCAGTTCGAGTATTTCTGCGGCAAGCAGTATTTCGTCGAGTAATACATCTACGTTTTGTCCTTTTTTTGCCGATATGTCAACTGATTGGTATTTTCCTCCCCATTCTTCTACGAGCATGTTTCGTTCGGCGAGTTCTTGTTTTATTCTGTCGGGGTCTGCCCCGGGTTTGTCTATTTTGTTTATGGCGAAGATAATAGGTACGTCTGCGGCTTTGGCATGGCTTATTGCTTCTTCTGTTTGCGGCATAATGCTGTCGTCTGCGGCTATTATTATAACGGCAATGTCCGTTACTTGGGCTCCTCTTGCTCTCATTGCGGTAAATGCTTCGTGTCCGGGTGTGTCGAGGAAAGTAACTTTTTGGCCGTTTTCGAGTTCGACGCTGTATGCTCCGATATGTTGTGTTATGCCTCCTGCTTCTCCTGCTATTACGTTTGCGTCTCTAATGTAATCGAGCAGTGATGTTTTACCGTGGTCAACGTGTCCCATTACGGTAACGATAGGGGGTCTCGGTTGTAAGTCTTCTTCTTTGTCTTCGATGTCTTCTATCAGTTCTGTTTCTACGGCTGATATAAATTGTACTTCGAATCCGTATTCTTCTGCGATTATGGCTATCAGTTCGGCATCGAGCCGTGAGTTTATGGTAACCATTTTTCCTAAGTCGAAGCTGGTTGCTATTATGTCGTTGACATTAACGTTCATAAGTTTTGCCAGTTCGTTAGCGGAAATAAATTCGGTTACTTTAAGTATTGATTTTTCTTTTTCGAGTTTTTCGAGTTGTTCTTGTAATTGTTGTTGTTTTTCTTCGCGTTTTTTCTTTCTGTGTTTTACTCCCGAGTCTTTGGTTTTTTTAGTGAGTTTTGCGAGTGTTTCTCGTACTTGTTTTTGAACGTCTTCTTCGCTTACTTCGGGACGTTTTTTGTATTTGTTTTTTGATGTTTGTTTCTTTTTGTTCGGTTCTCCGGATATGTTTTTGTCTGATATTACCGGTTTTCTTATTCTTTTTCTGCGTTTTCTTTTTTTGCTTTCTGTTTCGTCTTTAACTTGTTTGTGTTTAGATGGTTTAGGTTCTTCTTTTATTTCTATTTTGCCGAGTATTTTGGGTTTTTTGAGTTCTTCGACTTCGGTTTTAATAAAGTTTGATTCTTGTTCTTTTTCTTCTTGTTCTTTTTGTGCTTGTTTTTGTGCTTCCAAGCGTTGTTTTTCTTCTTGTTTTTTGAGTTCTTCGGCTTTTTTTCGTTCTTCTTCTGCTTTTAATGCTGCTTCTTCGGCTGCTTTTTTAAGTTTTTTCTTTTCTTCCGCTTTTTGTTTTTTTGTTTTGGGATCCGGTTTTGTTTTGGTGTTTATGGAGTCTAAATCAATTCGTCCGATAATTTTGGGTTTGTCGTGTTCTTGATTTTGTTCTTTTTCCGGTTTGTTTTTTTCTTCGATTTTCTTTTTTTGTTCGACGGGTTTTATGTCCGGTTTTTCCGGTTCGGTTTTTTGTTCGGTTTTTTGTTCGGTTTTTTTGTCTTCTTTTTTTGTTTCCGTTTTTGCTTCGGGTTCTTCTTGTTTCTCGGTTTTTTCCGGCGGTGTTACGGTTTTTGTTTCTGCTTCGGGTTGTACGTCCTTGTTTTCGGGAGTTTCGGTTTCTTCTTTTTCTTTTTCCCGTTTTTTAAGGATTATTTTTTTGACATCTTCTTTTACTTTTTTATCGGAGCTGAATTTTTCCAAAAGCAGTTCATATCCTTCCGGAGAAACTTTAGCGTTCGGTCTTGCGTCGACTTCAATTCCGTTTTTTTGGAGGTGTTCGACGAGATGTTCGAGTCCGACATTCAGTTCTCTGGCAATTTGTGCGAGTCTTTTGCTTTTTTTAACTTCTGACATACTTGTTTACAATATTTTTAATCAATCTTTTTATTTTATATCATGCAGAAACAGCACCGTAAGTGCAATATTAATATATTTTTTTCTGTTTTGAAACTTTTATTCTTTGTGGTCTTCAAATTCGCTTTTTAGAATTTTGATTACGTAGTCAACTGTTTCTTCTTCGAGATCGGTTCTTTTTATGAGTTCGTCTCTCGGTATGTTAAGTACGCTTTTAGCGGTATCGCAACCTATATTTTTGAATGTTTCGAGTACCCATTCGTCGATTTCGTCGTTGAACTCCATTATGTCAACGTCGTCTTCGAGTTCTGTTTCGTCTATGTCTCTGAATACGTCGATTTCGTATCCTACTAATTTGCCTGCTAATTTTATGTTCAGTCCTCCTTTTCCGATTGCTTTAGATACTTCTTCGGGGTCTAAAAATACTTCTGCTCGTTTTTCGTCTTCTATTATTTTTATGTTTTTTATTTTAGCCGGGCTTAAAGCTCTTTGTATGTACAGTTTCAGGTTGTCTGAGTAGTTTATTACGTCGATGTTTTCGTTTCGGAGTTCTCTTACTATTCCGTGTATTCTTGCTCCTTTCATTCCTACGCATGCTCCGACGGGGTCTATTCTTTCGTCGTATGATTCTACTGCAACTTTGGCTCTTTCGCCGGCTACTCTGACTATTTTTTTGATTGTGATAAGTCCGTCGTATATTTCGGGGACTTCGAGTTCGAATAGTCTTTCGAGAAATTTGGGTGATGTTCTGGAAATGATTATGAGCGGTGTGTTGTTTTTCATTTCAACACGTTCTATGACTGCTCTCAGTGTGTCGCCTTTTCTGAAGAAATCCGAGGGTATTTGTTCGCTTCTCGGGAGTATCATTTCGTTTTCTTCGTCGTCGAGTACAAGCATTTCTTTTTTCCATACTTGGTAAACTTCGCCGGTTACGATGTCGCCTATTTTGTTTTTATATCTTTCGTAAACGCTTTCTCTTTCGAGTTGCAGTATTTTTGAGGACAGATTTTGGCGTAATGACAGGATGCTTCTTCTTCCGAAGTCTTCGAGTTTTACTTCGTCGGCAAATTCTTCTCCTATTTCGTAGTCGGGGTCTATTTTGTGTACTTCGCTTATTGCAACTTGCAGGTTAGGGTCTTCGACTTCTCCGTCGGGAACGACTTCTCTGTTTCTCCATATTTCGAAGTCTCCTTTGTCTATATTTATGATAAAGTCGAAGTTTTCGGATGTTCCGAATTGTTTTTCGAACATGTTGCGAAAGACTTCTTCGAGAACACCCATCATGGTTACTCTGTCAATGTCTTTATTTTCTTTAAAGTTTGCAAAGGTGTCTATTAAATTCAAATTATCCATCGTGTTTTCAGTTAAAATGTTATAACAACTTTAGCTTCTTTTATTTCGTTTATGTTTAAGTTGATATTTTTTTCGGTTTCCGGTTTTGTTTTGTTTGATTTTTTGTTTTTTGTTTTTTTTGTTTCGGGTTGTATTTCTATGTTCGGGTTTTCGGCTGAAATAATGGTGCCTTTTATTTTTTTACCGTCTTTTGTCAGTATTTTTATTTGTTTTCCTTTGTTTTTTTCGTATTGTTTAAATACTTTAAAGGGTTTGTCGAGTCCTGCCGATGAAACGACAAGTTCGAAGTCTTCTTTTTCTCTGTCGAGTTTTTCTTCTATTTTTTTGCTTAATTTAATGCAATCGCTTATTTTAATACCGTCGAAACTGTCTATAAGTATGCTTATTTTGTTATCTTGCGATACTTTTATGTCAGTTAAAAATATATTTGTACTTTCGAAATTATTATTTTCGGAAGTGATTATTTCTTCGGTTATTTTTAATATGTCTTTTTTTTGATACATTTCTTTATTTCAATAAAACAGGGGACTTTCAGTCCCCTCGTTTACTTCTTGTCCTCATTTTCGGTTGCAAAGTTAAGCAATAAGTTTTAATAATCAAAGGATATTCGGTTTTTGCGGACAATTAC